>JBEKJO010000109.1:0-21109 GCA_050011195.1 Verrucomicrobiota bacterium | reverse complement strand
CCCAGCCTCCAGTGGATCAGGAAGGAAACCAAGCGGCGAATGTTGCCGCACCTTCGCCGGGGTCGCCTCATTTTTTATCGGCCGCGTTCTATCATGGATTGGTTTAATCAGCGGGAATGCCGACCGAACAGTATGAAGTAAGGGGAACTTCGGGTCCCTTCAATATCGAGCGCACCTAAAGGTCCTTCGTCGCCCTGCCTGCTTACCGGATTCTCCTCGCCGGCGAACTGGAAAGGACAAACGTGTGCGGAACCATTACCTGGCAAGGTTCGGGGCACGTGAGTTACAGCATTTCAAACTACCAGAATGGCAGTTTTGGCATCACCTTGGTGCGGGCCCCGGTGGCGGAGGCGCGGCTGAACCGCCGAACCCAGCCCCAGATCCGTTACTTCGGTCAATTCAGAACGGGCATTCTGCTGTCCTCTGTTTTGCTTTTCTTCGCTTCTGGGCGAAGGAATCGACATCGGTATCCCCCGAGAGAAGAAAATCCAAGAAATCCACGCTGGAGTACTTGCACGTCTGGCAGACGCTGAGCAGGATCAGGTACTCCTCGATTCCCTTGGCGGTGGACAGCCCCAGAATGGCACGCCTCAGTCGGGCAAAGGCTTTGATCGCGTGCTCAGCGTTGTTGTTGTTCCACGGAATGCCATCATGGCTCAAGAAGGTAAACAGGCCTTCTCTGTTTTTCAAAAAGCGTTCCTTCCACTTCAAGGCTGGCTCGCTTCTATGCGTGATGTTGATCCTTTTTCGATAGAACCGGGCAACGTCAACTATGTGCTTTCCGAGGAAGCGGGACTTCAGGCCCCATCTGTCAATTGTCTGCACGATGCTCCTGAGCAATTCGCCGAATTCGACCACCATCCCTTTTAGTTCCTCATCATATGGGTAATCGAGAACCGCGTCGTTAAGGTCACGCATCAGGTGAATTAGGCACTTCTGCTGAGGGCAGGGCAATGCGTCGTAGGGGGAATAGAAATCGGAGACGATGACGCCCTTGAACTCCTTGAGCGCCTGCTCAACGAAGGTGCCCTCCCTTGTTTCCGTGTAGAAATAGGCAACTTCGTGAAATGTGGCAAAGACCCACACGTAGCCTCGCTTGTGCTTCAAAACGATCGGTGTTTCATCGGCGTGAATCAGATTTCCCTTCAGCATTTTGGCGAGGATCCGAGCTCTGGCATCGGCGTAATGTTCTGCTGCCCTGGACTTCATGCGATGGACTTCCCCCTCTTGCAGTCCAAGTCCGAAAAGGTGGTTGAGCTCATCGGCGACTGCCCGCTGGGTCATGCAGAGGTCGACAATCTTGAACATCATGAACATTACGAGGTTACGGCCGCACCATCCCCACGGCTTGATGTGCTCAGGCTTTCCCAGGTAGCTGTTGCAGTGGCGGCACCACAACCTGTCGAAACGGTAAGTTACCACCCAACGCTTCAAACCGAACCGGCTGAAACGGATGTCATAGGTGGTCTTCGTGGCTGACCCGACCTTGTCCATCCGCCTATCGCAGTTCGGGCAGACCGGTTCCCGGGCTAACACCACCTCCTCGTTGGTTCTCTTAATCCTTTTTTCACGGCACTTCCGCGCCTTGGATGCGCGATTCAAGAGCTGATCCGTCCTGATATACACCCGCTCCCGTTGAAAGTCCCACCGAGCAGCTTTGTTAATACTGGCAAAGCTCTCGATGGCACTGGAGAAACGTGGCCAGAGCGTGTCTTTCGATGTGGAGGGTTCGGCAAACACCGCTTTCGGGTCGGTTCCATTTTCGAGATCGCTCCGGTGGTCAGGGCTACACAGTTGTGTCAGCGTATCAGTTAGTGTCTCCAGGGCTTGGCAATCTTCAGAGTTGTAGTTGATCAATTCCTGTTTCAACGCCGGATCGCCTGATTTCTCCCATTGGGTTCTCCAGATGATTGACTGGGTGCCGGACGCATTCGCGGATGTCCAGTGGCACCCTAGCCATGCTCCGATGTCCTTCAGCCGGTTGGAGTACGTAGGAAAGTAAATCTGCGCAAAGAGGAATGAGAGCGCGTTTAGGGCCGCCTTGATCCCGTAGCCCGCCGCCGAACTATCCGGCGGCCTGTAGTACCGGTCACACATTCTCTTCAGAAAGGTGGTTTCGTAGCTGCCGTAGTGGATGAGTACTGGATTTGCGATCGTGCTTAACAGTTCGAGAAAACCGGACCAAACCGTCTTTTCCTCTTCGAGTGAGCTTGCCCAGAAGCTGTACTGCACCGCGGAGCCGGCTCTGTGAACCCGTGCGCCGACAAGGTAGTAGAAGTCACGGTCAGGAAGCCCCTCGACATCCAGGTAAACAGGCGTGCCGTCAATCTTCAGCTCCGGCCTTCCGACGATGTGGATCTTCCTCTCACGGATGGCCAGAGCCCTTAAAGCATGGTGGTATTTTTCACGTCGGTCGCGGAGTCGCTTTGGCCGCCTTCGAGGGCGGAACGTGTACGATAGCTGGGTGACTGTAAATATGCCTTCGCTATTGAATTTTGATCTCTCCTTTCCCTTCATGTTTGACAGGAGGCTGAGGTCGTCTTTAGCAGTCGCTTCCTGCCTGCACCTGGCTTCGAACTCACACTCCGAGCAGCGACGGTTGAGCACCAAGTCAGGGGGCGACCCGCTAGAAATCATGGTGGCGATCTCTTCCACTGTCTTCCGCGCCTGCCGAGCCAATGGCGTGGTCTTGATTTTCATCGTGACCAACTCGTCTCCGTGGACGATTTTACCGGCGGTGATCTGTCGGCCCAGTACCTGCGAGAGCGTGAGCGCATCGTAGGCCAGTAAGAGCTTGTCGTCTTTAGTGAGATTGTTATCGCGGATGAAGCGAATTGGCACCAGGTGGGCAGCCCTAGTTCTGCTTTTAGGTACGCGTTCGAGCGCATCGATTGCCGATTCGAGAAACCACTGCTCGGGTTGCGGCCCTGGCTCTGCGCCCCCGTCCCCGGGGTGACGGGGTCTTTCGGTCACTGCCAGAGCGTCTGATTGCACACTGTCGGAAGCGTTGACCCACGGCGCTTGCACCACAAGCTCCGCTGCTATCCGCCACTTGGCTGGCTTGATACCGTCGCTAGTCGGCGCCATCACCCGTTCGCCGTTGGGCACCGTTTCCAGCAACCGTTGTAGACTCTCGTTGCGATAGGCTTGGTTCTGCTGCTTCACCCATTCGGCGTAGACGTTGCCTGCACCCCGCTCGGCTTGGGACAGGAGCCAGCACTTCGTGGGGCAGTTTAGATATGCTTGGAATAATTCAGCCTTTAGTTTCATAGGGTTTACCGTAACGCTCCAAGGTCGCAACGGCGAACCCTTGGCCATTAGGGTACAGGCACCGCAACTTGGCCGGTGACTTAGCTTAGACGGTGGCGGACTGGGGCTGCGGGCGACGGTGCCTTTGTCCGCTTATGATGTCAGGATGCGCTGGGCCTGATACCAGTAGTGGAATGCCTGGGGATTGGCACCTTTGAGGCGAGTGAGTGGCGACCATGGCGGCTGAATTTGAAGGTCGCGCAGGGTGGTGACTTGGTCAGGGTGGAAGCGCAGCGAGTCAATCGTAGGATTCGGAGGTTGACGCTGCATCCAGGCGGCAAGGCAGGCGGCTTTGGCGGCGGCGATGCGCGCTTCGTCGCGGCGAAAGGGCTGATTGACGATGTGGTTTTGCAGACCAATGATGCCGTCCTGGAGGAAGAGGCCGTGTTCGGTGGCCTTACCTCCTCTCAGGTCGAGCTGACTGTAAAGAAATGCTGCTTCGATGGAGTCGTTCAGGGTTTCTGCCAGGGTGAAGGCAGCCTGGCGATAGACGAGCTGCCGGGCGTGGGTGGCGGCATATACCGCCGCGGCGACCCGCAGATCGGTGGCGACATCGAACAGGACGGCGACATCGAATAGTTGTTTGGCGATGTCGGTTTTGCGGAGCGGATTGTAGAGGATGCCGATGGTGCGCGGGGCAAAGGCGGTGAGCTTGTCGCCCAGTAGGCTGTTAATGGTGGGGACTGGGACCCGCACTTCGCGTTCGGGTGTGATGAAAGGGGTAGCGATTAGCACCGGCTCGCAATGGGGCGCCTCTTCGCGCTCGAACAGGACATCGAGGAGAACGTGGTCGGTCTTGGGTTCGATGGTTGAGGGGTAGAACACGCGAAAGTGCTTTTTTGGGGGCAAGTCTCTGTCACGCTCGGCGTCGTGCTCATACCCGGTGAACGGGGCGAGTTTGGCCACGGTTTTGAGGGCGGCGGCCAGTTCCTCGGACTTCACCTGGGTGACAATGTCCACGTCAATGGACAGGCGCCGGATGGGATTGAGGCGGAGGAGGAGGCTGGTGCCGCCTTTGAACTGGATAGGGAGGCTGGTTTCGGCGAGGTGGCCCAGAAGTTGGAGGGCGACTATGGCCTTCTCAAGCATAACGGGGTTGCGGCACCCAATTTCCGATGCTTTAGCCCGAACCCACTCGTTTACAAAGCATTGACGGGCAATCATTGGGCTTTGGGTCAACTGACTAAAGCGGAGTTTTTCAGAAATTCCGCTTTGATATGTTGGATGAGGTGCAGCCCAGCCGGGCGCCGTTCCCGGGCATAGTCCAGTACCCCGGCCAGCGAGACCCGCGAGTGGCCGGCGAGATTGGCAAACATGCGAAAATACTCTCCCTCGTCCATCAGGTGCAACGTCCGGCGCTCAATGAACAAATCGACTAGCAGCCCCTCGACCGTCACGAGGTGGCCATCGCGCGGCTGGGTCGTCGGCCTGGGGCGGATGACCACCGTGCGCTCGCGGATGGCGAATTCGCGGGCTGCCGCTCCGCGTGGGTTGAGGTAGATGTCGTAGCCAGCATCTCGCAGCCGGTCAGCCACGCTCACCATTGCGTCCCGCTCGGTGTGGATGAAAGCCACAAAGCGGGCGAGGAGAAGATGGCCGAAGCTGCGGACTTGTTCCGTGGACCAGCAGGCGAAATCCAGCAACGGAAATGCCTGCTCGACCTGCCGCGCCAACCGTGCGACGGGTTTCGCGTTCAACACGCTTGGCGAGGCGATGCGGGAGTACCAGCCGCGCCCGGCGTCGTGGATGAGACGGCTGCGCATGAATTGGGAAAGATAATCGCGCAGAACCGGGGGCGGGCAGGCCACGCCG
Source organism: Verrucomicrobiota bacterium (assembly GCA_050011195.1). Classification (GTDB taxonomy): domain Bacteria; phylum Verrucomicrobiota; class Verrucomicrobiia; order Limisphaerales; family UBA8199; genus PALSA-1440. The sequence continues at coordinate 15,988 of JBEKJO010000109.1, read as the reverse complement.
CGTTGTTGGAGCCAGGCTCGGACATCGGCCATGCTGAAATAGGCAGCGCTCTGATTCAGCGCCGGCAGACACTCGTCACGGAGCAGGCTCTTTATATTGGTAGTTTTGCCGGTGGTCATGGTAACCGCTTTCTTGGGGGTTTTCCAGTGGCGAGGGAGCGGCGTTCGGCGGCGAATTCCTCTTGAACCGAGCTGATGAAGATGCAGTGGGTCATTTCAGAGTGCTGTTTTGGAATTGATGCGCCGGCGAGCAGGTTGGCGATGATGACTGGTTCACGGCCTTAACCCTCGTCTCCTGTCTCAATGCCACGCATCGGATATTTCATCCAAACCCTTCCGCAGTTCGGTAGTCGCCTCCGGCTTCAAATCCGTCTCCGCCGTCACCTCCACCGCCAGATTGAACCGTATCTTGATCCCGTATTTCGCCTGCAATTCCATTATCGCTGTCAGGCCATCAGCCAGGTCCTGTAGCTCGTTCGGCTGGAGATAGGCGTGATACGTCACGCCCTTGTCGTTCAGCGCACCACCGCCACCGCCGCCGCCACCGCCGCCGGCGCCCGCGACCGCCTTCAGCACCACCTTGGCGGCAGCAGAAGGGTCGCACGGCCACCCGGCCGAGTCAGCATCCCATTCTACAAGCCGCGCCCGCAATGCCCCATCCACCGCCTGCGCCACCTGATACCACGGCACCGGCTTCGCGCGTTGCGCCGAAAGCTGGGCCAGGATGCCCGCCACGTTCGCCTTCCCGCCCTTCCAGGCCGCCGGCACGTTCGCTTGCAGGATCGCCGCCGCGACGATTGGCTCCGGCGGAGGTAGCAACAGGCTTGTGTCGGTCAGCACGCCTGCCGGAATCCCTTCCCTGAACAGCGACGTCGGCCCCGACACCAGCCACAGGTCGCCATCGGCCACCGCCTTCTCCACGGCGGCGCTCACCACCCCCGCGCTCGCCTTCGGCACTTGCTGCCCTCCCATGTAACCGCCTCGGTCCACTTGCACCACCTTGCCGCCGGCGAAGTGCGCTTTGAACTCCGACAACGCCAGCTCCGCCTTGGCTTCCCACAGGCCCGGCAAAGTCCCCTTGCGCAGCAGCGCGCCCGGAATCTCCGCCAGTTCAGCCGCCGTGCTCAATACCACTTCCAAATCCGAGTCCTTCAGCGCCTCCTCATCGGGCCGCGAGCGCCACCAGGTCCGCACCGTTTGGTCCGGTCGCTTTAGCCGCAGCACGAAATCGCCGGCCACACAGCCGTCCACAAGCGTATCCACAATGGCCGTCGCGCTCAGCATCTTCGGCAGGTGTGGATATTGCGCAAACGCGCTCGCCAAATCCTTCACCCGGCGCAGCGTGTCACCCTCTTTCCACAAATCATAAGGCCCGTCCGGCAACAGGGACTCAGCCGTGATTTTCGTCTCTTGCAGCCGCGAGCGAGTGGTGTCCGCCTTGAGCGTCATAAACAACGGGTCATCCGTGATGCTCAACTTGAACGCCTGGATGTCGTTGCTCTCCGAAACCGTCACCATCATGCACCACGCCTGCCGGATGGCATCCGGCACCATCTTCTTCGCCTTCTCCATTTCCACCGTCAGCCGTTGCATGCGCTGTGCGTCCACGCTGCCTTTCTTGGCTTGCTCCTTCAGCTCTGACTCCACTTGTTCCCACGCCAGCAAATCCGCAATGCGGCTGCGCACCACTTCCAACCCGTCTTTTGACGGCACCGCCAGGATCACCGCGTTGCGATAGACGCGCGGCTTGGCCGCGCTCGTCGTCTCATCAATGAACTTCCGCGCCACCGCCGACGGCTTGCCCGACTCCGAGAACGCCTCCGGCCCCAGCACGGCGAAGTGAAACTTGCCGTCATCTTCAATGTCCGCCGGCTTGTCCGGCAGTTGATGCACCCGCACGCCCAGGCCCGAAGCGCCATCCGTCAGCTTCTTCACGTCGCGAATCGCCTTGTCGAGCCGCACGGCGATCAGCCCCTTGTCATTCTCAATCTTGCTCTTCTTCTCCCGATGGATTTGCGTCAGGTTCGGCTTGTTCCCCAGCCGCCAATCCTCTGGCAGCGTGCCGCCTTCCGTCGCCGTGAACTTGTCGTCCAGCCAATAGCTATCCTGCGCCCACCGCATCAGCGCCTTTTCCAGCTCGATGCGATCAGGGTTCGTCGGCGCGACCGCCAGCTTCAACTCCCGCACGTGCGCCTTCTGGCCCACCGGCTGCGAATAGAAAAACGTCGTCAGCACCGCCTGCTCCACCTCGCGATTCGCCAGCCCCGCGAAGTCCCGCTGAATCCCCTTCGCGAAGCCAAGTTCGCGGTTCAAAATCCCGCTCCACGCCACCTTCTGCCCTTCGGCGGATTGCGCGTCCGCAATCTCCACCAGGTCGCGCATGGCGTCCGACAGCCCTTCCTCGCCCAGCTTCTTCAGAAACACATTCGCGCCCACCATCGGGCACGGATCAACGCCCGCCGAGTCGCGCAACGCCATCGCGAACAATCGCAGCACGCCGCGCGTGCGTTGGAATTGGTCCAGTTGCACCCAGTTCGTGTAAAACACTTCTGTCAGTTCCGGGTGAAACGGGTAGCTCTCCACGTAGCGTTTCTCCGCAGCTGCACCCTGCTTCTTAACGATTTCATCGTGCGCGGCGATGCCCTTGAACGCCGCTATCGCGTGCGGACGCAACGCTTCCTTGTCTTTGATGCTTTCCGGCTTGAAAAACCGGCGGCGCAACACCTCGGCCACATCCTCCTTCACCACCGGCTCGACCGCCTCTTCCTGCTGCCTAGCGAAGATTTCCTTCAACGCATTTGTGATCTGCAAGCCGGATTGATCCATCCACTTGAGTTCCGACGCCAGCAGCGACGCCACAATCGCACACCGGTCCGTCTTCACGGCCGCCTGTGTCAACGCCTGGAAGAATGCCTGCAATTTGGCCAGCCACGCCTTGTCCTGCGCCACCTTCTGCCGCGCATACATCAGCACCTCATCCAGCAGAATGAGCGACGACACGCCCTCGGCGTTCGGGACGGCCAGCAAGTCCATCATCACGTTTTCCGCCGGCGCGGTGTCGCGCTCGGCCATGCCCTTCCCGCCGTTCAGGATTTCCATCCCTTTCTTTCCCCCCAATTGCCACGCCAGCACGCTCCAGGGATGGAACAGCCGGGTTATCTTCCCCGTCGGGTCGGCCACCTCGGCACCTGTCTCCAGGTCCAGCTTGTCGAACGAGATGGCCGCGACGCGCGCCTTCGGCAGATTCTTGCCCAGGTCAATGTGGGTGCGGAACTCCTCCACCGCCGGCAGGTCCGGCAGCGAGGCCGGATCGTCCACCAAGTGGAACAGTGTGATCAGCGTGTGCGTCTTGCCGCCGCCGTAGGTCAGGTTCAGTTGGCGTACCGCCTTGTCGCTCTTGCCCGCCAGCCGCCGCACCACGTCCCGCACCAGGTTGCGCAGGTTGTAGGTCGGGTAGGTGAGGGCGAAGAACTTCGCCGGGTCCTCGTAAATCGGGCGCTTGCCCTTCTTGAGGATGACCTCATCCAGATCGGCGGCGAACATCGCCAGCGATAATTCGCCCGATTTCAATTCATCACGAAGCTGGACCACTTCGTGCCAAGGCTTCCATTTCGGTGTTGGCGGCATAATCAGTTCTATTTTGTCAGTTTGCTAAATTCGGGTCTCTACGTCCAATCCCAGCGAGCGCGTCGTGTCGGCCTTCGCCGCTTTCGCGCCCAGGTGGTTGCTCAGGCTTTCCAGCAGCGAGCGCTCTTCACCGGCCTGCTCCGACAACTCAATCAGCGATTGAATCAAACGCCCGAACAGCTCATTCCGGCGCAGGGCGTATTCGTCCAGATAATCGTCCACCTTGCGCACATCCCCGTCGCGCCACAGGTGCATCAGCCGGTGAACCCGATCAATCAGCGGAATCTCACGCCCGCCCACGGATTCAAAGCCCATCCGTTTTTCCTTCCGCTCCTTCCACGTCCGAAGGGTGAACTCGCCGCCGCTCATTTCCTCCGCCGGCTCGGCGCCCTCATCGCCAGTTTCTTCTTCCGATTCTTCCGGCTCGGGCACGGCGCTGCCCTTCACCTTCACTAGGTTCCAGGTGCGCTCCAGTTCCGCGTCAGAGAGACCGCAACTCACCGCATACAAGATACAGGCACCCGCCGGAGCTTTCTCAAAACCAAAATCATTGCGATGGAGCAAATAGTAGCTGGTGACGGGATCGAGTCGCTCTGTGCCGGACTCGATATGGAGCACACGGCCGACTACGAACTCGATGACAATGCGCCGCACAGCGTCGAGAAATTCTTTCACTGACAGAAATTCATTCGTCGGGCTGTTCGCCTTTTTCACCGCCGGATATTTGCTGTAAGCCTCCATCGCCGGTCCGGTCGCAGCCCAAACAAAGTCCGGCCCGCGTATTCCCGCATCCCAAAACTCGTGCAACTGCGCGGCGATATTCTCCCGCATTTCTGCCATCACACGGTTATCCCAACCAACCTTGGCCAGCGGATCACGCTTACGGCATACCAACCAAACCGATGACGCGAGCGCTGCAGACGATTGCGCCCGCATTCGAGATTCTTGCTCAGTTGCAATAGGCCAAGACCCGTCCACTACAAACCCGGCACGGATGATTGCAGAAACCAACGTCTCCCAAGCATCGGGATGCTTATGGGCAAAGACGATGACCAGCCGCCCATGCGGAGTAAGGGACGAATGACACGCTTGAAAGGCTCGCGCCATGCCATCTTCGTATGCTTTCCTTGAAGCATCCGAATCTCCCTTGTGCCGGGCAGCATCGTCAATCAACTCTCCGTCCCCAGCCTCGTGATTCCATTTTGGCGCGAGCGGTTCGGCAAACGCAGCATCCATCTCCGGATTCATCCCGTAGAGCATGCGTCGCAGCCAGACATAGAAGAAGTCCATCAAGTCCGAGTAAGGAATCGCATCGTAGTAAGGCGGATCGGTGACGATACAATCGAATAGCGCTCCTCGTGGTTTCGTCGCCGACAACATTTCCACCTTTGGCGGTAATTCGCTGAGTTCCCAGTCGCTGTAGGTATCCAAACCTGTGCAGATACGGTCCAAACACAAGATGTAGCTGCCTGCGAGTTCGCCGACGGCATTTCCCTCTGCGAAATCCCAGACAATCGGAAGCGCAAATCGGACGAATGAATGATTGATGGTCGGAACGTCTATCTTCCACTGAACCGCCATGTTGGCAAAATCCAACAAGCGGCTCATTCCACATGCAAGGTAGGCGCTAACAGCCTCAATCCAAGTCTTACTTTCTTGCTGCCCAACCACTCGCACTTGGCGTGTCGCCTTTACCAAAGTGGCCAACGCAACCAACTGCCGATTTGTGAATAGTTTTCTCCAAACGTCAAAACCATATTGGTCAACAGAGAAGGCTCGCGAAGCGCCAGGACCGCACTTTGGAGTTGCCTCATTCGGCAGACCAAAGGGGACGTCTTCAAATGCCCTTAACACCTCTTCCTCAGAAATATCCGCCGCTCGCAAGTCACGATCTGTTGGCAGCCGAAATTCCTTTCCGTTAGGTCCGTCCATGACCACGGCAGTTATCATGTGTCCAAGTCGGCCATTTCGCCCCTCATAACGGATATCCTCTGTCTGCAAGATGGTCGAGCAGCATGGACACTGCACCCCGGCACGAGACATTGTGCCCGCGCCAAGCTTCTTGTCGTGCTCCCGCTTCTGCGCCGGATTACCACCGCGCTCCGGCACGTTGTGTTCGATGGAGAACACAACGCCCGTTCCGTCCGGCTTAGCTTCCATCAACAACCGGACTCGCCGGTTATCCTTTTTGCATAGCCAACATGTTTTGAGGAGCGGAATTGTCGCCCGGCAGTTCTTGCACGTCACTGTCCGCGCCCGCAAATAAGCCATTGACGGCTTCGCCACCCAGCGTGGGTTGAACTTGTCCTCCAGATAATCTTCCGACAGGTCCTCATTCAACGTATCCGCACTTGCCACACCATTCTGGTCCGGCTCAATCAGGCGCGTTGGTTGCGGCTCAAAGGGCTTGCCTGGTGTCAGTGGCTGCCAGTCGGCGTAAGTTGGATACAAATGCGCCAGTTCCTTGCGTGCATCAGCCAGCACCTTGCGTCCCCACGCTCTAACGTGCCAAGCCAAGTTTGCATCCAGCGAAATCCCTGCGGCTTCGGTCAGCCCACCAAGGTTCACTTCGTCTTGTACAAGTCGGCCCTTTTTGCCGTGGCCAAGTGATTTTAACGCCTTGCGTAACTGCGCCCCTTTTAACCCATGAACGCGTTCAAAAAATTCCTCCATGAACCTGGCATCGCGAAGAATGAAATCCGGAAGTGGACACTTCTGACCCGCTAATCTCTGAGGATATTCAAGTGTGCACTTCTGAACAAACCACGCGACGGGGTTTAAGTCGGCAGCGGTCACTTCGCAGCCCAGCCGCATCGCCTCCAGCGGAATTGCCCCGCCGCCGGAGAATGGATCGAGCACCTTCGGCGCGCGTCCGCCATTCGCCTTGTGAGTTTCTTGCCGAAACCAGTCCAGCGTTGCCTTGTTTTCGATTTCCCGTTTCCACCGCAGAATACCACCCTCCGTCACCTGTCTTACCCGGCCCTCCTTGTCTTTTTCGTCAACCAGCTTCCCACCGAATTTCTCGCACAATGCTTTGCGTCCTTCCGGCGTGCCGGGATCAGGCAGCAGCGTTGCCAGCAAAGCCGCTCGCGAGGCCGCCAGTGGTCGCCGCGCCGGCCAGATATGCAATGTGGAGATATGCCCGTGCCGCACAGCCTTCTCATGGACAGAATCCATTGAAGCCTGCTTCAGTGGAAAGGCGTGTTCAATCAATCGTGAGTAATCGTTCATCGTAGTTCTGCTTTGTGATAATTACTGGCCGGCCCTCGCGAGTAGCTGGCCGAGGTAATTCGCCCGCTCGTTCAGGTAGCGCACCAAGGTCCAAGAGCCGGTGTTCAAGATCCTGATCTTCTCGCGACTGTATGCCGCACATTCGTCGGGATGTTGCCGCAGATAATCCCGCAACCGAAGAGCGCTGCGCCAAAAGTCCCCGTCCCGTTCAACCACGTGCAGATTAAACCAACGCTCCCCACGCTTCCGGTAGCACAGCTGTCCCCGGATCAGCCGGTCTCCGAGGTACTCATACCCATTTGTCTCCAAATTGAATGGAAGGTGTTGCGCATCGGCAAGGGCATCAACCCCAACAAGCACATCAATAAATTGGACAGCAGCGAGGCCTGGCACGGCGGTGCTGCCTATATGCTCAATTGGGACGTCGGCGCCCAGCGCAATTCGCAGGAACCCTGCTTCTTCCTCAAACCAACGCATCCACTTCGGATCGTGCGGCACCACTGTAATCTGCTCATCAATCACATGCCGCACCGGATTCGGAGATCCGTCCTCCTGTTGCCGCATCTCCCAGAACGTCCTGGTCGCATCAAAACTACGTACATCATCGCCCTGCAGGTCTCCAAACGAGTAGCCCCAGTGCAGATCCCCCCATCCCTCATCCCCCCTTATCAAATCTAGGTTCGTTCCCCGGACATACATACGACTCCGCAGGTCTCCATGCTCGACTTCGACATTCAGCGAACCCCTCAGCTTAAAGTCGGCACCCTCAAATTCGCCGTACTGTGTAACACCAGCAACCAAGGGATAGTCCGGGTCCAGAATGATGTCCCTAAGCCTACGGAAGGCCGCAAAATGAGTTCTGCACGGCGCACTCAGGCTAAGCCGCATTAGGTCTGCAAACCGGTCCTGCGCCGTCTCTATCCCTATGGTGTCGAATGAGAAGCCCTCTTGCGCCAGAATTTCCTTATAAGCCGGCTCTTCGGTTCCCAGATCGACAAAGAACCTAGCAACCCGGACTTTATGTGCAGCGCCACAATACCCTCCGAGAAAGAAATCGACTTCAAAATCCCTCGTAAGGTGCTCCCGTATTTGCCCGTGAAAGTACCTATGAAACCTCAGCGCGACCTCGCAGATCCTCTCAAAGGTCACGGACTCTGGGGGACCAACAAACTGCGCTTTGGCCAGGTTCTCAGCCAATAGTTCCTTCAAGAGGAACGCCGTCAAATAGCTTCCCGCGAAAGCCATCCCATACTTCCTATCAAACAACTGCTGAGCCTGACCGGTAGCTGCATCCGTGGCGGACCTAACGCGGATCGGTATTTCCAGCACCTTGATCCCACTATACGGCATCACCACAGTCCTGGGTTCCTCATTAACCACAGTGTTTACCACAACGCCGGAATCCGCGGCAAAAAAGACTCTGCTGCTATGCCGATCCTCGTACTTCCATGCAACGCACAAGCTCATGTCACCTCATTCGCGTCTTTCGCGTGCTTCGCGGTTTCCACTTCTGAAATCTGCAATCATAACTCTCGAATCAAGCCCCCTCTTCCTCCAACAATCGCCCATACAGTTTCAGCCGATCCTCCAGCACCTTCTTGTCCGGCAGCTTGGTAAGGTATTCGGATACCTGCATCTTGTGTGGTCCATGCGCCAGCAGCAGTTCGACGTGCTGCCGTTTCTTCGAGGTGCAGAGGATCAGACCCACTGGCTCATTTTCACCGGAGCGCCACTCGTGCCGCTTGAGCCACGACAGGTAAAGGTCCATCTGGCCCTTGTCCGCCGCCACGAAAGCCCCAATCTTCAAATCCACCGCCACCAGGCAGCGCAAGCCCCGATGATAAAACAGCAAGTCCAGGAAGTAGTCCTCGTCGTCCACCCGCATCGGATACTGCCGCCGAATAAAGCAAAACTCGCTGCCGAGTTCGGTGAGAAACTGTTGCAGGTTGCTGATTATCGCCGCTTCCAGGTCTTTCTCCGAATACGCGCCGGTCAGCCCCAGGAAATCCAGCAGATACGGGTCCTTGAACGCTTCGCGGTAGTGCGCAACCTCCGGCGGTCCCTTCTGTTTCTCCAGCTTGATCAGCGCGCGCGTGTCGCTCGACAATGCCACCCGCTCAAACAAGGCCCCGGCGATCTGCCGCTGTAGTTCCCGCTTGGACCACCGTTGGTGGCAGGCTTGCTCAAAGTAAAACCGCCGCTGCCGTACATCCCCGATACCCAGGAGCATCCGGTAGTGCGTCCAGCCGAGGTGGTAGTGTTTGGCGAAATCCACCAGGAGCCGTTCGCCGGACTCGACCGCCGCTGGCTGCCGAACTGCCAGAGAAAAGGGTTTGCCAGCCGCTGGCTGGCGAATTGCCGGCAGCTCCGATTTGCTAGCCACTGGCTGGCGAATCTCGAAAACAGCGTGGAACCGCCGCATGTCCTGAAGGTTGGCCCGTGAGAAACCGCGCCCGTATTCGGTTTTCAGTCGGTCGCCCAGGCGAGCCAAGAGGGCTTCGCCGTATCCGGCCCGGCCGGGTGTGTTTTGAAGCTCCGTGGTAATGACCCGCCCAATGTTCCAATAGAGCGTTACCATCGAGAGATTGGCCGCCCTCACCGCCCGGTGACGCGCTTCCTCGATCAAGGAACGTATCTCCGGTAGCATCCCCTCGACTGCCTTGGTGACTTTCGCTTCAGGTGCTTTACTCGGCTTCATTTGTGTCGTTTCGTTCGCGTGTTTCGTGGGCTAAATCATGCCAGATGTTCCCCGGCAGCCAGGATGTCGTTTGCTTTCAGTTCAAACCCGGCGGCTTTCTCCACCAGCTTCGCGAACGGGTCTTGCACCGCCACCAGCCGCGGTGCGGCAGACCCGCAATCAAATACCGCATAAAGCCAGTACTCCTCGCGCCGGTTCGCCGCCGCCGCCCACTCGTTCGTGCTGATGTGAATGTTTCCCTGCCGCGCACTGCCCTTGACCTCAATGCAACGGCGTTTGCCTTCAGGACGGTGGCTCAGCACATCAAATCCCGGCCACGGCGTGTTCAATCCCGCCTGCAAAGACAGTTCGGGTGAGTGAACGTCTTGCACCCGTGCCCCAAGCGCCCGCTCGTGCGCCATCACCAACTCCATCGCCACGCGCTCCACCTCGGCGTCGTAACGCATGCTTTCTTCATCGTTCGCCGCCGGGCGCACCAGCACATGCGCCAGAAAATCCACCGGTCCGACGCCAATGAGCGCCGGCTCCCGCAACACCGTTTGCTCCGCGTCCTGCGAACGCCTCTCCCACGCCCGCTGCAAATCGCGGATGCGTTCAATCTCCCGCTCCGCTGAAGGATGCCCCTCGCGCCGCCGCTTGCTCCACACCGTGCGCGCCTCGACGAGTTCCTTTTGCTCGTAGAAAAACCCCTGTCGCAAGAATTCAACGCGCGATGCCAGGTCCGCGTTCAATCGGTCCCGATGCTTCTGTGTGAACTCCTTTGCCACCGTCGCGACCATGAACGCGCGCGCCTCCTCGATGCGGCCCTGTGCCGATACCGCCAGCCGCTGCGCGTCCAGCGGCAGCCCGCCCGTGCGCGGTTCAAGCAAGAGAAACTCCTCAATCGGCCGCACCGTCATCGTCCCGTCCTCATGTTGGCGCAGCGCCACCAGGCATTGCTCCAACACTTCGTCACCCTTCAAAGCCGCCAGCGAAGGATCAGCCCGGCGCAAAATCGTCACGGACGCCAGGTGCAGCAAGTAGGAGTGAGTCGAAGATGGGTCAACCACCACCGCGCCACGACGCGCATGAGACATCGCTCCGAGGTTCACCAGGCCCCGCAGTTCGTCGAATACGGGCTCCCCCGGATGAACCCACACGGCTCCGTTCTCCCCCCGAGGCGGTCGCGAGAAGGTGATCTCCAACTGGTCGCGCCCCTTCGCTTCCAACATCGGCAGCAGCGGGTCGAGCGCCCGTGGCCTCGTTGCTGTCAGCCGGAACCGTTTTTCGTCCACCGCAGCCAGTCGCAGATGCAGCATCGGCCCCGCGTCCTGGACAAACTGGCGGACGTATCCCGGCAGCAATTGCGAATAGACCTCTGCCGCCATCTTCTCCTTCAGCCCCGGCAGCCGGATGGCCACATCGCCACCGTCGCCGTAAATCCGCCGCTCCCGCTCCGCTATCGCCGCCACCTGCTCTTTCGTCAGTTGCCCGCCCAGGTCGAGCGTGAGCTGGTCTAGGTCCTCGCCCTCCAGCGACCGCCGCATGTAGTCGGTGATGCTCTTGCCCTCGAAGATGCGTCCGATGACATCGAACACTTTCTCCGATTTCAGCTCCTTCCGAATCGCTTCCAGCTTGTCCAGCAGCACCTTCACCACCTTGCCCTCGCGGGTCTTCCCGGCAATCAGGTTCAGGATGAACACCTCGGGCGCCGGCTGACCATACCGGTGAATGCGGCCCATGCGCTGTTCCAGCCGCGCCGGATTCCACGGGATATCGTAATTCACCATCACCCAGCAGAATTGCAGGTTGATACCTTCTCCGGCCGCATCGGTGCAGACCATGATCCTAGCACCGCCGTCTTCGATGGGCCGCTTGAAAAACGCGACCTGTTCGCCCCGTTCCAGGTAATTCATGCCGCCATGAATGCTCGCCACCTGCCCGGTGAAGCCCAGCCCATCCAGCCGGCTCCTGAGGTAGGTGAGCGTGTCGCGGTGCTCGGTGAACACCAGTAGCTTCTCGTTCCGAAAACGCTTGTCCTCGATGATCCCCTTCAACCGCTCGAATTTCGATTCGTGCCCCAGGTCCTGCACCTTGCGCGCCAGCACCAGCAGCTTCGACACGTAATCCTTCTCAATCTCCAAGTCCGCAATCGTGGTCGCCACGAAGCTGCCCAGGATTTCTTCCTCTGACCGCTCGTTCTCTTCCTCGCCCTCACCCCCGGCTTCTTCGTCGGCGGTGTGCGCGTCAAACGGATCATCCTCATCGCGCAGCCGCTCCGCTTGCCGCGCCAGTTTCACCAGGTCAATCCGCCCGGCCACCACGTCCTCAATCACGCCCTCCAGCCTCGCCAGCCGCCGCTCCAGGGACCGCAGCAGTGCGAACGTCGAACTGGCCATGCGGCGCTGGAACACCCCGAGCGCCAATTGCGCCGCCGTCTTGTTCAGCATTTTCGCCCGGTTGTAAATGTGCCGCAGGTATTCCGTCGTCTGGTCGTAAAGGGTCTGCTCGCTCACCGGCCCTTGCGTCAGGTCGTAAGAGAACGTGTCCGTATTCCGCTCCGGATAGAGCGGCTTCCCCTCAAACGTCACCATCTCTTCCTTGGTGCGCCGGATGAAGAATCGTTCCCTGCTCTCTCGCGGCATCGCTTGGAAAGCGTCAATGGTGCTGAACGTCTGCGGGTCCAGCAGTTTCCACAGGGCAAAAAACGGGTAGTCCTTCCCCATGTGCGGCGTCGCCGTCAAAAGCAGCAGGTGCCGGGCGCTCCACCCAAGCTTCCATTCCGCCTTCCGGTTCGCCACCCCGGCTAGCGCCTCGGCCAGCTCGTATCGTGCCGACCGGCGGATGGTCAGGTCCGCATCCTGCCGCGCTGACAGCTTATGCGCCTCATCAAACACCACTAGGTCGTAGGGCAGCACGCCCTCCTCGCTCAGGCGCAAGAACGCCTTTTCCCGGTCCAGGGTGTCCACCGAGCAAATTACCCGGTCGGCATTCGGCCCGGTCGAAAAAGGGTTGGTGGTCCGGGAAGACAGGTCCGCGCCCACCACCACGTCAAACTCCAGCCCGAACAACTCGCGCATTTCGCTCTGCCAGTTCCCCACCAACCCGGCAGGCGGCACCACGAGAATGCGGCGGATCAGGCGGCGGGCCAGCATCTCCCGGATGTAAAGCCCGGTCATAATCGTCTTGCCCGCCCCGGCATCATCCGCCAGGAGAAACCGCAGCCGCGGTTGGTTGAGCATGTGGTCATACACCGCCAGCCGCTGGTGAGGCAGCGGGTCAATCTTGGAAATCTCGGTCGCAAACGCCGGGTTGGCCAGGTGCCCGAAGGCCAGCCGTTCCCCTTCCACCATCGCCCGGACCGCCAGCCCATCCCCCATAAAGTCCACAACCTCGGGAACCGCCGCCTTACGCGCCGCGCCGGGCGACCTCGTTTCACTCCCCGTGACCTCTAGGAACTTCTGCCAAAACATCGGCAGCGGTTCCACCTTGCCACCCTCCCACCGAGAAATCGTGACGTTCGTCAGCCCGAGCCGCTCCGCCAGCTCTGCCTGCGTCCAACCCCGCGCCCGCCGCTTCTTTCGGACGACTTCCGCGTAATCTCTAGGCACGTCTGTCATTTCAACTCGACCAACTTAACACGGTTTAATTCCGCTTGTCAACCCCCACGCACCATGTTATTTTAACCACAGTTCGGCTGCGTCTTGGTGCGCCTACAGGCGACCGGGCGCGGCGGGGCCAATGAAATCATGATTATGAAGAATCCATCAATTGCGGGAACACTCAGCAAGCGTTTCCTGCTCAGCCTGCCCGAGGGTGTGTATCTGGTCAGCAACGTCATGGACGCCCCCGGCCAACCCATCTTCGCTCAGACCGTCGCCCCGGTCGCCCAATGCCTCACCCAGTGGCAGGCCATCGTCGCCGCCCGCGTCAGCCATCGCCTCTGCCACGTCTTCAGGAATCCTGCCGACTACCTGACCATGAGCCTCGATGTCCCATACCCCCGCGAGCGAAACTAAAACACCCTCCAGCCCTATGGACCACCAACGAGCAATTAATCGTCTCCGCACCCGCGAACTCCTTTCGGCCGCACTAGACTACGCCATCTTTGACCGACGCTCCGCAGACTACTTCTACGACCCGCTCGAAATTGAACACGCCGTCGCCAACCGCGCCACCATCATCACGGAGCTGGTTGAGGAGCTCCAGACCCCGGCCCATTACAGTCCCAGGCCCGCCTTTGCCTACTTCCCTCCCAAGAGCGACCTGTGCGACCGGCGCATGACCTACATCCCCATCAAGGACCTTACTGTGCGCTACGGCATCGCCATCCTTTTCGCCGAGCAAATCGAGACGGAAATCCACCCCCACTGCTTCGCCAACCGGCGCGCCGGCGAGGCCGATGCCGCCCGCAGGTTCACCGAAGACTTCTCCACCGGCGGCTGGGCCCGGTTCTGCCAGTGGCAGGCCGAAAGCTGCAACACCAATAACATCCTCCTCCGAACGGACATCTCGGCGTTCTACGACTCCATCTCTCACGACTACCTGATCGACGCCGTCTGCCGCCACCTCTCACTCCCCCAGGAGTGCGACCTGATAGTCCTGCTCCGGCGCCTCCTCGAGGTGCCCATCAGGTATTATTCACCCAGCACCCACAACATTGAAACCCCGGCGGTGCTCCGCCAGGGACTGCCCATCGGCGACGGCGTGGAGGGCTACCTCGCTAACATCTACCTGAAGGACCTGGACGATGCCATGATCGGACCCGGCGCGTCCTACGGCCGCTACGTTGACGACATCCGCCTCTTCGGCACTTCCCGCGAAGCGGTGCTTCGGAATCTCGGCATCCTTCAGGAACAACTCCTGCGCAAGGGCCTAAACCTCAACTCCTCAAAAACCAAGATCGCCGTGGACGAAGCGTCCCGGGGCGACCTGCTGTCCCGGGCCTACGAGGGCGGCGACTACGGCCAAGACGAAGACGAAGTGGCCGGATCGGAAATCGCCACCCGGATTGACGCCCCCTTTGAAGCATTTTCCCGCAGGTTCGCTGAGGACCAGGAGCTTCAGGAAGCCGGCGATGCCAAGGACTTCTGCAAATTCCTCGGTGCCCACGATGCCGACGGCCTGCCTCTGGTAGCCTTGGGCGACCGGCAAATCTGGCATGTAGAGCGCCTCCGCGACATCATGATCCATTGGCGCGGACCCGCCCGCCACGCGGGTTGGCTACTGGTCCAAACCGCTCTCTACGGCGGCGTGCCGGCACAGGCCCGGGACCGCGCCCGCCAGGTCATCCTCGAGCTTCTCGCCAGCAACACCCTCAACGCCTACAGCCGCTACCGGATCCTTCACCACTTGGCAAAGCTCAGAGCGTGCAGGACCGGCCAACCCTTCCGGTTCATTCTCCAGCTCACAGATACGGAGCGCCAGCAAATCGAAGCACTCCTGCCGCAATTCCTGGCCGCCCCGGCCTTCGAGCTGAACCTCATCGCCCTTTACACGTACCGGGTGCTGGGCAGGACCACCGCCCAGCTCAGGACCCTCGTCTCCCAGCATTGCCGCCAGGGTTGCGAGCCAGTCCGCAACGCGCTCGCCGCCGCCAGTGCCATCCCAACCACCGCGCCGGCCCCCGCCGCCGATGCGGCAGAACCCGACGCCATTTCAGAACCGTACTAAACATGAGAAAGAACTACTACAACCCCGCGACACACATCGGAAACCAGCCGGTGAGAGTCCTCAAATGGAATGTCGCACACACCCTGGAGTACGTTCACCCAGACTTCCCCAAGGAATTCCACGCAGTACTGGAGAAGCACGGTCTAAAGCCGTGCATAGCGTACGACTACTCGGAGCGCGCCATCGTGGACCCTCGATCCCCCGACCAACTAGTGCCCTTCGTTGACGAGAACAAACAGATAACCATCCAGGAGACCTTTCTCTCCATGGTCTGGGCGATGTGTTATTCGCACTTGGCCTTGTTTGAGGAACAGAATTCCAAACCCATCCTCAATCGCATCTACGGCCACAACCACGTCATTGACCAACGCGCAATCCAAGACGGCGTTCATATCTACAGATACGGCGTCAGCCTAGTGCGCAACTACACACCCTGGGACAAGACCAATTTGCCCAACCCGGAGGAGTACGATGCCGCAGACATCTACATCGAAAAGGCAAACGGTGTCTTCGTGCTCGCCATGGTGTTCATCCTTTGCCATGAGTTCGCGCACATCGACCGGGGCCACCTGGACAATTACATCCCCGAGGCTGACAGGCCCCTCGCCGAGGCCGAGGCCGACGAGCACGCAGTCCAAACCATGCTAAGAGGCGCCACCGACTCATCCAAGAAGGTGAACTACGCCGCCGGCATGCTCCTCGGCTTCTGCTCGTTGCTTACGCTCCGGCGCGAACTCGCCAGCAACACCCACCCCCACCAGGCCCAACGGATAGAGGGAGT
>JBEKJO010000108.1:0-21303 GCA_050011195.1 Verrucomicrobiota bacterium | reverse complement strand
CACCCTCTATTTCCTTTCCGACCGCGACCAGAACAAGCGCGCCAACCTCTGGGCCTGCGACCTCAAACGCGACAAGTTCCGGCAGGTGACCTTCTTCAAGGAATTCGACGTCCATTTCCCCAGCATCGGGCCGAACGACATCGTCTTCGAGAATGCGGGCCGGCTCTACCTGCTGGACCTTCAGACGGAGAAATACCATGAAGTGGAAATCCGGGTGGTGACGGACCGGGCCACGCTCAAGCCGCATTATGAGAACGTTTCCAACTACGTCTATAGCGTGACCATATCGCCCACCGGCAAGCGGGCGTTGTTCGAGGCGCGCGGCCAGATCTTCTCCGCCCCCGCCGAGCATGGTGTGGTGCGCAACCTCACTCGCGCGTCCGGCGTCGCCGAGCGTTATCCGGCATGGTCGCCGGACGGCAAATGGATTGCCTATTTCAGCGACCGCACGGGGGAATACGAACTGACGGTCCGTAACGCCGAGGGCGCGGCGGGCACCAACCAGATCGGGGAGCAAACCCTCACGAAGTTCGGGCCGGGCTTCCGCTACCGCCCCCAATGGTCGCCCGACAGCAAAAAGATCGTCTTCATTGACCAGGCGCTGCGCATCAACCTATTCGACTTCGACGCCCGGACCAATCAGGTGATCGGACGCCAGCTTTGGCTGCACCACGATGAGTTGAGCCGGTTCAGCGTGGGGTGGTCGGCGGACAGCCGCTGGATCGCCTGGGCGCAGGACGTGGATAATCGCAACTCGGCCATCGCCCTCTACGACTGCAAGTCCAACGCGCTGCACCAAGCCACCTCCGGCTTCTATAACGATGAGCTGCCCGTATTCGACCCCGACGGCAAATACCTTTTCTTTCGGACGGGCCGCACGTTCGCCCCCAACTACAGCGAACTGGACAAGACCTGGATCTACGCCAACTGCGAAGTGCTCGCCGCCGTGCCGCTCCGCAAAGACGTCCTCTCCCCGCTCGCCCCGCGCAACGACGAGGAAGGCGACAAGGCCAAAGATAAGAAAGACGACACGAACAAGGACGACGAGAAGAAACCCGCGGAAAAGAAGAAGGCCTTGAGAAGCCCCAAAGACACGGATAAGAAGCACGACAAGAAAGACGAGAAGAAGGACGAGAGCCAAGACGAGAACAACGACGAGAACAAAGACGAGAAGCCCAAGCCGGTGGAGATTGATCTGGCGGGTTTCGAGGAGCGAGTGGTCGTCCTGCCGCCCAAAGCCGGGCGCTACGACCACCTCGCTGCCGTCTCCGGCAAGTTGCTCTTCCACCGCCTCCCGCGCGTCGGTTCCGGCGACGAAAAGAAGCCGGTCATCTTCTACGACCTCAAAAAGCGCAAGGAGGAAACCGTGATCGAGGACGCCGATTTCTTTGAGCTGTCGGCCAACCGCGAAAAGCTGCTGGTGCGGAAGGGCAGCGACTACGCCATCATTGAACCCGAGGAAGATCAAAAGATGGACAAGAAGATCAACACCGGCGATTTCGAGGCCCAGATTGACCCGGTCGCCGAGTGGCGGCAAATCTTCAATGATGCCTGGCGCCTCGAGCGCGACTGTTTCTATGACCCGGGCATGCACGGCGTGGACTGGAACGAGATGCGCCAGCGCTATGGCAAGCTGCTGGAGGACGCCGTGACGCGGTGGGATGTCAACTATGTGCTAGGCGAGTTAATTGGGGAGCTTAACTCGTCCCACACCTATCGCAGCGGGGGCGATGTCGAGAAAGGCCCCTCACTCGGCGTGGGCTACCTGGGTTGCGATTTCTCGCTCGAAAACGGCGCCTACCGCATCAAGCACATCGTCACAGCCGCGCCCTGGGACAGCGAAGTGCGCTCGCCCTTGCTCCAACCGGGCCTAACGAATGTCCATGAAGGTGATTACTTGCTCGCGGTCAACGGCGAACCCATCGACATCACGCAAGACCCGTGGGCCGCTTTCCAGGGGCTGGCCGACAAGCCGGTGTTCCTGACCGTCAACGACCAGCCGGCGATGGCAGGGGCGCGGGAAGTGCTCGTCCAAACCCTGGACGGCGAGGAGCGCTTGCGCAACCTGGCCTGGATCGAGGAGAACCGGAAACGTGTCGAACAACTCAGCGACGGCCAGATCGGGTATGTCTATGTCCCGGATACCGGCATGAACGGCCAGAACGAGCTGGTGCGGATGTGGCGCGCGCAGGTCACCAAACCGGGCCTGGTCATCGACGAACGCTTCAACAGCGGCGGCCAGATACCCGACCGCTTCATCGAGTTGCTCGACCGGCCCCTGCGCAATTACTGGGCGGTGCGCAATGGCAAGGACTTGACCACGCCGCCGGTGACCCACCTCGGCCCCAAGGCGATGCTCATCAATGGCTGGAGCGGCTCGGGCGGCGACTGTTTCCCCTTCTACTTCAAGCAGTCCGGGCTGGGGCCGCTCATCGGGATGCGCACCTGGGGTGGTGTGATCGGCATCACCGGCTCGCCGCCGCTGGTGGATGGCGGGGGTGTGACGGTGCCGGCGTTTGCCATCTATAGCACCAATGCCCAATGGATCATTGAAGGTTACGGCGTGGACCCGGACATCGAGGTGGTGGACGATCCGGGCGCGATGGCCCGGGGCGGGGACCCGCAGCTTGAGCGCGCCGTGGCCGAGGTGATGAAGCAGTTGCGCCAACACCCGCCGCGCGAAGTCAAGCGGCCACCCTACCCGAAACGGCCGGGGGTGTGAGATTGCTGCGGGCGCCAGGCAGCACGGCGCGCGCAAATCAGCTTTTGGCACGCGAGCATTTTTCGACGGCTTCTTCCCGGCCCTCTCCAAGCAGACCCGGTTTCAAAGCCCGCCTGGTGCGGGCTTTCCAACTTCGTACTCAGGCTCCCGAGTGGAGGGGAGGCGGCGCCGAGCAATGCCGAGGGTGCCGAGGCCCGCTGCCAGCAGGCCCAAGGCAGACGGCTCCGGAACGGAGATGATGTTGAACATCGCAGCCTCACCGAGGTCGAGAGACGGGGCTCCGTTGTCCCACGCGCCATCGAGAAAAGTGGTCGTCGTGTAGGTCTGAGTCAGCGGATCGAGGGTGGTGACCTGTTCGCCGTCATTTGGCGCTCGGCCAATGATGGATTCGAAAACCGAAAAAGACCCGCCTTGGGCGGGGTCAAACACATTGCCAGACAAGTTCAACGGCATCATGCAAGAGAGCAAGTAAAGCCCATTCGGCCCGGCGAAGGGCGCAGGTTCGTGATAGGTGAGGCCGTCCCAAACTGCCCCGTTTAAATCCAACACATTGCCAACGAAGGTGTTGGGGAACTGGGACGGTGTGTCCAGTAAGGCCCCCGTGCCGGGATTCAGCGTCAGGTCAGTGGACCACCCACTGCCCGTGAAAGTCGAGACCGGGGTGTATTGGTTTAGGGCCGAATTCCACAAGGAGACGGTAGTCCCGGTGGGGGCGGTTGGTATCAAAATGCTCAACGTGTTGGGGGGATCATCAAGCGGATTTCCGAACCAGGTGTCCCCGGGCTGAAAAGTCCAATTGACATAGCCGACGACGTTCATGGACCAGCCTTGCGCCCCGGCGGTGACAGCGCCCATCGCGAGCGCCGAAGCAATTGGAAGCAACAATTGTTTGAGTTTCATAGCATGATGTAATCCGGTCAGCATCACGAGTGCCGACCCGGATTTTGGCCCAAAATGGGCCTTTTGGTGTGCGCGTGCCTCTGGTTTGGCGTGATTCTCACTCATTTTGCGTGAGATTCCCATAGGACTGAATGAGGTCTTTTTTGCTGGACGGCGCATTGGAACTGAGGTTGAACTTTGTCCGCATTGCCCCGCGGCCTGCCACCGCCAGCACCACCGACCAATGGGTAGTGACAAACAACGGCTCGGGCCGGTCTTCCGATCACTGGGTCCTTCGCTTTGGCCCGTGCCGCTGGCGTGAATTCTTTAAGCTGGGTAATTCCGTGAGATTGCTTCGGGTGCTAAGCCTCACGGTTCCACATAGACGGGCATCCCGATCCAGGCCAGCCTCAGCAGGTACTCCGCGTTCCAGTTCGCCAGGCGGAAGCAGCCGTGCGATTCCGTCCGGCCCACCTGTTCCGGGCTGGGCGTGCCGTGAATGCCGTAGCCGGGTTTGTCCAGGCCAATCCACGCCACGCCGACGGGGTTGTTGGGCCCGGGCGGCAGGATCAGCTTCCTTCCCAATTGCCGCCCCTCGGCGGATTCGGGGAACACGTCCGGGTCAAAGGTGTAGTTCGGGTTGGGGGCGATGACGGCGACGTGCAGTTCGCCCACGGGCCGTTTCTCGACGCGCTGCGCGATGCTGCACGGGAAATGCGCCAGCAGATTTGTGTTCGCGTCAAAGGCCTCCAGGCACTTGCCGGCCAGACTGATGGTGGCGAACGCGGCCTTGGCGCCGTCGTCGGCATAAGCAACGTCCGGCAACCGCACGGTCGTGCCCGCGGCCACGTTGGTCCAATCAATGGACGGGTTGAGCTGGCGAATCAAGTTGGGGTGGGAGTGGCCTTTCTCGGCGACCAACTCCAGGATCGTCTCATAATCGAGCGCCGTCTGCTGGGATTTGCCCAGCCAGGTGCGGCTCAAGGGCTGCAATCTGGAAAGATCGTTCGTGGTGACGGCGTAAGCGGCATAGGGCGGGGCGGCCAGAAGCAACCGTTCTTTGGTAGCCGCGTCCAGCTCGCCGGTGACGGCCATACGCTCCTTCTGCTGGAATGCGCGCAGGGCGGCGCGGGTCTGCGGTCCGCTCAGGCCATCGAGCGAGCCGGAGCAAATGCCCAGGCGCGCCAGCGCGAGTTGGGCTTCCAACACATTCTGGACGGGGCGGGGAAAGACTCCGGGCGGCACCGGTTCAAGGTTTGGCTTGGCGATTGGACGCGGCGGGGGAATCGGCACAACCGGAGGCGGGCCAGGCAGGGCTTGCACTCCCCTGCGAGCCGCGTCTGGTTTGGGCTGCCCCGCGCCCTGGCCCGGCGTCAGGGCAAGCGGCGCCGTGGGTTTCGGCACGGGCCTCTTGGTCTGGCCCGAATGCCACCAAACCCACCCCGCCACCACCAACCCCACCAGCCCCAACACCCACAGAAAGCGGCTACGCAGGCTTTTGCGTGAATCAGGCAGACGGTATTTGATCTGGCGCCGCACAGACAGATTTAGCCACAACCCCCGCGCCTTGCCCAAGCACTAATTGGGCGTCCAAAACAGTCTTGCGCTCCCACCTCACTCCCTTACACTTGGCCATGTCCGGATGCGCAGTCGGTGCCGCGAATAACGCCACTGCCCCTCCCCGGGCAGCCGTAGAATTATGGCGCAACATCCGTCTGCAGGCGCGCAAGGCCGCAGCGGAGCAAGGCAGTTTCAGGCTCCGCGGGTCGTCGAGGGGCTATTTGCACCCCGGGCGCGACCATCTTCCGGCCAGTGACGCCTCTCACACGATTGCCAACGCCTCAAACCCACATCCTCCAAGAAAGACCCTATATGAAAATGAGACAACGAATCCTCCACTGGTTGGCTCTGCTGGCACTCTCAACCCTCAACTCTCAACTCTCAACCGTGTGCGCCCAACTGTCCTTCACCGCCAACACGTATAGCGCAGGCAGTGTGCCGGTCTGGATCGTGGCGGCGGATGTCAACGGTGACGGCAAGCTGGATTTGATCAGCGCGAATAACTACGACAACACGCTGACGGTGCTGACCAACGACGGCAGCGGTGGGTTCGGCTCCAATGCCACGCTCCACGTGGGTTTGGAGCCATCTGGCGTCGTGGCGGCGGATGTCAACGGTGAAGGCAAACAGGACTTGATCTGCGCGAATTCCGGCTACAGCACGCTGATCGTGCTGACCAACAACGGCAGCGGCACTTTCGGCTCCAATGCCACCCTCCACGTAGGGGCTTATCCCGTTTGCGTCGTGGCGGCGGATGTCAACGGGGACGGCAAGCTGGCTTTAATCAGCGCGAATCGGAGCGACAACACGCTGACGGTGCTGACGAACAATGGCAGCGGCGCTTTCGGCTCCAATGCCACCCTCCAGGTAGGCGCGCAGCCCACCAGCGTCGTGGCGGTAGATGTCAACGGGGACGGCAAGCTGGATTTGATCACCGGGACTGACTTGGGTAACACCCTGACGCTGCTGACCAACAACGGCAGCGGCACGTTTGGCTCCAATGCGACGCCCAAGGTGGGGCATCGACCGCGTAGCGTCGTGGCGGCGGATGTCAACGGCGACGGCAGGCCGGATTTGATCAGCGCGAACTTCGACGACTCGACGCTGACGGTGCTGACCAACAATGGCAGTGGCGGGTTTGGTTTCAACGCTACGCTCAACGTGGGCCTGGAGCCAACGTACGTCACGGCGGCAGACCTCAATGGCGACGGCAGGCCGGATTTGATCAGCGCGAATTTCGCCGACGGGACGCTGACGGTGCTGACCAATAACGGGAGGGGCGGTTTTGGCTTCAACGCCACGTTCCGCGTGGACCGGGGTCCGGCCTGCGTCGTGGCGGCGGACCTCAACGGCGACGGCAAGCTCGATTTGGTCAGCCTGAACCAGGATGGCCACACAGTGACGGTTCTGTTGAATACCACTCCGTTCACCAACCCGCCGCCCTTGAACATTGCGCCTGCCGGCAACCAATTCGCCCTCTATTGGCCGGCTTGGGCCGCCAACTATGCCCTATACTCCACCCCTGATCTGTCCGCCCCCAACTGGACCGCCGTCACCAACACCACCTGGCAGGCCCTGACCAACTACGCGACTGTCACCGGCGTCACCCTCACCAACACCTCCCCCGCCCGCTTCTTCCGGCTGCAGTGACGCAAACTGCCCGCCGCCGGGCCAACGGCAGGCATCACACTTGAGTGCCGGACCGGAGCGTCTGCCGCCGGGCGGATTCAAGCGCTACGGGAGCCGCCGGCTACTTTTCCCCTCGACCCTCGCGCGGCTTCTTCTGACAATGCGGCCATGACTTCGCGGACCCAATCCGAGCAGCTTTTTGCCGAGGCGCTGAAATACATCCCCGGCGGCGTGAACTCGCCGGTGCGGGCGTTTCGCGCGGTGGGCGGCCAGCCGTTCTTCGTCAACAAAGCAAAGGGCGCGCGGGTGTGGGACGTGGACGGCAATGAGTATATTGATTACGTCGGCACGTGGGGACCGGCCATCCTCGGCCATGCGCACCCGAAGATCATCAGGGCCGTCCGGGCGGCGGCGCAGAATGGCACGAGCTTCGGCATTCCGAACCCCTTCGAGGTCACGCTGGCGAAGATGATTTGCTCGTGGGTGCCGAGCGTGCAGAAGGTGCGGATGTGCAACTCGGGCACCGAGGCCTGCATGTCCGCCATTCGCCTGGCGCGCGGGTTCACTGGACGCGGCAAGATCATCAAGTTCGACGGCTGCTATCATGGACATGCCGACTCGCTGCTGGTGAAGGCCGGCTCCGGCGCGCTGACGTTCGGGAACCCCGACAGCGCCGGGGTGCCGGCGGCGTTCACGCAGCACACGATTGCGCTGCCGTTCAATGACCGCGAAGCGGTGAAAGCGGCGTTCGCCGCCAACCCGAATCAGATCGCCGGCGTCATTGTGGAGCCGGTGCCGGGCAATGCCGGCTTGTATTTGCCGCAACCGGGCTACCTGACATTCCTCCGCGAAATCACCACGGCCAACGGCGCGCTGCTGCTGTTCGACGAGGTGATGACCGGTTTCCGGCTGGCCAAAGGGGGCGCGCAAGAGCGCTTTGGCATCACGCCCGACTTGAGCTGCTTTGGGAAGGTCATCGGCGGCGGTTTGCCGGTCGGCGCATTTGGGGGGCGCGCGGAGATCATGGATTGCCTCGCGCCGGTCGGTCCGGTGTATCAGGCGGGCACGTTGAGCGGGAATCCGGTGGCAATGGCGGCGGGCATCGCGGCGCTGGAAGAGCTGGCGGCGAGCGACGCCTATGCGAAACTCGAACAACTTGGCGCCGCGCTCGAAGCCGGCCTGAAGAGCGCCGCGGAGTCAGCGGGCGTGCCGGTGCAGTTCAACCGCTGCGGCTCGATGTTCTGCGGCTACTTCACGAGCGAGCCGGTGCATAATGCGGCGGAGGCGATGAAGAGCGACCGCGAGCGGTTCAAGCGATACTTCCACGGAATGCTGGCGGAGGGAATCTACTTCGCGCCATCGCAATTCGAGGCCGGTTTCCTTTCGACGGCGCACACCGCGGGGGAGATCGAGAAGACAGTGCGGGCAGCGGCGAAGGTGATGAAGACCTTGTAGCCGAAGCAAACTACCTTCATGCGCTTTCTCGCCATTGACCACGGAAGCAAACGGATCGGCATCGCCGTCAGCGACGAGCTGAAGATGATTGCCCAGCCGCTGGAGTTCATTCCCGCGGAACCGTTCGCCGGTTTCCTGGCGCGGCTCAAGGAGTTGATCCGCGACCAACAAGTGGAGATGATCCTCGTCGGGCTGCCCCGGAACATGGACGGCAGTTACGGCCCGGCCGCCTTGAAAGTCCAGGACTTCGTGGCCGCGCTCAAAGGCGCCCTGACCGTGCCCATCAAGACCTGGGACGAGCGGCTCACTTCGGCGCAGGCCAACCGCTTGCTAATCCAGGGCCACGTGCGCCGCGAGAAACGAAAAGAGAAAGTGGACAAGATGGCGGCAGCGATTCTGTTGCAAAGCTACCTCGACAGCCTGGCCGGCTGACGGCTTGCAGGCGAGAGGCAGGCCGCTCAATAATGCGTGCGGTAGAAGCGAATCGGGTTGGTGACGGAAGCGGGGTCAACGAACTGGAACAGACCGACTCCAAACGTATTCGTGCTCAGGGGCAGCCAAGTTTGCAGGTTGGTGGAGGCCTCCACCACGAAAGTGCTCGCCGCCGGGCCGTTGATGCCAAAGCCAAACTGGTTGCCCGTGAACCCGGGCGCGCCCGCGCCGCTGGAGGACATCACCGCCAAAGCCGCCGGCGCGCTGACCACGCCGGTGAAGCCGTTGCTGATGGCCACCGTGTAAAGGCCCGCCTGCGCTGGCTGCACATTAGGGATGAACAGCGTGGCATTGGTGGAAATAGGGACGCCATCCTCGCTCCATTGGTAGGTGAGCGGGTTCTGCGCCGTGGCCACGACGCCGAAAGATACCGTGCTGCCCTGCGACACAATGCTGCCCTGCGGCTGGCTAGTGATGACCGGTATATCGGCCTCATACGCGTAAAGCTGCGCGACTTCGTCCGATGACAAGGCGCGGTTGTAAAGCCGCACTTCATCAATCGAACCACCCCAATAATCCGTATTGTTCTGTGCGTTCTCACCGATTTGAAAGTCATAAGGGTAACTAGGCGTAGAAACAGGACTAGAGGCTACCAATACACCACTAACATAAATGTAGCCGGTTCCATTTTGAACCACCGCCACAACAGAATACCAAACATTTTGTGTATAATTAACTGGTGTGTCGAAATATTGGGAACCACAATCAAGCTGGAAACTCCTACTTGTGCCTGTTCCAACAGTCAGTAGCTCGTATCCAATGTCCTGTCCATAGCTCAGTATCCTTGGGTTATCTGCGCCGCCAGAGAACAAGCACCACGCTGTTAGTGTGAAATTGCTTGCAAAAGCCAAATCAGAAGGCGAACCAAAATCAATATAAGAGCTGGCCCCGTCAAATGCATAGGCACTGTTAGCGTTGCCGAACCTGTCGGGCGCGATAGCAGCTCCGTAATTGGTTCCATTATTCCCGTTGCCGGTCGCATCATTCGCGTTTGCGTTGAACGGGTAGTAGGCCACCAAGCCCAGCCATTGGAACGGAAGCGGCACCCCTGGAATGCTCAACAGAGCGTTGGAACTGGTGGTCCAGCCATACAGATTGGTGACGGTTACGGAGTAGTAGCCGACCTGGTTGGATTGCAGATTGGAGAGCGGCAACAGGTTGTTGGTGGCATTGGCAATGGCTATGTCATCCTTGAACCACTGGTAAAGGAACGGCTCGCTGCCGAAGACCAGCACGCTGAAGGCATTGCTTTCGCCGAGGTTGTTGGTGAAGGGCTGCGGTTGCTGGACGATGAGCGGCGCGTAGCCGACGTTGACGTAGGCCACAGTGCTGGTCACACCGCCCGACAAATTGGTGACCACCACCGTGTAGCCGCCACTGTCATTGGTTTGAGCGCCGGTCACGCTATAGCTGGTCGCGCTCTGACCCGGCAGATCAGCACCGTCCTTGCGCCACTGGTAGGCCATCGGCGCCGAGCCGCTGGCGGTCACGGTCAGAGTGAAGTTGGAACTGACCAGCACAGCCTGGCCGGCGGGCTGGACCACAATGCTCGGCGCGTAGTAGAGGAGCGTAATACTGGCGACGGAACTGGTCACGCTGCCCAGCAGGTTGCTCACCACCACGGAATAGCCGCCGGCATCGTTGGTTTGGGCGTTCGTCACCGTGTAGCTGTAGGCCGTAGCTCCCAAAAGGTTCGTGCTGTCTTTGCTCCATTGATAAGCGAGGGCGGGATTCCCGGTGGCGGTAACGCTGACGGTGAAGTTTGAGCTGATGCCGATGGTTTGAGACACCGGCTGCACCGTGATGGCTGGCGGGCTATAGACCGTCAGCGTGGCACCCGCGCTGGTGACGTTGCCCAAGAAGTTGCTGACCTGGCAGGTGTAGGTGGCGGCGCTGGCGGCCACGACACTGGCAATCGTGTAAGCGGAGTTGGTCGCGCCCGTGATGAATGCGCCGCCTTTCTTCCAGAAGTAATTGAGCGGAGTGCCGGTGGCGGTGACGGTGAAGGTGGCGGTTTGCCCCTGGGTGACAACAAGGCTCACCGGCTGGCCGGTGATCGCCGGGGCAATGCCGACATTGAGGACGGCGTTGCTGCTGGTGACGCCGCCGACGGCGTTATTGACAAAGACCGAGTAGCTGCCGGCGTCCCCCAACTGAACGTTGCTCAGCAAATAAGACATGTCAGTGGCCCCGGGGATATCGAGTCCTTCCTTGCGCCATTGATAGTACGAGGGCGTTGGGTTGTCAACGAGCACGGTGAAGGTGACCGAGGCCCCGACGTTGGTGTTGCGGCTGACGGGCTGGCTAATAAATTCCGGCGGGTAGAGGTCTCCATAGAGCCGGCCAAAGTACAAGTAATTGGAGTTGTTGATGGTGGTAAAGGTGCCGCCGATCAGGAGTCCTCCGTCGCTTTGCACCGCCAAGGCTTCAACCAGATTATTGATGCCGCTGGTGGAAAAGCTGGTGTCGCGGGTGCCATCGGGGTAGAGACGGGCCACATGGCTTAAACTGTAAGAAGCGTAACTGGTAAAGCTGCCGCCAATCACCACGCTGCTGTCGGGCTGCTCCGCAAGGGCATAGACCGAACCGTTGGCGCCTGGATAGGAGATAAAGCCTGTGTCCAGCGAGCCGTCACTGTTCAAGCGGGCGACATAGTTGCGGGATGTGTTGTTGACCCCAGTAAAGTCTCCGCCGATGAGAATCTTGCCGTCAGTCTGGATTTGCAGACAGCGCACGGTGGAGGATGCGCCGCTCAACCCGTTCTGGAACGCGTTGTCCAGCGAGCCGTCGGCGTTGAGCCGCGCGATGCGGTAGCGCGAAGCGCCGTTCACCTGCGTAAACGCGCCGCCAATCACAATCTTCCCATCGCTCTGGATTCCAATGGCATCGACTGTGTTGTTGGGGTAGGAGCTGAAAGCGGTGTCCAACGTCCCATCGGCGTTCAAGCGGGCATTATAGGCGGGAGCGTAGCCGTAGAAACTTCCGCCGATGATGACCTTGTTATCGCTTTGCACTGCAACGGCCAGCACTGAGCTGGTGATGGAGTTGGTGGGAACGAAACTGCCGTCCACCGTGCCGTTGACATTGAGTCGGGCGACTCGGGTTCGGGCGGTCCCGTTGACCGAGGCAAAATCGCCGCCGATGACGATGCGCCCGTCCGTTTGCACGGCCAGACACCAAACGGTGCTGGAAACGCCGCTGCCGTTAGTGAAGAAGGTCGAGTCCAGCGAGCCGTTGTCGAACAGGCGCGCCAGATGATAACGAGAGCTGGAACCATTGACGGCGGCAAAAGCGCCCCCGAGCAGAATGCCTCCATCCGGCTGCACCGCCGTTGCGTAAACCGCACCGTTCACCGTGGGCGCGAAGGTAGGATCCAGCGCCCCGGGGCCGGCGTTGGAGGCTGCGGCGAGCAAACTGACGCAGCCGATGGCGATCGTACGCAGTAAAGCGAGTTGTGCTTGGTTGAGGAGGGACAGGGCGAGGGTGTGGAGCGTTTTCATGGTGTATAATTAGCTTATTTCCTGATTCAGCCAGTTCTTGGTTGCCGGGCACCGCAGGTTCGCTGCCACATAGTGCCAAGCCTTAATGTATCGGCACGCACTTCTAATGCCAACCAGAATCGCCTCGGAGATCAGGGCATTTTGCAAGGGCGGAGGGCCGACACGCGTGATTGTCACACATTTTGTGTGAGCTTCACGCACGCGGAGTGGGGACATTCCTGGCCGCAGCAGCGTTGGAGGTGAGCGAGCATGCGGAAGTTGCTGCGGACAGGAATGTCCCCGCTCCGCCTGCCGCATTGCATTTATCTTCTTTTGCTTGGGCGCAGCGACGGCCATAGTGGACACCTTGAAATTCAAGCTGACCATCGCCTACGACGGCACCCAGTACGAAGGCTGGCAGGTGCAGAGGACCGGCACCGGCGTGCAGGAGAAAGTCGAGGCCGCGCTGGCGAAGCTGTTTCCCGGCCATCCCCGCGTCCATAGTTCCAGCCGGACTGATACCGGCGTTCACGCGCTCGGCATGGTGGCTCACTTCGAGGCGCGGCGCGCGGAGTGCAGGATGGCCGGGCGCAAGCTGGCACTCGCGCTCAACGCCTGGTTGCCCGAGGACATTCGCGTTCTCGCCGCCACCCGCGCCCGGCAGGATTTCCACGCGCGCTTCGACGCGACCGGCAAGCAGTATCGCTACTTTGTGTGGAACCACGCGGCGATGAACCCATTGATTCGGCACACGGCCTGGCATGTGCCGCGTCCGCTCGACCTGAGCGCGATGCGGCGCGCCGCGCCGTTCTTTGTGGGCCAACACGACTTCCAGTCCTTCGCGGCCAATCCGGGCTACGCGAAAGCGTCCACCGTCCGCACATTGACACGCTGCGAACTCAAGCAGCGCGGGCGGTTGCTGACGTTCATCATCGAAGGCGACGGGTTTCTCTACAAGATGTGCCGCGGCATCGTGGGGACGCTGGCGCAGGCGGGCTTGGGCAAATTCCCGGCGGATGAAGTCAAGCGGATGCTGGCGAAAAAGGATCGGCGAGTGGCCGGCATGACCGCGCCGGCGCACGGACTGGTGTTGTGGAAGGTGTTTTATCGGAAAGCCAGTAGTCCGTAGTCTGTGGTTCGTAGCCAGGCGCAAATGGACCAGTGGCCACTGATTACCGACTACTAACCGGCGACGCAAAACTCATGCACCTCGTTTTAATTGAACCAGAGATTCCCCCTAACACGGGGAACGTAGCGAGGCTGTGTGCCGCCACTAAAAGCACCCTGCACCTGATTGAACCGTTCGGGTTCAAGCTGGACGACCCGCAGCTCAAGCGCGCCGGAATGGATTACTGGCAGCAGGTCGAGTGGCATCGCTGGCCGAGTTGGGCGGCCTTCCAGCAGCAACTCTCCCATCGCGCGCGCCTGTGGTTTGTGGAATCGAAGGGGCCGCGGCTCTACACAGAAGTCAAGTTCGCCCCTGAGGATTATCTCGTCTTTGGCCGGGAGACCGCCGGTTTGCCGAAAAAGCTGCTGCACGAAAACCCCGACCGCTGGCTGCGCATTCCTATGTTCAATGCCAAGGCCCGCTCGCTGAACCTGTCTAATTGTGTGGCGCTGGTCCTGTTTGAAGCGCTGCGCCAGCAGGGATTCAAGGGTGAGGTGTGACGGGCCATGTTGCGTGATGCGTGATGCGTGATGCGTGTTCGGAAGCCGGACCCACCACGCAACACGCATCACGCAACAAGTCTTACGCCTTCACAGCTTCGTCTCTGCCTCCCGAATCAGCGCAAGCACCTTCTCCGGCTTGTCGGCTGTCAGCAGGCTTTGCCGCAGTTTGGGATCGAGGAGCAGGCGGGTGAGGCGGGCGAGGATCGCCAGGTGCTGGGTCACGGTCGGCGCAATCAGCAGGAAGAACAGGCGCGCGGGGACGCGGTCGATAGCGTCATACGGAATGCCTTTCTTGTGCCGGCCAAAGACGATAATCGACCGGTCCACCAGGCCCACCAGCGCGTTGCGCGAGTGCGGCAGCGCGATGCCATCGCCGATGCCGGTGCTGTGCAGTTGCTCGCGCTCATGCAGCGCGCGGAGCAAAGTCTGCCGGGCCTCCGGTCGTTCGGCAAACTGGGGAATCTGATTGACCAGCTCGGCGAGCACGGAATCCCGGTCCGTGCTCTTCAAATCCAGATTGATGGTGGCCGGCGAAAGCAGTTCGCTCAGGACCACCGCGTTAGAGTTCGTCATAGAGTGCCCGATGTTAAACGGAAAAGTCCCAGGACGAAAGAAATTATTCACGCGCTCCAAGGCCGCGGGCGTATCTTAATGCGCTTTGCGTCCCAACCCCTCCAGGTAGGAACTGGCATCTCCGGACCCGTTCTTGGCCGCTTTGTTCATCCATTCCATGCCCAGCCGTTCGTCTTTCTCCGTGCCTTTTCCTTCCAGATAAGCCTTGGCCAGCAGGTATTCCAGGTACGGGCTGCTGTCGGTTGCCCGGGCCTGGTACTCCTCAAATTCCTGCCTGGCCTTCGAGGTGGCGATCTCCTGCCCGAGGGCGACGGCCTCTTTCTGAAAGGCAGCCGCAACGCGATTCAGCACCGCCGTCTCTTCTTTGGTGAGCGCGACATTTGCGAAGGCGTCAACGGTCTTGAACCCTCCGCCTGCCGAGTAAGTCTTCACTCCTTCTTTGATCAACAAGGCATTCGTGCACGAGGCATCATCGGCCCCGCGGCCAAAGTTCATCACGAAGCAAATGGACGCATCATCCTGAATCAGCGCGTCCCCCCCGCCAAGGGACTGGAGTATTTTGTACTTGGGAATTACGCGTACGGGCTTATCCAGTGTGGGCGTCAGGTTTTGGTTAGTGGCTGAAAACGGCAGCAAGAGCTTCCTCTGCCAGCTCTCACCGACACCGCTCTCTGCCATCAGCCTGGCGGCGAGGGCATGCCGCGTTTCCTGGTTGGTCAGAGCCAGATACCTTGATCTGGCGGCTTTCATCGCTTCCAACTGCTTCACCTGAGCCTGGTTCCGGGGCTGGAAATAGAGGGAGTCGTTATAGCTCAACCACCATGCGGGGCTGTAAACACAACTCAGGCACTCGACGAAGTGCTTCTGTTCGGAAAGCAATTGTTCGTTGAGGCTGTCAGGCGGGGGGGCGCCGCCGGCGGACGGCGCCCACATCCCCAGGCACAGGAGCCAGCGGCCGATTAAAACAAGCATTAGCCTCTTCATCCCGGCACTAATTTACCCCTGGCATCGTCCCCGTCAATGAAGTCCGACACCTTCGCCCAAGCGCATCCTGACACTGCCCCCGGACCGCGAGCCGTCCCCGGCTCGCAGCGCGTTCGACCGTGCAGCGAACGGGCCAGAGGTTCGATCGCCGTCTCGCATTGGTGGCTGCTGCGAGCCGGGGACGGCTCGCGGTCCGTCACCGTTGGGCGTTCTCACTCCTTGGTGGCAGTGTCGAGATGCGCCTCTGGCCGTCACGGGTCCTGCCGCAGGATCGCTCACCCGCTCAGCGCCGTTCCAGCAGCAGCCGCTCAATTTCCTCGTAGGTCCGCACGACCCGCGTGGCGTGCCGCAGCTCTTCGGCGGGATGGGTGTTGGTGATGGCAATCACCTGCATGCCGGCGGCGAGGCTCGCCGCGACCCCGGGCTTGGAATCCTCAACCACGCAACAATCCCCGGGGGCAACCTTGAGCAGTTCCGCCGTACGCAGGAAAATATCCGGCGCAGGCTTGCCGTGTTGGATCTCCGAACCGCTGACGACGGCCGAGAAAAAGCGGCCCAGACCTTTGAGCTTGAGGACTTCTTCAACGACCGGGCGTTCCGAACCCGAGGCCAGCGCCAACGCATAATGAGCCGCCAGTTTCTCCACCAGCCCCGGAAGGCCATCAAACACCGGTTGCTCGCGCCGTATGATTTCCATCATGCGCTGCCGTTTCCGGGCGACCAACTCCGCCAGCGGCTGCGGCGGCTTGTGTTTGGCCACAAAGTCCACCCAGAGTTCCTGGTCGGACCGGCCAATGTAGTCGGCAAAGCGCATATCGAGTTTGTCGCCGTAACCGATTTCACGCACGACCTCAAGGAACGCGCGCTCGTGGCGTGGTTCGCTGTCCACGATGACACCGTCCATGTCGAAAATGATTGCCTGGCACTGTCTCATACAAGGGCGTGGACGATACGGGGAGCGGGCTGCGAAGGCACGCTCAAACAGGCGCGCCGGCACTTTCGCTTCGCTGAGCGGTCCAGTCCTGTTGGCGCAAAATAAAGAGTCGCGCGTCGAGGGAGCAATGCCCGCAAGCTCAATGGGGTGCAGAAAAGGTGAGGTGCTTCCGCTGGTTTGCACATTTCTTATGCGGGGTATTACAAACCTTGCGTTCGGCGCAATCGGTGGCAGGTTGTGGTGTAAGTGATAGCCTGTCGAGCTTTCAAGACTTGGTAAATCTTCACTGGACTCCGTTCCTTGATGATTTGAAACCCGATGGTCGGGAACGGTCCGAAACAACAGTCCGTCTAACAGAAAGAAATTATCGTGTATGGTCCGCAATCCGGCTTTGCCCAAATCTGAACAACCATCCAGTTGGCCCGCGTGGAATGACATCGTGGCCAAGTACCAAAAGCCCGTGTGGTGGGCGGCCATGTGGCAGGTCGTCAATACGCTGGCGCCTTATGCGGCGCTGTGGTGCCTGATGTACTTCAGCCTGAGGGTGTCCTGGTGGCTGGCGGTGCCGCTGGCGGCGCTGGCGGGAGGGTTCCTGGTCCGGGTGTTCATCATCTTCCATGATTGCGGGCATGGTTCCTTCTTTTCATCCACAAAGGCCAACGATGCGCTCGGCTTCATCACCGGCGTGCTGACGTTCACGCCCTATTACCATTGGCGGTGGGAACACGCCGTTCACCATGCGAGTTCGGGGGATCTGGACCGGCGCGGCATGGGCGACGTGTGGACGTTAACGGTGCAGGAATACCTGGAGGCCTCGCGCTGGAAACGCTTCGCGTATCGGCTGGCACGCAACCCCGTCATTCTGTTCGGTCTGGCTCCTTTGTACCTGTTCTTGATCCACCTGCGATTTCCTTCCAGCAAGGCCGGGCGGCGGGAGCGGCACTCGGTGTGGTGGACAAATCTGGCCTTGGTGGCGCTGGCCGGCGGCCTGATTTGGCTGTTCGGCCTCAAGGCTTATTTGCTGCTGCAATTGCTCGTGCTGTTGGTGGCCGGATCGGCGGGAGTATGGTTGTTTTATGTGCAGCATCAGTTCGAGGGGGTGTATTGGGAGCGCAAGGCGAAGTGGGATTACAGCCTGGCGGCGTTGCAAGGCAGTTCATTTTACAAGCTGCCCAAGGTGCTGCAGTGGTTTTCAGGCAACATCGGGTTTCACCACATCCACCACCTGAGTCCGCGGATTCCGAACTACCACCTGGAGAAGTGTCATCGGGCGGAGCCGCTGTTCCAGACGGTCAAGCCGGTGACTTTGTTCTCCAGCTTCAAGTCGTTCACGTTTCGTCTGTGGGACGAGCAGCGCCGGAGACTGGTGGGCTACCGCGCCTTGAGAGCGATCCGAAAGCAAAGCGGGCAAGCGGAAGCCTAGCTGAGTTTGTGCATCGGGCTTTTCATTATCGTGTTTTTCAGCCAAGCAAAGTGATGGCGAAGCGGCGGAACTCCGCTTCCGCCGGGAGCCGGCCGGTGCGGCGTTGGCAGTCGGCTACGTAACGCCGGGCTTCACGGTAGAAGTCCGCGAGCGTATGCCACAGCGGCTGTTTGACGCCGTGGTTGTCAATCAGCCAATAGCCGTTCTCAACGCCGTTGCTGAATTCATTGTTATACATCTGCCAGCAGAGGACAAACGGGCAGCCCCATTCCAAACCGATGCGCATGACCTGACGCGAGCGGCGGTCCCGCTCCGGCTCTGGGCAAGTGCGGGCCGCGAAACCATACTCGCCGATGAAAACGCGCTTGCCCGCAATGCCGGCTTTGGGCGGGAGCTTTGATTCGATGTAGTCCAGCGCGCGGGGAATCTTGTTCGGGATGTCATCCAGCGAGTCGTAGGCGGAGTAGGAGACGAAATCAACGTTGGTCCGGGGCAGGACCCGGTTGGTGACGCTGGGCCGGCCCGCCATCACCGCCGAGACGTGGTTGACTTCGGCATAGTGATAGACCTGCACGCCGTGGTGAGGCGTGCGGCGTTTGGCGTCATCCACGGCCCGCTGCCGGGTGTTGAGCCAGTCAATCATGCCCTGAATGGACTCCGGCGTCACGCCGGCATCCGTTTGCGTGTTCAAGTCCGGGCGCAAGTGCCAATCGCCTTCCCAGTGGCCGAGGAAGAAGGTCTTGCCCGTGCCGTTGTAAGTCTTGAGCAGGTGGGCGACGAAGGCGTAAATCTCGCGGTATTCCTTGTCTTGGTCCTCGGCAGAAAACCCCTTGAGCCACCAACGCGGCGTGAAGGCGTAGGTCCAGATCACGTAATAGGCAAAGGGCATCGCCAAGACCTTGCGGTAGGCAGGCTCGATTCGGGCAAGATCGGTCAAGGTCTGAACGGCGGGATTGGCCGGCGGGGCTTCGACCGAGGCGCCGGGGAATTTGACGCGGGGCGTGTTCCGGGCGTCGCTGCCCTGGTTGAGGAGATACTGCATGGTCTCCGGGTAAGCGGCCTTGGACGGCTTGATCATCATGCGCTGGTAATCCCGGCCCATCGTGAACTTGAGCAGGTTGGAACCCATGTCGAGGATGGCCCGGGCGGTCTCCACCAGCACGCTCTCTTCCGTAAACTGGTAAGTCGCGCCGATGGTTTGCGTGCCCACGATGTAGTTGAAGGCTTCGGCACCCGACAAAGGGACTGGGCCGGACTTCGCCGCTGCCCCGGTCGTGGTGCGATCCCCGGGAAGGGAGCAGCCGGTGAGACTCGCCGCAGCAGCGCTGGCGCCTAGCCTGAGGAATGTCCGCCGGGTCAATGCGGTGGTCAGGTCCATACTGTGTGATGCCGATATGGAACCGCCTGATGCGGACCCGTAGGTCAGGTGATGTGGGAGCCGGGAGGGCAATCCTGCCGCGACCCGATTAGACGGCGGTTCAATCTAGGTCAATGAATCCGTGTTCTTGAACGGTTTTAATTTCCCGATGGCCCCGTATACAATAATCGATCGTCAAACTCTTGAGAACATCCCGGCACGGGTCGTACTGAGGATCGCCCTCACCAAAAAATAAATTCTCTGCCGGTATCCTGCGTCGCCCGCGCCGAACCTCTTTTTCGACTTTGCGTCGAACATCATTGAAGCGCGGATTTGCTCCATATTGTGCCGAATGGATTATAGGTCGGCGAAGACGAAGCCAAACGTAAACCAACACCCCACCCAATGGAACGGCAATACATACCAAGAGCCTCCATAGCTCTAGGAGGGCCTCCGTTTGCAGCGCGGCAAGAATGCTGCCCAGAAACGGAATCCAGGAAACGATTTGTTTCCACGCGAGGGCGATCACTGCAAGAATGGCCGCCAAAATCAGACCCCCGACTACTGTGGCGACTATTTTTGTTAGAGTCAGACTTTTATGCTTGTCAGCCCACAGACAAACCAACAGAAACAATCGTGCTGGAGGAAATCGCCAGATTCCTCTGTGTTGCTCTTCCGGCCCTTTCGGTTCTGATGGCATTTGATAAATCGGGCGCAGCGCCGTCTAGCGGAAAGCCCAGGGCAGCGCTTGAGCGCAGTTGTTAGGCGGCATGGATTCAATCTGCATCAGCGATAATCTTCCAAATCTCGTCTGCCGAAATTGGCGAACGCCAACCACAACCCGCCGAACACCCAAATCCGGGATGTTCATACGGCTGGGGATGAATAATTGTGTGGCACTTGGGGCAAAATGGACACCATTGCCATCCAGTAGTCTTGCTTCGCCGGAATTCCACGCCCGAGCAGACTCTCACTGCTTCCGGTTCCTCCTTCCTGTGTCGGTAAACCAGCCAACCAAGCCAAGCGCATGAAACGAACAATACGAATAGCAACTCTAGCAATAGCTTTTTACCAAGTGCGCTTGTCACTGAGTCAAATACCTTGTCACCGAACTTGGCGAGAAGGGCTATAGCTGCTGCCACCAACAGCGATGCTATCCCCTCTCGCCATTTATCTACTGCCCATTCTCGAAACGTTTTGCCTGGCATGAGATTATGAAAGCCGGGGCGCGGATTCTCGTCAAGGACGGAATTGGGTAGAGGTTGAGGCCGGGTGCGCGGGTGCCACCGAGGGCGACTGGGCTGGGGTGCGCCCGTCCTCGGGCGCAGCAGGCTCCGACTTGTCCAACACACTGGAAAGTTCCGGGACCACGCCGCTTGCAGACCTCGCTGCGCCCGAGGACGTGCGCACCCCGGTGGGAGGAGGGCTCTTGGGGGGAGCCGGTGTGGAACATCCTGAACCTCCGGGGTCTTGCACCCGGCTCGCCGAATAGGGTTTCGCATTTCGGGGTTAGCTGGTAATTCTTATCACCAGCGCAATGACTACGCCGACATTGGAACAGCAGAAGCCGCCCGCGCCGTCCGCGGCCCCGGCGCCTGTGGCCGCCGTGGCCTCCGGCCGCCTCACCTCGCTCGATGCCTACCGCGGGCTGGTGATGTTCCTGATGATGGCCGAGGCGCTCGAACTTTCGCACGTGGCCAGGGCCAGGCCGGACAGCGCGCTCTGGCAATTCCTCGCTCACCACCAAACCCACGCGGAGTGGATTGGCTGCTCGCTCCACGACCTGATTCAGCCGTCGTTCTCGTTCCTCGTCGGTGTGGCGCTGCCGTTCTCGCTGGCGAGCCGGGCGGCGCGCGGGCAGTCGCGCGCGCGCATGACGCTCCACGCCGCGTGGCGCGCGCTAGTGCTCATCCTGCTGGGCGTTTTCCTGCGGTCCATCGGCGCGCACCAAACCAACTGGACCTTCGAGGACACCCTCAGCCAGATCGGGCTGGGGTATGTTGCGCTGTTCCTGCTCGGCTTCCGGCCCGCGCGCGAGCAGTGGGCGGCGGTGGGGCTGATTCTGGCCGGCTATTGGGCGTTCTTTGCGCTCTATCCGCTGCCGGGGCCGGACTTTGACTACGCCAAAGTGGGCGTGCCGAACAC
>JBEKJO010000107.1:0-21367 GCA_050011195.1 Verrucomicrobiota bacterium | reverse complement strand
CTGCCCGGCCGCCAAAGCCGCGGAAGAAGAACGGCGTCATGGGGTAATTCTGACTGCCGCTGGTGGAAGTAGTGGGATCGGGAAATAACTGCGCAAGCTGGTCCGCGATTTCCGACGAGTCCGCGTTGACTAGACGAAACACCCGCAGCTCGGTGACATCAGTCACCTCCTGGTCGATTTCCTTCACCATGTTTTCAATGGTGGTCATCAGGTCAGCCGGGGCGCTAACGACTAGCGAATTGGAGCGGTCATCCCCCACCGCCACCACGTGCGCGGCCGCAGCGCCACCGCCGCCGCTGCCGCTGGCGCCGCTGCCGCTGCCGCCGCCTGGCCCGCCAAAGCCCCCCGGTCCGCCAAAGCCGCCCGGCCCGCCAAAGCCGCCGCTCAACATCCGGAAGAGGCTGCCCCGGCCACCGCTGCTGGTGCCGCCGCCCTGACCCCCGCCCTGCGAGGTGAACAGTGAGGAGATCAAGGTGGCGGTATCCTTCGCATCCGCATATTTCAGCGGAATCACCCGGATAGACGACACACTGGCGATGGAGGTGTCCAGCGCATTGACGATCTTGAGCATGCGCTTGATGTCGGTCTTGGTCGCCACCAGGATCAGCGTGTTGGCGCTTTCGTTGGCCGAGAGCGTGGCCGTGGTTGGCAGTAATAGCTCGAGGTTGGGCACTAACTGGCTGACGCTGGCGTACTTCACCGGGATAACTTGGGTCACCACTTCATCCCCTCTCTCGGCGTCGTCGGGGTTGTTGTTGACAACGATCGGAGTATCTTTGTGGTTAACCCCATCCTGGGCGACGATCGTCAGGATGCGGCCATTGCGAATGACGGCGCACCCGTTCTTCTTCAGTGTCGAATTGAGCACCTCGACCGCTTCGTCTTTGGTCAAATCTTTGCCCTGTACATCGACGGTGCCCCGGACATCGGTCTCTTTGTTGATAATAAACCCGGCCGCCTCACTCAGGTTGTCCAGGACCAGATTCAAGGGTGCGTTGTGAAAGTTCAGGCGTAACCCGTTGATGCCGTTTTCCACGACCACTGGGGGCACGGCAGCGTTGGCCGCGGCGATTGCGTTCGTGCCAGTGACGGCATTGGTCCCCGCAACGGCGTTAGTCACAAGGTCTGCAACGGGGGCCGGTGTGGCGGTTGTGGCGGCCGCGTTGGCAGCGGCCTCCCGAGCCGGGGTTGGCGCGGGCGGCGGTTGATCGGTGCTCGTTTGGATGGTCGTGGCCGGCGCGCTGGGCGCTTCGTTGGTGGGAGCGCCGGGCGTCGCCTCCGCGGCCAGGATCGGGATGCCCGTGGACAGGCAGGTTATTAGAAGGAAGTGTTTGATCGTATTCATTGGGCTTTATTCCTTTTCACGTTTTTCCATCAGTTTCTTGATTATGTCGCTCTCCGCGCCGAGCAAAGCGGCATCGGAGGTAGTAGTGGTCGTGGTGGCTGCGGCGTTCGTTGAGGTTGAAGCGGGTGTGGCCGCGTAGGAAGTGGATTGGCTGGACAGCAGCCACGGACCGTCCTCCTCACGGCGCAACTGCGCGCCCACGCTTAATTCCAGTTCGTTGGTTCCGGACGCCAGCTTCACGCTGTTCGGCGCAATGTTGGTGAGCTTGTAGCCGGCAATCGCGTCGGCCAGCTTCAGCGCCTTCTTATACTCGGAACTCGTGCCGTCGAAAAAGGCGAACGTGCCCTTCTCATAACTCATGGTCCCGACCAGCGTGAGAGCATCGAAGCTCCTGGGCGCCGAACGCACGCGCGGAGCCCGGCGCGAAGTGCGGTTGGGGTCAAAGATATTCCCGTCCACGATGATCTTGAAGGCGGCGTAATCCAGCGAGGCGGGGCCAGTGTTCGTCCCGGCGAGGGCGTTGGTCTGCGCGCCGTCGCTGCCCCGGCTGTAGTCGTTGGCCGACCCGGAACCACCGGGCTGGTTGGACCTTGACCTGAACGAGCGCCGCCCGCGAGACCGGCGATCGTCATTCTGAGATCGGCTGGAGTTATCGAAGCGGTTAACCCTGGCCGTGCGGTCTCCGCTTGGGGCCGGAACGCCGGCTTGCGGGAGAGCATTGGCCTGCGGGAGACTGCTGGCCTGCGGGAGACCGTTGGTCGGAGTCAGATCGTTGGGCGGAGCCATGTCCTCGGGCTGGGGGGAGCCGGTGGCCTGGACCAGGTCACTGAGTTGGGAAATGACCTCGGCCGCTGTGGCGTTGTTTTGGGCGGACGCATCCGGTTCCTGCGCCGCGACGAGGAAACCGCTCGCCAGGCTGACCGCCACAATCAACTTCATGGGTTGCCTCGGGTTCATCGTGCGGGGGTGTTGAGGACCAGGCCGCTGAGCTGCAGGCCCAACGAAAGCTGCTGGCCTTCCTTGTCGCGCGCGCCCAGTTCCACCAGCTCCAGCTTCAGCGCCATCGGGGCCCGCTCGACACTGTAGAGGAAGCGGCTCAATTTTCCGAGGTCGCCGGCCGCGTCCACGCGGCATTCATAGGTCATATAATCATCGCTGTCATGCTTCCACTGGGGCGTGATGGCGGAAATAACGACGCCGCTGTTCTGCGCCCAAAGGTCAATCGCCTGGACAACCTGTTGTTCGGCGGCGGAGGTGTTGTTCGGCAGCGCGTTGCGGGACATCTGCTCCCAGCGGCTCCGGATGCTTTGCTCGCGCTGCACGAGCATTTTGCCCTGGGTAATCTGCTTGCGCAGTTCGCCAATGCGCGTCGCTCGCGCGCTCCAGGCCTTCGTCAGGGGGGAGAGCACCAGTTGGTCCCCCGCGAATAGAACGATGGCCGCAATCGCCCCGATAATCAACAGTTGCTGACGATTCTTAATTTGCATTCTTCCCTCCCTCACTCCATTGGAAGTTGAACGTGAATTGCAGCGCCGGCGGTTGCCCGCGAGTCGGACCCAGGTTCACCTCGGGAATTTGCCGGACGCTGCGCAGTTGCTCCACGGTCTTCAGCAGGGCCTGATAGTTCCGGGCAATGCCCGTGCAGGTCACCGCGTTCAAGTCCCGAATCTCCACGGTCTTGGCCGTCACGCTGCCGTCTTCGGGGAATTTCTCCGTGAGACGTTTGAGGATGGTCAAGCCGCACACCGTTTCGTCGTACCAGGGGCGGTATTGCCGGATTTGCTCTTGCAGGCCCTCCAGTTGCCGGACGTTTGGCTGCAGTTTGGCCCATTGCGACTGCAGCCGCCAGAGTTGGCATTGCTGGAAGAAAAACAGTCCCCCCGCCGCCACCGCCACTGCCGCCGTGGCCGAGATCGCCGTGCGGAGCCGGCCAGAGGAATAGCGGGCTGCGACTTGTTGCCAGGGCGAAGCTTTGGGCAGCAGGAACTCAAACAGCGCGCGCCGCCCGGCCAACCGCCCGGCGGCCAGGCTGAAGGCTGGCGACACGGCGGCGTCCGGGGGGAGCTGGACGCCGAATTCATTGGCGGCATAGCGCGTTACCGGTTCGACCTTGAGGCCCGCCGCATCCAGCCGCAGTTCCATTTCATCCGCCAACTGCTGGGCCAGGTCGCGCGGGCCGAAGACCCGGATGCGCCGCACGGCCTCGCGCAGTTCCGCCGGCAGTTGTCCGAGGGTGATGCGGGCCTCGCGCGCGACCAGATCGGCGTGCAGCACCCGCTGGCTGCCCTCGGCTTCGAGCGCGCCTTCCAGCGCCCGCAGCGCCGCCACGCCGCCGCCGGCCGTGACTTGCAGCGCCACGTGGCTTTCGCCAATCGCCAGCGCCATCACGCCGTTCGAGGCGTCGGCCCCGGACGGTTGCAACGCCGCGATGCCCAGCGAGAAGCTGACCGGCTTGAGCTTCGCCGCCCGCAGCGCCTGCGCCAGCAGCGTCAGGTGGTTCTTCGGAATGCCGACCAGCGTGGCGTGTTGTTTGCCGGACGGGGTATGAGAGCGGGAAGTGACGACGTGCAGCGTCTGCACATCGCACGGGAAGCTGCGCTCAGCCTCGATTTGCAGAAAGCCCGCCACGTCCGCCTCGGGCAACTCGGGCACCTCGATGTGTGTCGTCAGCGCCCACTTCAACGGCAGGCCCACGATGCATTGGCGCTCGCGCACGCCGACGGCGTCCAGATGGTTGCGAATCTCCCGGCCGACCAGCTCGGGATCATTGGTCAGGGGATCGAGCGAAAGCGAGACGGAGAAGGGTTGCTGGATGTGCAAGGCCCCGTCGGTGCGCCGCAGGACCAGGCCGTCCAGGCGGCTCCCGTCCAATGATAGCCCCAGCAGGGACGAGAGGCGCTGTCGTTTCAACAAGTCTGATTTGGGCCGTTTGATCATCACGTTTTCTTCTCTGAGAGCAGTTTCTGGCGCACCTCTTTGCCCAGGGCCCACCCAAGATGGGTCAGGTCCTGGCGATACACGATTTGGGGCATGCCACTGCTGGTGTCAAACACGAATTTCACCCGCCGATAGCCGCGGCCATAAGGGCCAACGGCGGCGATGTCGGCGGTGCACTGGTAACTTAGCGTCGTGATATAATCCCCGGCCTCGAGGGCCTGGAGGTCGGTCGCATAACTCTGGCCCAGCGCGTCGATGACCCACGCAATCGACGTCAGATTATTCGGGTTGGCTTGGCGATAGTTGACCAGTTGCTGCGCCCCCGCCGTGTCGCCCCCGAGCAAGCAGGTCAGCACCGCCGCGCTGGCCGTATTCACGTTCACCCGCCCATTGATGTAACTGCCGTTGGTCGTGGTGAGGTTCGTGGCGATT
Source organism: Verrucomicrobiota bacterium (assembly GCA_050011195.1). GTDB lineage: Bacteria > Verrucomicrobiota > Verrucomicrobiia > Limisphaerales > UBA8199 > PALSA-1440. The sequence continues at coordinate 16,653 of JBEKJO010000107.1, read as the reverse complement.
AGAGCAAACTCGGTCTCCGTCATCTTGCTTGTTACGTAGAACTGCAAGGGGCTGGCGAACTTGGCTGTCGCCATGCCGCCGCCCGCCGTGCTGCGGCTGCTGCCGGCGGACCCGCCGGGGCCGCCACCGCCCACCCCGCCGCGGCCGCCGCCGCCCGCCCCGCTGCGGCCGCCGCCGCCGCTGCTCCCCAAGCCGAGATTGACCAGGATCTCATTGGCGCGCGTCGTGCCGAAGTTCGTCAGGAGCAACTGGGCGGACGCGCTGGTGAGGCTGCTAATGTTGACCTTGGCGGTGCCATCACTGTTCGTGTTGGGCTCCCGGCTATAGACGGTGACGTATTCCAGAACCCCGGGGTCGAGCATGCCGTTCTGGTTGTCGTCAGTCTCGTTCGGGTCGAGGATCCCGTTGCGGTTGGCATCCTCGCCCACCAGCGTGTCCATGTCCGCGCCATACAGGAGCCGCAATTCGTCCACGGTTTCAAAAGGCTCGCACTTGCACTGGTAAGACGACGGCTGCTGCATGGCGTAGTAGGTCACCGTGGGGCCGGTGCCGTTGGTGTTCACCCAATCGAGAATGGCCTGGGTCAGGTCCACCGTCATGCGCGGCAGCCAGATGAGTTGGTTGCTGGCGGCGACCGGGTTGATGGCGGCCATGTTCAAGTTGAGCTTCGAGGCTTCATCGACCAAGCCAAAGCACATGCGGCCGGGCCCGACCGGGGTATTGGTGTCGCGTCCGATGAGCCAGAAACGGGCTTCGCCCACCGGCACCGCCTGGCACTGGGCGTCGCTTAGGATCACGAAGACGCCGTTGGACCCATTGGCCGCATTGGTGGCCAGCAAGTAGTTGAGGTAGCGGGCCGCGCCGTCGATTGCCTGGTCCGCTGCCAGCGCGCACACCCGGTTGTCCGAGGCGCGCAGTTCGAAGTTCATCGAATTCGCAAAATACAGCGCCAGGCTCACCAGCCCGAACGCGATCCAGAGCACAATGACGAGCACGGAACCCCGCCGGGCGCAACGCAGACTCTTAGGGTTGGGGCGGGCTCTCATGGCGTCCCTCCGGTGGTTACGGTGGTTAGGTTGGTACGCGTCTGCGTGACCAGCAGGACGATCGCTTCGAGCGGTTGCAGGTTGCCCGCCGCTTCGCCGCGCTTGGCAACGAGCTGAATGCGAATTCGGACCGCCACCGGCAGGTTAGTATTGCCGGCGCTGGTATCCCAGGTGGTTTGCCACTGCGTGCCATCATAACAATCCAATTGCAGATTCTGCACGTTGCCCATGAGCCGCTGGATCTCCGGGGTCTGGGTGGTGGTGGCCAGGATGTTGGGATCGACGCAACGCACCAGGTCCATTCCCGCCTGGTTCCGGTCGGTCGGCGTCTTCAACTCATAGAATACTTCCTGAATGTCGCCCCACGGCGCCTTGTCGCTGATCACGCTGGTCGAAGTAAAGAAATCCAGCCCCGCGCTGCCAGCCTCGCCGCTCAGGCCCATCGTCGCGCCCATGGCCTGGGCCCCGCACTTGAAGTCTCCGGCCAGGACCCCTCCCGGACCCACGGCTCCCTTCAAATCGCGATCCATAATCTCCAGGGCCCGGTTGGCCGGCAGTGATTCCTCAACCATGTCCGAGGTCTTGTCGCGCAGGCGCACCGCCGTGGCAAACACGCCGTTGATGGCCACCAGCACGATCGCGCAAATCGCCACCGCCAACAGCATCTCAATGAGCGTAAAGGCCCTGTGCCCGAAGTCTAAAGTCTGAAGTCTAAAGTCTAAAGTCCCACGTCCCACATCCGAAGTCCGAAGTCCGAAGTCAGCGGGTGGGCAGGTCACCCTCCCCCCGGCTGCGACTATCTTCGGATTTCGGATTTCGGTCATTCGGCTTTTCACCTTTGCTGTTGCGAGCTGTCCACCAGCGTGCTCAGGCGCACGGAATAGTCGCGGTTCTGCGCCGTAAAGAACACTTCCACGGAAAGCCGGAGAATAACGTTTTGGTTGGGATCTTGGGTCCAAGGGTCGGTGCGCAGGGTCCAGCGGAACTGCCGCTGGCCCTCCGTCAGCGTGCCGCTCTGGCCCGACTGGTTCCAATTTGTGGTGACCAGGTTCTCGATCAGCAGGCGTTGCGCCACGCGGGCGGCTTCGCCTTTGCGTGCCGCCACGGTGCCGGCGAGGCTGGCGATGTGCAACCCCTCAAGGGCCGCGGGGATGACAATGGCCATGAACAGCAGCGCCGCCAACACCTCAGCCAGCGTGAAACCGGCCGAGGACCGCCGGCGCACACCCTTGTTCGCCACCGCTGCCCCGGTTCTTCCCATGTAATTCATGCAAACCATTTGCTCACTTAACTCACTTAACCCATTTAACTCATATAACCCATTTAACCTCTTTAACGCTTCAACTCTGCCGCGAATCCAGTCGCCGCCCCGCCCTACTGGTCGGTGTTCCGAATCTCATAGTTCGAGCCGTCGCGGGATTGCGCCAGCCAAAGCGAACCGCCGTCACTACTGGTCAGGTGGAGCACCTGCGGGCTGCTTTCGCCAATCGACCCGTCCGGCAGAAAGCGTATCGTCGGCAAACTGGCATGGACGAGGATGACGCGCGGCACGCTGGCGGTGCTGGGCTGCTGGCCCGGGTTCAGAGTGTTCATAGCGTTGGCGCGCGCCACGATGGTCTTATGCACCACCTCAAGTCGCAGACCGCCGTCGAGCGTGAAGTCCACGGCTTTGGGGTCGCTGGTTTCGTAGCTCGGCTCCGCTTCCAAACCGAAGATTCCCTGCTCGGCATCCACCCACAAATCCATGGGCAACCCCTCGGACACCGCCCGGCTCTGGCCGCTCCGCGTCAGCGCCAGCAACCGCCGCGCCTCCGAGTCCAGCGTCCGGCCATGGAAAAAACGGGAGAGCTTTGGCGCCGTCAACGAAATCACAACCGTCAGGAGGGCCATCACCAGGATCAACTCGATCAGCGTGAAGCCGCGCCGCGCCTGGGGCGTGAACCGCGCTGCTCTCCCGCTGCCTGGTTGTCCGGTGGGTAACCTCATTCAACGCCTTATGGTCCAGTTGGCTATGATCATGTTGTCTCCGGGCGGCCCCAGCGAGCTTATGTCATAGGAGGTCGGATTGTGCCGGCCCGGGCATTCGTAAATGTAATCATTGCCCCACGGATCCCTGGGGATGGAGTCGGACGAGAGATACGGCCCGTGCCAGTTGGGGACATCGCGCGGCTGTTGGATCAAATCCAGCAGCCCGTTCTTGCCTCTGGGATAGCCGCCGTTGTCCACGTCGTAGGCGTCCAGGGCCGTCTTAAACGCCGCAATCTGTGTTTGCGTCGCCGCGATCTGCGCCTGCTTGGTTCGATTGGTGAAGCGGGGCAGCACGATTGCCGCCAGGATGCCCAGGATCACCAGCACGAGCAGCAGTTCCACCAGCGTGAACCCATGCTGGTCTTGTCGGACCCTTCGGTCTTTAGTAACTTGTCGTGTTCTTATTTTCATATTCATTTCCAGAATTCGCACAGGCCGATTTAACTTATTTAACCTTTCGACCTTTTAACGCTGTAACCCCTGTAACTCATGCAACCATGCAACGGGTTCACTTAATGTAGTCTTGCAGCGTGAAGATCGGGAGCACCATGCTGATGAAGATCGTCCCGATGAACGCCGCGATAAAAAAGAGCATCATCGGCTCCATCAACGCCACGGCCGTTTTCAATTCCCGGTCCAGGTCGCCTTCGGTGACGTTCGCTATCCGGACCAGCTCCTGATCGAGCCGGCCGCTCTCTTCCGCAACCGAAATCATTTCCACCACCGAGCTGGGAAACAGCCCGTGGCTCTCGGCCAGGCTCGCCCCGAGCTGGCCGCCCTGCTGCACGCGCTCGATGGACTGCGACACCGCATCCACCAGAATCTGATTGCCTATCGACTTGCGCGCCACGCTCAGCCCTTGCACCAGCGGCACGCCCGCCCCCAGCAGCGTCCCCAGCATCCGGCAGAACCGCGCCATGGCAAACTCGGCCACCAAGGGGCCCAGCACCGGCGCCCGCAGCATCAGGCCCTCCCACGTGCGCCGGCCCTTCTCCGACGCAAACCACGTCCGCAGCAGGAAACCCGCCACCACCAGCCCCACCGCCACGAACGCCCCGTAGCTTCTCACCACGTTACTTACCCCGATCACGATCTGCGTCGCCATCGGCAGCGTCGCGCCAAACCCCTTGAAGATGCCCTGAAAGCGCGGAATAAAGAACGTCAGCAGGAAAATCAACACCCCGATGGCCAGCACGAACAGGATGCTCGGATAGAGCATGGCCGACATCACCTTCGAGCGCAGTTCCTTCTCGCGCGCTTGAAAGTCCGCGATCTGCGCCAGCACCAGGTCCAGGAACCCGCCCGTCTCCCCCGCTTGCACCATCGCCGTATAGACCCGCGGAAAGGTCTCCGGCGACTTGCCCATCGCATCGGCCAGGGCCATGCCATCAACCACCAGGTCGTGGATTTCCTTCCACTTCGCGCTGGCGGCGGGCGAGGAGGATTCCTTGTGGAGAATCACCAGCGCCCGGCTCAGCGGCACCCCCGCGGCCAATAGGCTCGACAGCAGCCGCGTGAAGTTCTCCAGCTCCCGGCTGGAGACCTTGGCCGACCGCTTGCGAAACGATAACGAAGCCAGCGCAGCCGGCAGCGCGAAACCAGTTCCCGCTACGGCGCCGGCCTTTTCCGAAAGACTGACGGGCCGCAGGCCCTGCCCGGCCATTTGTGCGAAAGCCCCCTGCCGGTCCGCGGCTTCGAGTTGGCCCTCGGCCATCGCGCCATTCGTCTGCAACGCTTTGTATTGGAAAAGAGGCATTATGGCAAAAGGGGCAGGTTAGTGCCGGCTTAGGGCCGCGCTGGCGGGCGTCGGTTCCTTGCCGGCGGCCTCTGGCGACTCCTTCTCCTTGGTGCGCGCAACCTCTTTGGCGGTGGTCACGCTCAGCACTTCTTCGACGGTCGTGATGCCCATGCGCACCAGCCGCCAGCCGTCATCGGCCAGGGTCTTCATGCCGGCGTGGCGGGCCGCGTCCCGGATCACGTCGCTCGAGGCATTCTGAAGAATCAGTTTGCGAATCTCGTTGTCGCTGTCCATCCACTCGAAAATGGCGTGCCGGCCGAAGAACCCGGTTTGGCGGCATTCCTGACAGCCGACCGAGCGATAAATCGTAGTGCCGGCGGGAATGCCCACTTGCGCCTTGAAGGCCTGGGCCGCCGGCGATTGGTCGGGCTGTTTGCACCGCTCGCAGAGCACCCGCACCAGCCGCTGCGCCAGCACCGCTTCCAATGACGACGCCACCAGGTACGGCTCCACCCCCATATCCACTAATCGGGTCAACGCCCCCGGCGCGTCATTGGTGTGCAGCGTCGAGAACACCAGGTGCCCCGTCAGCGACGCCTGCACCGCGATCTGCGCCGTCTCCTGATCGCGGATTTCCCCAATGAGAATTACGTCCGGGTCGTGGCGCAGGATCGAACGCAACCCCCGCGCAAACGTCAGCCCCGCCTTCTCCGAAACCTGAATCTGGTTGACGCCCAGCAGTTGATACTCCACCGGGTCCTCGATGGTGATAATCTTTCGGTCCGCATCGTTAATCTCGTTAAGCGCCGTGTAGAGCGTCGAGGTCTTGCCACTGCCGGTCGGGCCGGTCACCAGGATGATGCCGTGCGGCATTTGCAGCACGCGCCGGAAGCACTCCAACTCGCGCGTGTTCATGCCCAGTTCGCCCATCCCGCGCAACGTCGCGTTTTGCCGCAGCAGGCGCAGCACCAGCGCCTCCCCGTGCAGCATTGGGATGACCGACACGCGAATGTCCACTTCTGCCTCGTCAATCCGGATCTTGATGCGCCCGTCCTGCGGCAGCCGCTTCTCGGCAATGTTCAGGTGGCTCAGAATCTTGACCCGCGACACGATGGCCGGCTGGAAGCGCTTGATCTGCGCCGGCACTGGCACGTCCTGCAACACGCCGTCTATCCGGTAACGGATGCGGAACTCCTCCTCGAACGGTTCAAGGTGAATGTCCGAGGCCCGCAACTCGATCGCGTCCCGCAGCACCTGGTTGACAAAGCGGATGATGGACGCGTCCTCCGCCGCGCTGTCCAGGTCGGTGTCCTCCTCGCGGTGCTCATCCACCACCGTAAACGACTCATCCTCGCCCAGCGTCCCCAGCGTGTCCGCCCCCACGCCCAGCCGTTTCTTCATCTCCCGCTGGATCGCTTCGCTCGAAGCCAGCACCGGTTTGAGCGTCAAACCGGTCATCGTCTTGAGCGCATCCAATCCCTGGGTCGCGAACAGGCGGCTGGTCGCCACTTCCACGCTGCCGTTGACTCGCCGCAACGGCAGCAGCTCCTCCTTCAGCAGCAGCCGCGCGGGAAACAGCGACAGAAGCTGGCGATCCAGCTCGATATCCTCCAGCGTCGTGTAAGCGAGATCATACTCCTGCGCCAGCCACCGCAGCACGTCCGCCTCCTCTTGCAAAGGCTTCTGTCCCCCGGACTGGCTTTGCCGCGCCAATATCGCCGCATCTGCCGAAGACAGTTGCTTGCCCGCTACCATCTTGTCGAGCAACTGCTTCAGCGACGCATCCTGGGCAACAATCTCACTCATCTTTGGTTACTGGTTACTGGTCACTGATCACTGGTGACTGGTAACTGGTGACTGGTGACTGCTGTCACGCATCACGCATCACGCATCACGTTTCACGTTTCACGCATCACGCATCACGCAACGCCTCACAGCAAGCCATTCAACGTCGCGATGGCTTCCTGCCGGGTCGTCAGAACCTTGCGCAGGTCCGCTTGCGCCTGTTCCAGCGCGGCTAGCTTGGCTTTACGCCAGGCGACGTACTTCTCCAGTGCGGCCTTCATTTCCGCTTTGGACGCCTTTGATTCAATCGCCTTCTGCAACGCCTCGGATTCCGCGCTGGGCGTGCCGAAGAACCCGCCGCCCCGCGGCCGGCCTTGGTCGCCCGACTGCGCATTGTCGCCACCCCGGGGGCCGCCGCGCCCGAACATGCCGCGCATGCGGTCGGACCCTATTTCCCTGCCGAGGTCCGCGACTTTCTGGACCAGCGGCTGCATCGCCTTCCATTCCGCCTCGTCGGTCACCTCGAGGTCTGTCTTGAGGCGCTCCATCATTCGCTGCTGCCTCTGTGCTGGATCACCCCGGCCCTGGCGTCCGCCTCCCCCTGGCCCCCCGTTATCCGGCTGTGCCACAACTTGATTGGCTCCCAAACTCATCACGGCGGCGACTCCCGCCATCACTAACCATTGGTTTATTCTCATGTTATCTTTCTTATGCTGCGATTTTAGTTGAACGCAGCCCACAGGCGCACACTTGCGCCGTTGCGTGCTGCTGCCATCCGCCCTACGCAGCCAATGTGCCAACCCCCAAAACCCCCTAATTCCCTACAATCCGCCACCCCGCCGCGCAGGATTTGCTCAGCCCGCGCCCCGCCCCCGCGCACATTTTGCGCGCTGCGGTTCTCCGAGCGCTGCGGTCCAGAGCACGCAGAAGAGAACTACAGATGAAGATGAACACGAATTCTGCGGGCCAGATTCGTCTTGGAAGCTCTTGCCCCGCCGTGCGGCTTCCTCTACATTCCCGCATGTCTTTGCCCGCTGATTATCACACGCACACGCCCCTGTGCCGTCACGCCACGGGCGAGCCGACCCAACTGGCCGCCCAGGCCGTCCGGCTCGGCCTCAAGGAAATCGGCTTCTCCGACCACGCTCCCATGCCGCGCGACGACTTCGATGACTGGCGCATGACAGCCGCCGACCTCGACCAGTATGTCGCCCGCGTCGAGCAAGCCCGCCGCGATTACCCCAACCTCGTCATCAAGCTCGCCCTCGAGGTGGATTACCTCCCCGGCCATGAAGACTGGATTCGGGACCTGGCCGCGCGCCACCCCTGGGATTACTTCATCGGCTCCGTCCACTACGTCTCCGACTCGTGGGCCATTGATAACCCCGCTGAAATCGCCCGCTGGAAGAATCGCCAACCGCTCGAAGTCTGGACCGCCTACTTCGAACGCCTCACCCTCGCCGCCGAATCCGGCCTCTTCGACATCATCGGCCACGCGGACCTGTGCAAGAAGTTCTCCTTTTATCCCCGGGAAGATTGCACCCCCCTCTTCACCCGTTTCCTGCAAGCCGCCAAACGCCGCGGCCTCGCCGTCGAACTCAACACCGCCGGTCTCCGCAAGGATTGCCGGGAAATCTATCCCAGCCCGCGCATCGTCCACCTCGCCGCCCAGCTCGGCCTCCCCATCACCTTTGGCTCCGACGCCCATGCTCCGAACGAGGTCGGCCTCAACTTCGCCGAAGCCGTCCAACTCGCCCGCAGCGCCGGCTACACCCACTACTGCCTCTTCACTAAACGCCAGCGCGAGGACATCAAACTTTAAGCCCCGGCCTACCTCGCGATAATATCCCGGTCGAAGGAAGAGAAATCCCCCCGGACCAGCCAAATCCGCAGCTTCACATCCTCGCGGTGATCGAGCAGTTCATCCATCCCTTTGTCCAGCGAGCGCACCTCGGCGGATGTCAGACTCACCGGCTCATGCCGCAATTGAATCTGGCTGCGCGGAATACCGCTGAATGTGCCCAGCAACGTCGGGCTTAGAACCAACAGTTCCATCGAGGTCTGGCCCCGGTTCGAGCGCGAAATCTTAACCGGATAGAACAACGCCGAGGTCGGGAACCGGTACTGCAATGCCTCCAGAGTCCTGAACTTGTTTTCGAGCGAGACGACATCGAAGGCAAACCAGCAGAACCCGTCGTCGAGATACTCCTGCACCACGCTCCGCAGCCGGGCCGGTATTACCGGGTTGTCCACACTGGCGCGCCTCAAGAAGTCGTTGACCCACTCGACGAAACCGTCGCCGCTCACCACCCGCGCCACCGCCACATCATGGGCCCCGATTCGCTCGTGGAACGTGATCTCGCCCGCCGGCGGGGCATAGACCGAACCATGGTCCACCCCTCTAACAGCCGCCGCCGCAAGCGGCGCGGGCATGATCTTTGAGTTGATCAGCCTGACCGCCCGCCGGAACACCCCCACATCCCCTTTCGCGACGCGCGGCTCCGCCGGAAACGGCATTACCTCCAGCACCTTCGTCGCGCGCGACGCCCGCAGATCGGTGGACAGGAGGAGAATCTCCTCCTCCCCATTCCAGGCTATGAGTGCCCGCTGTGTCGGCTCAAAAATGGTCACCTCCGGACGGAATGGAATTGCTCCCCGATCCGCCTGCGCCAGCCCCGCCCCGGCCAGGAGCAAGAGGGAACTCAAACTGAATGCTCGCATATTCATACCCCGTTAGACGGGAGTTCCCGCACAATGCTCCGCACAAAAGAGTGCGTGCAAGATTCACGTGATTCCCTCCGCCTCAAGCCTTAGCGCCTTATTTTGCTGACAGCCCGCGGTGTTTCTGCTAGTGTCCGGGTTGTGATAAAGGCTCAGGGGCATTCAAGCGAACGATTGCACCGGCTCGGACCGGTCCCTCACACCTGCTGCCTACCGTGGCTGGTCATCGGCTGGCTATCTTTTACCGGGATTGATGGTCAAGCCGGCCCGCTAGTCACCACGGATAGTCCGATTGGCTTCTTCACCAATGTCGCTGCCCGGTTGCTGCAGTCACAACTGGGCATCAGCCTGAACAACATCCAACTCTACCCGACCAACCAATACGCCCCCTCCGTCCACCGGCTCTTGCAGGTCACGGCCAACCTTTACGACGCCGCCACCAACCGCACCAACACCGCTTATCCTTATCTGCCAAGCGTGTTTCGCCCGATCTTCGCCAACCAGTCAGCGGGCGACGGCAGCAATTTCATCTTCATCAGCGGTTTCCAGGAGGTCACCGACACGTCCGTCCTGCTCGCCACCATGCGCGACTTGCAGCTTGCCAGCGACCGCGCCGCGCTGCAGCCGATGGATATGATCTATGGCCAGCCTCTCGTTATCGGCGCCAAGAAAGGCTTCCCCAACTTCAATGAGTTCGCCATGCAGACCCAAGTGCAGGTCGCCCGCAAGCTCCAGTTCCACCGGCAGGGCGACTCCACCACTGCGCCCGTCAATGAGATTGACCAGATGTTTGTGGTGGGCATCTCGAATGTGTTCGGCGTCGAAGCCTGGAATTCCTACAGCAACTCATTCCCCCGCGACCTGCTGATGGTCGTGCTCCCGGACCTGAGTGTGCTGGTGACCAACCTCGAGACCGGCAACTGGCTCGACCCGGCATTAGCCTATTACCAGCCGCCGGCAACGACGGTCAACATCGCCTCCAACATCTGGACAGGGTTTGACCCCGAATACCCTTCCCCTTCTTTTCAAATCCCGCTGTTCACCAACGTGGTGTTCCTGACCAACTCCGCCTATTCGCAGGCGCTGGATCAGTTCGTGCCGCTGACGGGCGCCTTCGAGCGCACTCCCGGAACCACGAACTTCTATGTCCCCCAATGGCAGCTCTGCTTGAAAATCCGGCTGTGCTTTGCCCTCATTGATTCTGGCCGAATCGTGGATTATGTGAACCTCACCGGCGATTACCCTCTCAACATAACTGAGGCCCTGATGACGGGCAGTCAAGAGTGTGGTAGTGTCTATTTACCGGACGGCAGCTACGGCGGCATGTGGTGCACGGAACGCCTGAATGGCGCGATCACTGACTCAACCCCGACGTATGGAATCCTGAATCAGATCTATGCCAGTCTGGGGGACCAGCTCCCAAACCTCGTATGGAACAGCGGCAACAACGACTTTCCGCCCGGGATGGGCAGGATTGCCGCCATCAACTTCTTCAATGGCCAATTCCTGCCGCCTGGTTACTACCCAATGACCTCCAATACTTTCGATGCTCCCTACCAACCCTTCCGGAACATTTACCTGGTCACCTCATGGCAGGCCAATGATCCGCTGGTGCATTACATGCTCAGTGACCTCCCCAGTGACCCCACCCTGCCGCCAAACCCGGTGTTCGACACCCCCCCCACTCCCTTGCCCCTCCCTAATCTCGGCGCGGTCAATAATTGCTACGAGCCTTGGGGCGGGAATCCCGACGGCTCCAGCTACAGCACAACAGCGTTTGATCTGACCGTCAAAGACCCGTTGGTGTTTGGCTCGGATTACTGGGACTTCCCCACCAACCCATTGCCCGATCTCACTTGGCTTGGCCGCGTCCATCGTGGCACACCCTGGCAGACCATTTACCTCAAAGCGCCCGGCACCAGCCTCGCCACATGGATGGAATGGACGGGCGACACCCAGCTTGTGACTAACTGGGACGGCGTGACCGGCGTAACCGAGGATGCCTTCTTCACGCAGCCCACGAACGATTGGCGCCTGGCGAGCCTGCTGATTTCTCTCCTCAACACCAACGACCCGCGCACGCTCGCCTCCGTTAACCAACCCGGCGTCTCCGCCTGGTGCGGACTTCTGGATGGCATGACCGTCCTGACCAATACCGACATCGGGCAACTTGACCCGGTTATCATGTCCTCAAACTCGCCGCAAGCCGCAACCATCGCCGCCGCCCTCGACGCCATGCGGTCGGCCCAGCCGAACCAGACCTTCCGGAGCATTGGAGACATTCTGGCCGTCCCTGAGCTGAGCGTGGCCTCGCCGTGGTTGGATTTGAGCAGCGGTTACGAGGTGGAGTGGAGCCTCACCGACGAGGCTTACGAGGCCATTCCGTCCCAGCTTCTCCCCTTGCTGCGGCCTGACTCGATTGGCTCCGTCAGCCAGAGCGGCGGCACCCTCCAAGTCCAATTCACCGGCGCCGACGGCTATGCCTACACGGTGCAAACCTCCTCGAACCTCTTGAACTGGACCGCCATTACCACGAACTACCCGGTCAACGGTTCTTTCACCTTCGTGGATACTCCGTCGCCCGGCTCCCCTCGCCGTTTCTACCGCTCCCTGCTCTGGCCCTGAGTTCGTTGGGAAAACTGGTGCGCATAGCAGGACTTGAACCTGCACGGATTACTCCACTACCACCTCAAAGTAGCGCGTCTGCCAATTCCGCCATATGCGCAGTCTGAGTCATTCCAACTGAACGACTTTTTCAGTCACTCAACGGCACCATCCTCAAGTGTTTGCGGCCAACTGTCAACATCCTTTCCAGCTTCAACTACAACTCTCGGGGATTCTCATTTTCCCCGGCTGGGCCGGCGGGTAATATCCTTTGCGTCTTTAACAGAAGTCAGAGCGCCCGGTCGAAACGCCGGGCCGGCAAAACGAACGACCATGAGCAAGAACATCAAATGGGGAGTGATCGGTTGCGGCGGCATTGCCGCCCGGCGGACGATCCCGGAATTCAAGAAGATGGTGTCCAACGCCGAACTGGTGTCGGTGATGGACCTCAACCCGCAACGCGCCAAGGAAGTCGCCGCGCAATTTGGCGTGCCGCACTGCTGCGCGACGGAGGCCGAGCTGCTGGCGCAGGATGTGCAGGCGGTCTATATCGCCACGCCGCCGAACGTCCATTGCCGCCAGACCGTGCAGGCCGCCCAGGCCGGCAAACACGTCCTGTGCGAGAAACCCATCGCCGTCTCCGTCGAGGAAGTGGACCGGATGGAAGCCGCCTGCGCCCAAGCCGGGGTGAAATTCATGCTCGCCTGGTGCATGAGGCAGAATGTCTATCACAAGAAAATGCGCGAGCTGGTGCAGGCGGGCGCCCTCGGCAAAATGGTCATGGGCCGCGCGCAGCTCACCTGTTGGTACCCGCCCATCCCCGGCGCGTGGCGTCAGGACGCTGCCGTCAGCCACGGCGGCGCGTTGCTGGACATGGGCACGCACTGCCTCGACCTGCTGGAATGGATCATGGACGCGCCCGTCGTCGAGGTCACCGGCTTCCAGGACCTGCTCGTCCACCAATACGCCACTCGGATCGAGGACACCTCGACCATCCTCGTCCGCTTCCGCAACGGCGCCCACGGCATCATTGACAACTACTTCAACATCCCGGATGCCGCCGCCCAAAACGCCCTCGAACTCTTTGGCGCCAAAGGCTCAATCATCGCCCGCGGCACCATCGGCCAGGACCCGACCGGCCAGATGTTCAGCATCCTCCAGGCGCAGGAAACCGGCTACGACGCCGCCCAGGTGCGCGACACCCAGGCCAGCCATCAGGAATACAAGCTCGAAGGCATCGGCATCTATGGACAGATGATCACTCTATTTACCGACTGCATCCTCCAGGACCGGCAGCCGCCGGCCTCGCTGGCCAACGGCCGCCATTCGGTCAAGGTGGTGGACGCGATCTACCAGGCCGTCCGCGAACGCCGCGTGGTTACGGTCTAAGCTTGACAGGGCGCGTCAGGTAATAGAATATTACCCCATGCAAGCAACGACTATGACTTTGACCCGGAAACGGCAGACGGTTTTCCCGCTCGAATGGTGCAAACGCCAGGGGCTGGAGGATGGCGGGCCGCTCAATGTGTTTGACCTGGGCGAGGCGGGTTTGCTGGTCCGGCCAGTGCGGGCGCCGACGGTTGGGGAGATCGAAAGGCTACTGGCGCAAACGCCGGCCGGGAAGCATTCCGCGAAGGCCGCCGCCGAGATCGTGCAGCGAGCGTTGCGCAAGGCGCGCCGTTAATGATCCCAACGGTCATTGATACCGGCGTCCTGGTTTCGGGCATCTATTGGCGACACGAGCCGCACTTGTGCGTGAGGGCGTGGTTGCGGGGGCTGATCGTGCCGGTGGTGTCCGACTCGATTTATTCCGAATACGACCGGGTGCTGCACGAAGTGAAGAATGAGCAGGGATTTCAAACCAACCTGGAACCGTGGTTGGCGGCGATAAGAAAGTCAGCTCTCTGGATAACGCCGGTTTCACTGGCCGAGCGGGTCTGCCGCGATGACAACGATGACAAATTCATTGGTGCGGCGCTAGCGGCTGGGGCCAAAACGGTCATTGCTCGGGACCGGGATCTGACGCTGCTGGAAAAGCCCTTCGGGATCGCCATTTTGACCCCGCGGCAGCTCCTCGCCGCGTTGCCCCGGACCGCCAGGCGGAAGCTGGGTTGAAAGGCCATAAGTAATGAGTTTTCCGTTCGCCCCTGTTTTACGCCCGCCCGCCTGCCGGCACACGCCGCGAAACGGCCCGTGCCCGCACCACCTCAACGCTTTGCGTCAGGCGCGCCGGACACCTGAGCAACGATAAACCGCAAGGCGCAATCCGGCGTCGCCTGCACGCAGTTGTTCGGCATATTCATTTCCCCAGCCCTTCAAAGGTGTCGCAACGAACCTCTGCGACTAGAGACCCATCGGGAAGCTTGGCATGAATCCACATGAACTGGGGGCGGTCTTTGAGCGGGGCCAGCAAAAACACAACCTGCTCGTCGGTCAGCGATCCGACCTCGTCGTCCCTGAGATAGCCCCCGGAAGCGAGGTCGCCGATCGAGACTATGTGGGGAACCGAGCCACTGCCGGCCGCGCGGTGATCCCGCGTGAAGGCCCGGAGAGCCGCGATCATGCGCTCGAACGTCAGCCCCCGAAGCTCATGGACCGCCCACTTCCATTCCGCCCGGTGGCGGAGAGCTGGCGGGATGGAGGCCATGCATGCTCCCACAGCGAGTGCGGAAACGAGGGAGAGAATGAGATGTTCTGTTTTCATGGTGCGCGCGGTGCCGCCGAACGGCCAGGTCAGCGACGAGAGCCAGCCGCCGATGGCGTTCCATTTGTCTCTGAGCGAATCGGCTGGCTCCGATTTGCTCCACCGTCTTGTTCGGCCTTGGCAACGCTGCTGGCCAATGCTTCAAGCAAGCTATCCGTGCTTTCCTTGGGGAAGTCCGACGGCAGATCATATACCACAACAACGTGCCTTCTTTTCAGTAAGCATATATCGGCCTGCCAGGGCAGCTTCTGCCACCTGTGGGCAGCGTCCCAATGGGGCACCTTTAGGTCTTTCGGAGCTTGCGGGCGAGACGCCCAGGATAGTTCAAAAGCCTTTCTGGCGGTCTCGGAGTTCGTGTAACGGAGGATAGTCACTGTCAGCGGCTGTTTTAATAGGGCGTTGGTCAGTGCATACAAAGACAGCTCTAAGGGATTCGTATAAGGCATCCAAGCCCCCTTTCCAGCCGGATTTGACGACGCACCAATTACGAATCCTGGAATGTCCAGCGTTTGCGCGTTCGCTGTGAACGCTGCCGCCCAGAAGCCGACGAAGACTGAAAGAACCCAGGTTTTCATAGCACAGCCGAACGCTTGTTAGGCATTGTTTTCAATCACCGATGCTCCATTCTAAATACGGCCTGGAAATCTTGCTGATGGTGTCGGTGGGGCGCTCCTCCAGTGGCTTCTGCTTCGACTCGGAAGGAGTAAACTCAACATCAACCTTGATATAAGGGCAGCGGCGATGAGCAAACGTGCGGCGCGTGGCTGTCGAGATACCACCCTCGGTGGTGAAAACCTTCAACAGTTCCTCGCGCGTTGCTCCGGGGGTAATCTTCTTACACTCGGTGAGGATATCCGCAACCTGCTTCGTCAGCTCTTTGTCAGGCTCGCTGCCAGCCCTGGACGGACCGGTAAGACAGCACGCGAGAAGAACGCCCAGCAAGGAAACAAGAAATGTTTTCATATCCCATTTGACGGCAAAATAGCAATAATGCTCCCGTGCGACGCCCAACAAGTAATGGGCCTCATATTGGACATGTTGTAAGGCGTCACGGGGCGAGGATACTCGTGGGTTTCCCCCTGATCTATCATTATTTGCGGCGGGTCGAGCGCCGCCTATTGAGATGGCAAAGGCGTCAGGTTGGCGAGCCGGTGGCGGGGTCGCTCCAGGCGCTGGGGCCGGCGGCGTGATGGCGCAGACTTGGAACCAGTATTGGGTGCCCCTGGTCAGGCCGGTGACGGTGCAGCTTGAGGCTTTGCCGACGTAGCATTGCGTCCAGGGTCCGCTGGGGGAGAGGGCCTGCTGGGCGATGCAGGTTTGGACGCCGCGGCGGAGGGCGTCCCAGGAGAGAACTCCCCGAAGGGTCTTCACGCCGTGCGCCCCTGAACCAGCGCCTGCCCCGGCCCGCGCGCCAGCGTCTTGGAGTGCGGTGGGTGAGGGGTGACGGCACACACCGCTTTCGCTTCGACCCACGCAGCCCTTCCAAAGCGGTGTCAGCCCCGTTCCCCGCCAGCCACCGCACTCCAAAACCTCGCGGCCATTCGGACGGTTCAGGGGCAGGTCCACGGTGCCTTCGAGGTCGCCGCTGGTGGCGACGAGAGCGGCGCGCTGAGGACAGCACGCCCTACCACCGGCCTGTTTGGGCAACATGCCCAGGCGAAGGACACAACGCTTCCCTTCGCGCCGGGGGGCGTTGGTTGAAGAGGCCTGCAATGCGTGAAATTCGGGTCTATCCGTGGCGCTAAGTGCCGCGCCAAAGCTCACGGCAGTGGGATTTGCGGCGGTGGCAGGCCAAGCAGGAGCGCCGACGGACGTCGGCAGTTGCGGCAGCGCGTGGAAAGCGGGTTCCCCTTGTGCAAGGGGTATGTGGACGGTGTGTCCCCGGTGAAAGTATGTTAAATGGGTTAAAGGGGTTAAAGGGGTTAAAGGAGGAAACAGCGTTGGGAGATTTCTTCGCAGCCGGCCAACAAGTTAGACTATTGCAGTGCCGAGGGAAGCCCGGCGCAAAGCGGGAGGGGCCAATTGGG
>JBEKJO010000106.1:0-21649 GCA_050011195.1 Verrucomicrobiota bacterium | reverse complement strand
TTATGTACTGAACTCGAACGCCGAACGTCGAACGCTGAACTTTGAACTCCGAACCTCGATCACCGCGGTAGGGGGTATCATTATGGGGTGGAGACGGCGAGGCCCGTCAGTCGCCTGGTGCTGCTGGACCTGAAACTACCTGAGGAGAACGGCTGGGATGTCTTTGGCCGTCTCACCCGAAAATGGCCGTTGCTCCCGGTGGTGGTCATCACCGCCCGGCCGAACCAACTCTTCACCGCGCTGGCGGCGGGGGTCGGGGCGCTGGTAGAAAAGCCGCTGCACATTCCGAAGATGCTTCAGACCGTCAGCCGCCTGCTCCGGGAATCGGTCGAAACCCGGCTGGCGCGGGTGGCGGGCAAGGTTGCCCAGTTCCACTATCTGCCGGCGTGGCCGGAGGCTCAGACAAACTTCGCCGGAGGAACCGGCTGAACCCGTCGCTCCTCCCACTGGCTCGATCCCGACCGCCCCACCGCCGAGACCTGGCACCACCAGACTAGCGCTGTAGCAGTATCTGGAGAATCCCCTCGCAGGCGGGCCTTACCGAAGCCGGCTGAGTGGCGAGGTGATCGTCCAACTCATCCACCATTCTGTGGAGCAGATAGATCTCCAGCAGGGCCTGCAGTTCGTCGTCTGTCGTCGGCAGCAGCAACGAGCGACCAAGCGTGTCGAGATAGCCCTTCAGGAATGCCACGCTCACCCAAAGCCGCCAACAGTCAGCCCACGGGGCGAGCGTGTGCCGCTCATCCTCGGCCAGCCGGCCCAGCGCAAGCTGCTGCGTCAGTGCCGTATCCGCGGCATAATGAAAGGAGCACAGCATCCCCGTAACATCCCGCAGCGCCAGCCGCTTAATCCGGCGCTCGTTTATCGCCTGCTTCGGGTGGCCTTCGAAATCCACGATCACGAAATCCTTTCCGGTGTGCAGCACCTGTTGCAGTCCATAGTCTCCGTGGCAGCGAATCCGCGCCGCGCTGACCCGAAGCGGCAGCAGCAATTGGAAGCGCTTCAGAAGCTGGCAATCGAGGTCCAGCACGCGCTGAACCGGTGACCGCGCGTCCGCCGGCAGAACTGGAAGCGCTTCCCGCAATTTCTGCAGGCTGTGCCGGGCGTGGGTGAGCATGGACTGATAGAGGCTACGCTGGTAGAAGGTCGTGAAGGGTTCAGGGGCAAAGTCCGGGTTCTTAGCGTCGGCGGCCAGCGCCAGGTGCAACTCCGCCGTGCGCACCCCCAGCAGTCGCGCTGATTCCAGAAACGTGCCGACCAACTCCGGCACCTCTGCCGGGAACTCCTGCCGGACGAGTTGAATCAGCGGTTTGTCCATCGGCGGAAACTTCCTGCCCTCCGTCGGCAGCGAGAGCACCCGCACGTAATACCGATCCAGGGCGCGCAACGTGTATTCCCAGCCGCTTTCGGCCTTGGCTACCCAGGCGTGAACCGCCGCCAAAGCCAGACGCTCCCCATCGGCCCGGTGATATTCCAGCGCTCCCGCCAACGGCGGCGCATGAGCGAAGGACCGCTCGGTCAGGAAACGCCCCAGTTCCAGCTCGGGATTAACGCCCCAGTGCAGACGGCGGAACAGTTTCAGCACAAATCGCTCGCCGTACCGGACGGAGGCGTGCCGCTGCCTAATCGGCAGCGACGCGCTGTCCAATGCCGTCGTCTCCCCCCCCGGTAGGGCGCGCAAGAGCGGCCCGCGCCAGGCGACCACATTGCCGCCCCGGCCTTTGAGACGCCGCCGCCCGGCGATGATGTCCAGCAAGGCAAGGTCGAACTCCCGCAGCCCCAGCGCATCGTAGAGCACCCCTTGTTGCCCGGACCCTGTGATTGTCACCTCGGCCACCACCCGCTGGGGCTGGGCGCCGCGCAGCCGTTCGGCTTCACCGCCCAGGGCGAAGGCCAGAGGCAGCGCATACCACTCCGGATCCGCTCTCTGATATTCCACTTGCCAGAGTGTCAGAAAGGCCCTCGCGGACCCCAGCGGTACTGCCACCGCCTCCTGCAGCGTGGCCGACTTGATGGTCTTTTCGCCAGCGGCGAACCAGCTCACGGCGCACAGGTGAGGTGGGAACGCCATCTCCAGGGCCGGCCGCAACAGCCCCGACAGGATTTCTTCCCAGTGCCGCCCGACGGCCAGTGTGACCCGCGCTTCCGGGGCGCGTTGCCCGGTTTGGGTGATGGCGGGAGGCTGCGGTTCAAGGGAGAACCAATAGAAATTATGCGGCCCGGGCGTGAGGAGGAAAGGCAGTTCCCCGATGGCCGGGAAGGGCGTGCGGCCAAACAATTCAACCGGCACGCGGCCCTTGAAGGCCGACAGGTCCAGTTCGACCGGCTGGGGAAACCGCGAGAGGTTGGCCACCACCAGCAGGGTCTCCTGCTCGTGCCGCAGCACATAGGCGAGGACTTTGCGGTTCTGCGGCGCGAGAAATTCCACGCGCCCCTCGCCCAGGGCGCGCCAGCCTTTGCGGAGGGCCAGTACCCGCCGCATCCACCACAGCAAGGAATGCGGGTTGCGGAGCTGCGCTTCCACATTCACCGCTTCGTAGTGGTATTCGGGGTCCAGGGTGATGGGCAGATACAGCCTCTGCGGGTTGGCGCGAGAGAACCCCGCGTTGCGGTCCGCGCTCCACTGCATCGGCGTGCGCACGCCGTTGCGGTCGCCCAGGTAGATATTGTCCCCCATCCCGATCTCGTCGCCGTAATAAAGCACCGGGGTCCCCGGCAACGAGAGCAACAGTCCGTTCAGCAGTTCAATCCGCTTGCGGTCATTCCCCAGCAGCGGCGCCAGCCGCCGACGAATGCCCAGGTTAAGCCGCGCCTGGTGGACATGCGCGTACATCCGGTACATGTAGTCGCGCTCCTCATCGGTCACCATCTCCAGCGTCAACTCGTCGTGGTTGCGCAGGAACAGCGCCCATTGGCTGGTCGGCGGTATGGGCGGCGTTTGCTCCAGAATATCCACGATCGGCGTGCGGTCTTCCATTCGCACGGCCATGAACAGGCGCGGCATGAGCGGGAAATGATACGCCATGTGGCACTCGTCCCCGGCGCCTTGGCCGAAATATGCCACCGCGTCTTCGGGCCATTGATTCGCCTCCGCCAGCAGCATCCGGCCACCATATTTCTCGTCCACATGCGCGCGCAGCCGCTTCAAGAAGGCGTGAGTCTGGGGCAGGTTCTCGCAATTGGTGCCCTCTTGCTTGTAGAGGTAGGGGACCGCGTCCAGCCGCAGCCCGTCCACGCCCAAATCAAGCCAGAAATCCACTACTTTGAGCATCGCTTGATGCACTTCAGGGTTCTCGTAATTCAAGTCCGGCTGGTGCGAAAAGAACCGGTGCCAATAGTAGGCCCCCGCCACGGCGTCCCAGGTCCAGTTCGAGCTTTCCACATCCTTGAAAATTATCCGCGCCTCCTGGTACTTGTCGGGTGTGCCGCTCCAAACATAGAACCTTCGCCACCGGCTGCCGGGCGGTGCCAGCCGCGCGCGCTGAAACCACCCGTGCTGATCCGAGGTGTGGTTTAGGACCAACTCTGTAATGACTCGCAGCCCGCGGCGATGCGCTTCCCGCAAGAAGACCTGGAAGTCCTTCACCGTGCCATATTGGGGGTGAACCTCACAGTAGTCGGCGATGTCATACCCGTCATCCTTGAGCGGAGAAGGGTAAAACGGCAGTAGCCACACTGCCGTCACCCCGAGGTCTTTCAGGTAGTCCAGCTTGTCCGTCAGGCCCGCAAAGTCCCCGCACCCATCCCCATCGGCATCATAAAACGACCGCACATGCACCTCGTAGATGACCCCGCTCTTATACCACTGCGGGTCGTGTTCCAGTCCTTCACGATTGCGGAGCGGAGAGGACATGAGATTGCGATCCTTGCGTCTATTGTGATACGCTCCCGGCAACTGGCGACGGCGCCTCCGCGGCAGACGGGTTGGTTCCTTCTTCGGGGCGCGCCTGGCTCAGTTCCCGGAGCACCCGCCGCACGCCCGTGTGGTTGATCAGGTAGTATCGCGCCGCTGTGTTCGCCAGACCCACTCGCACCGAATACGCCGTCGGCGGCAGCGCGCGAAATAGGTCCTCGTCCGTCCAGTCGTCGCCAATCGCCAGGATGAAGTCGGCTCCCAGCCCGCCCAGCCACTCCGTCGCTGCGGTCCCTTTGCTCACCCCGGTGTTGCGCACCTCCAAAACCTTGTTCCCCTCCAGCACTTGCACATCAACGTTGCGCGTAAATCCGGCCAGGGCGTCGAGCAGCTCCCGGGCCCGTCGCGAGGCCTGGTCCGGGTCCGCCCGGCGATAATGCCACGCCAGGGAGAACTCCTTTTCCTCCAGCAAGGCCCCCGGCAAACGATCCACATACAGTTGAAGAATCGGGCGCACCCGTTCCTTCCAATCCGCGGTGAGCGGCTTGAGCATCCGCCAATCGCACCCTTTGGGCCGCAGCCAGACGCCATGCTCCGCCACTAAAGACACCGGCAAGGCCCGAAACCACTCTTCCAGATCCCGCCGTGGCCTGCCGCTCACAATAGCCACGTCATTGCCCGTCGCCGCGGCCAGTTCGGTGAGCAGCTCCAGAACCTCCTGGTCTGGCCGCGCCAGTTTCGGGTCCGCCACAAAGGGCACCAGGGTGCCGTCATAATCCAGCAACAAAGCCCGCCGAGCCGCCGACCGATATTGCTGGATTAACCCTGCCTGCACTTGCCCGCTCAGCAGCCGCGCCCGCCGGGTGGCCTCCGTCTTCTGTGTCGAAACCAGGGCTTGCACGAAGTCCTCCGCCCACCGGATGACGTTGTAGCGCCGCAGCCGTTCCTGCAGCAGCCGATTCCGGCGCGCCTGCTCTTCCACCGGCATCGCCAGCGCCTGCTCCAGCGCCTGCGCGAAATCACCGCTGTGGACCGGGTTGATGATCAGCGCCTCACCCATCTCCTTGGCCGCGCCCGCCATTTCACTCAGGATCAGCACTCCCGTTTGGTCCGGACGCGACGCCACGAATTCCTTCGCGACCAGGTTCATCCCATCCCGCAGCGGTGTGATCAGCGCGACGTCACAGAGCCGGTAATACGCTACCAGCTCCTCGAACCCCAGATTGCGAAACTGATAAACCAGCGGGGTCCAGTGGACATTCCCATACGTCCCGACAATCTGTCCCACGGTTTGTTCCAACTCCTGTTTCATGGCCTGGTAGCTCTCCACCGCTGTCCGTGACGGAGCCACGGACACTATGAACACCACCTTCCCGTGCCACTGCGGGTTGCGCTTCAGAAAGACATCGTAGCCGCGCAGCCGGTTGATCAGGCCCTTGGTGTAATCCAGCCGGTCCACTGAGAAGATCACCTTTTGGCCGGCACAGGTCGTCCGCAGTTCCGCCACCCGCGCCTCCGTCTCCGGTGAGACCGCCGCCTGGGCGAACCGTTCGAAATCAATCCCCATCGGGAAGGTGTCCACCGTAACCACGCGATCCCGCAGCGTCAGCACGCCAAGCTGGTGCTCATAGCCGGCGGTGCGCAGCACGCTGGTCAGGAAGTCACGCGTGTAGTCGTGCGTATGGAAACCCACCAGGCTGGACCCCAGCAAGCCCTCGATCAACTCCACCCGCCAGGCCCTCGGCAATAGGCGAAACACCTCGTAGGACGGAAACGGGATATGCAGGAAAAACCCAATCGGCAGGTCTGGAAATCGCTCCCGAATCAGCCCCGGCACCAGCATGAGTTGGTAGTCGTGCACCCACAACAGGTCGTCGGGGCGCAGCACCTTCAGCACCGCCTCCGCAAAGATGCGGTTTACTTGCCGGTACTCCTCCCAGTACTCCTCTTCGTAGCGTGTCAGGTCTGGAAAATAGTGGAACAGCGGCCACAGCGTCTTGTTGCAGAACCCATGGTAAAAGCGGTCCATTCTTTCCTCCGGCAGAAAGATCGGCAGGGCTTTGAACTCCTTCTCCGCGTACGCCGTCACCGCCTGCTCGCCCTCTGCCGCCACGCTCGCCCCAGGCCAACCCAACCATAAGAAATCCGGCCGCTCATCAGAACCCGTTGTCCCACGCTCTAAGTAGCTCCAAAGTCCCGTGGTCAGCCCCCCGGAACTTACCTTGAACTGCGGCCCGCCGTCCTCATTCACTACGGTGAACGGCAGCCGGTTGGAAACAATAACCAAACGCATACGTTGATTTCAGGAACGGATCAGATCTTACGCCCGTTGCGCTCAGGCAACTCTCGCCCCGAGAACCTTCGGCAGACCACCGATCCTGTTTATCGGATGGCGACCCGCCCGCGCTGACCTCCGAAGGCGACAAACCTTCGGACCCACTTATTCGCAAGAGCGGGAGAAGCCAGCTTAGTTGCTTCCAACCTACACCCCATGGTGCGAACCCGTCAAATGGGTATCTCGACAAAGAGACTTGGGGCGCGCCTCAAGCCCGGTGTATTCCTCCCTGTCGGCGGCCGCCTGGTCATGAAATGCCTACAGGGGCTGGGCATGTGCCTGCTTCATGCGCTGGTGGTGGATGCGGCCAGCGCAAGCAGATCATCTGAGCGAACATCCCTTCGGTACGACAGCCGAAGCGGCGGCAATGTTCAAACCTTTTCCCTGTTAAATCTCTTTTCGCACTGTGGCGGTGATGCTACGTTGCTTGGTGCAACGACTGATCAACAGGATTAGCCAGGCTTTGGTTGGCTTGCGCTTCCGGCTGCTGCTGCCGGTGTTGCTGGCGTGCGCCCCGCTGGTCGCACTGACGCTCCATGCTGCGTCGGAGGGACGACGGCGGGCGGTTGCCGCATGGCGTGAGCGGGCGCAGAGGATGACCCGGCTGGCCGGGCGGGAGGAGGCGGATTTGGTCGGACAGGCCCGGCAACTGCTGCTCGCCGTGGCGGAGTCGTCCGTGGTGCGGTTGGGCAACCACGGGACGTGCAGGAAGCCGCTGGACGAAGTGTTCGCCAGCTACCCAAGCTATGCCAACCTGGGTGTGGCCGACACCAACGGCGAGGTGTTAGCCAGCGCCGTCCCGCTGGACGAGCCCGGCAATCAGGCTGACCGCAAGTTCTTTCGCCGCGTGCTCGCCACGCGCGCCTTTGCGATCGGCGACTACTCGGTGGATTTCACGAACGGCAAGCCGGTCGTCACTTTTGGTTGTCCTGCTTTCGACGGGTCCGACCGCGTACAGGCTGTCGTCTTTGCGACCGTGGAACTGGACTGGTTGGGGGGCGCGCAATCTGAACTTTCAGCGCAAGTGCCCAAAGGGGCGACCTGGACGGAGATTGACCACAACGGAACGATTCTCGCTCGCTATCCCGCGTCGGGTTTGTCGTGCGGCCAGCCTTTCCCGGACCGCGCGCTGGTGAAAACGATTCTTGGTCAGCGGGACGGTGTCGTGGAGGCGCCGGACTCAGCCGGGCTTCGCGCCTTCTGCGCCTTCGCGTGGAGGGACAGTCAATTGGTGCCGGGAAGGGTGGCGGCTATGCTGAGCATCCCCAAGCACGTGCTCTTTGCCGGAGCGAATCGGGCGCTGCTCCGCAGTCTGATGTGGCTCGGAACCGCGGTGAGCCTGGCCCTCGCGCTGGGCTGGGTCGGCAGCAATTATTTGGTCATGCGCCCGGTCGAGGCGCTGGTGCGCGCCAGCACGGGGCTGGCGAGCGGCGATTTGAGCACCCGCACCGGTCTGCGCCATGGCAAAGACGAGTTGGGCCGGCTCACCGACACCTTCGATCAGATGGCGCAAGCTTTGGAGGAGCGCGAACTGAAACGGCGGCTTGCGGAGGAGACGTTGCAGACCCGCGACAACATGATCCGCGAACTTCCGCTGTTCCCCGCTGCCGTCTGCGTCTGCAATCAATTTGGCGCCGTCGAACTCTACAACCGGACCGCCGTCGAGTTATGGGGATGGGAACCGCCCGTTGATCACGGCGATCGGCGTTTCTGCGGTTCGTACCAACTCTTTCACCCGGAGGGAACACCCATGCCCCACAGCGAGTCCCCCACTGCGGAGGTGCTGCGCACGGGAGTGCCGGTGTGGAACCGGGAGTTAGTCATAGGACGCCCCGATGGCACCCGCGTGCCGGTGTTGATCAATGTCGTCCCGCTGCGGGACGCAGACGGTTTGATGATCGGCGCCGTCAGTTGCTTTCAGGACATCACTGAGCGGAAGCAGGCCGAAGAAAAGCTCCACGAATCCAACGACAGGTTGCAACTCATGTCCCGCCGGCTGGTCCAATCTCAGGAGACGGAGCGCCGACACATTGCGCGTGAGCTTCACGACGAAGTCGGCCAGACCCTCACGGTGGCGGAAATGAATCTCCAGGCCGTGTTGCAGTCTCCGCGCGCGGCCTCGCTGACTCGGCGTGTGCAAGAGAGCATACAGGCCGTCGAGCGCGTGCTCGAACAGGTGCGCGACCTCTCCCTCAGCTTGCGCCCGTCGATGCTCGATGATCTAGGGCTGGAGCCGGCGTTGCGTTGGTACACCAGCCGCCAGGCCACGCTGGCCGGCCTTCAGGCTGAATTCCGGTCCGACGCTCTGGAGGGCCGCCTCGATCCGGCCATCGAAACCGCCTGTTTCCGCGTGGCCCAGGAGGCGCTGACCAACGTTGTGCGTCACGCCCGAGCCCGCGCGGTGGTGGTCGAAATGCGCAAACAAGATGGGCGCCTCCACTTGTTCGTGCGTGATGACGGTGTCGGGTTTGATGTGGCGGGCCGCCGGGAACAGGCGGCGCTGGGCGCCAGCCTGGGTTTATTGAGCATGGAAGAACGGGCCACCCTGGCCGATGGCGGGCTTGAATGCAAGTCCGCCCCTGGTCAAGGCACCGAAGTCCACGCCTGGTTCCCGTTAAAGTGGCGCACCCCGGCCTCTTGATATGAAGACGAACTCCAGCAAACCGATCCGTGTGATTCTGGCCGACGACCACCCGATCGTCCGCGCCGGTATTCGCGATGCGCTTAAGGAAATTCCCGGTGTGGAAGTGGCCGGCGAGGCGAACGACGGGCGGGAGGCGATTGAGCTGGTCAAGTCCCTGCACCCGGATGTGGTCTTCATGGATATTTCCATGCCCGGCCTCAACGGCTTGGACGCAACGGAACGCATCGTCAAGGCCTTTCCACAAGTCCGGGTCGTCATCCTCTCCCGCCACGACCACGAGGAGTATTATTGGCGCGCCCTCCAGGTGGGCGCGTCGGGCTACCTGCTCAAGAAGGCGGCGATCGCGGAATTAAAAGCAGCGGTGCAACGCGTCGCCACCGGGGAAATCTATCTCAGCCGGGAAATCTCGACCCGCCTGCGCAGCCAACTCCCCTTGCAGCGAATCGCCCATGACCGCAACCCGGTCGAGCAGTTGACCGCG
The DNA here is from genome assembly GCA_050011195.1 of Verrucomicrobiota bacterium. Lineage (GTDB taxonomy): Bacteria > Verrucomicrobiota > Verrucomicrobiia > Limisphaerales > UBA8199 > PALSA-1440. The sequence continues at coordinate 12,336 of JBEKJO010000106.1, read as the reverse complement.
CGTCAGCGCGAGATACTCCAGCTTATTGCCGAGGGCCAAACCACCAAGGCCACCGCGCTCGTTCTGAAAATAAGCGCCAAGACAGTGGAATACCATCGCGCGAAGTTGATGCAGCAACTCAACATCTTTGATATTCCGGGCCTGGTCCGCTTCGCCCTGCGAACGGGGCTTGTTTCGCAGGAATCCTGACCGGGCGTCGCCCAAACTTTCAGCAGTCGAGGGCGTAGTTCTCGCGCCCCAGAAGGTCCACACAGCCGAACCTCGGACTGCGAACGTCAGTCACGACCCAAGGATCACCTGGCCGGACTCAGGAACGTCCCCGGCGCGCCAAATTCTCCCGGCGCGTAAAACTGGTGGGCATGAAACTGTGCTCACTTTCAAGAGTGATTCGGGCCGCAGCCCCCGAATCGCATAACCGTTGTTCCTCCCTCCGAATCCGCGGGTATCGTCCAAGCCGCGAGTTCCAACCCCACCGCGCCAGCGATGCTTTCGGCAGGTTATCCAAACTCCCCGGCCTGGCGCGGTGCCTATGGGCGACGCTCATCGCCGCCGCGCTCTTTCAATTCACGGCCCTTGCTGCCAGCAGTGTGACTCTGGTGTGGGACCCGAGCCCCGGGACGTGATTGCTTTTCCCAAGACCGCCAAAGGCACCTGCCTCATGACCGAGTCGCCTTCGCCCGTCTCGCCGCGCCAGTTGCGCGATCTGCACATCGAGGTAAAGGCGGCGAAGAAAGAATAGCGCCCGCATCCTTGCGCGCGGGTTTGGGGGGCCTGCGCTACGGGGCCGTCTGTCCCCGCAGCGCGATCGTCTTCCAGATCAGCGAGGTATTATTGGTAATGATCCCGTCAACTCCCATATCCAGCAATTCATTCGCCAGTGCGGGATCGTTAATCGTGTAAACCCAGACCCTCAAGCCACGCTGATGCGCGAGCTGAACGGCCTCTTTCGTAACCTTCTGGTTCCAGACCGCAACCTTTGCTCCGGCCTTCTGCAGCTCATCCAGCCACGTGGCGTTCAGTTCCATGGCGATGCCCGAGGGCTTCTTGCCGTCCGACAAATGAGCAGGCGGGCCGAGCGCGCCGAGCACTTGCTCCGGCTCCTGCTCGTGGAACGCGCGGAGATATTCCCAATCAAACGACTGGACCACCACGCGGTTGACCAGCCCCTTTTCGCGCAGCAGCCGGATGCAGTCCGCCGGGGCGCCAGCCTTGCGCTCGATCAAGGTGACGCTGCCCTTTTGAATCACGTCGAGCGCCTCAGCCAGCAGTGGAATCCTGGTTCCGGCATACTCCGGATCGAACCAACTGCCGGCGTCGAGGCTCTGGATTTCCGCTGCGGTCTTCGTCTCCACTTTGATATGCTTTTGGGCCCACCGCTTCGTCGCGTCCGTGGTGCGGTCCAACTCGCCGTCGTGGATCACCACCAGCTTGCCGTCCCTGCTGTGATGGTAGTCGAGTTCCACCAGGTCCGCGCCGGCGGCCGGCGCGAGCTTAAACGACGGCAGCGTGTTCTCCGGCGCAAGCTGGCAATAACCGCGATGGCCAATCACCAGCGGCCGTTGGCTGGCGATGAGTTGCAACGCCGGCAAGTTTGTTTCCGAGGCATTCATGTCCAAGGCACCCAGGAGAAGGCTAACGGCGAAAGCGGCTTTCAACAAGCCCGTGCGGAAGGGTTTATCGGTCATTCGCACGCGCTGAGCTTGGGGCAGTCCCTCGGTTGCGGCAAGCGCAAACCGATCTGCCCGCATACGACCGGAACGGGGACCTGGTCAGCGACGGCGCCCGTGAGCAAATGACTCTCCGCAAGTTGCCGCAAAAAGATTCAGTGACGCCCGACAGTTGCCGTGCTAGAACAATCGCCAGAGCTTTTACACAGTGAGCAAACTATGAAGACCATAACCTCGATTGCGCCCAAGCACGTCTGCCTTGTATCCAGCGGTGATCTGCGGCTTTCGGCCAACCAGCAATGCTGGCCCGAGCAGGCGAAGATGGAAGCCGTCCTCGCCCGGGCGCTGAAAGCCGAAGGCTGGCGCGTCTGCCGCGCGCATCCGTTCGACAAACAGAAGCAGCACGGTTTCATTGACTCGCAGAAGATGGGGATCGAGGTGTTCCGCCAGCTTGACCCGAACGCCCTGCTGATTGTGGCGGAGAGCGTCTGGCAATACAGCCATCACGTGCTGGCGGGCCTGACCACCCATCGCGGTCCGATCCTGACGGTGGCCAATTGGAGCGGCACCTGGCCCGGCCTGGTCGGCATGTTGAATCTGAACGGGTCCCTGACCAAGGCGGGGGTCCGCTACAGCACGTTGTGGAGCGAGGACTTCAAGGACGGCTTTTTCAGGAACGGCCTCCGCCAATGGCTCGAGGAAGGGGTGGTCACCCACGATCAAAGCCACGTGAAGGATTTGCGGTTGCTCAAGCTGCCCCTCGCCGACGAGCAACTGGGCCGCTGTGCCGCCCGCCGGTTCCGGCAGCAGAAGGCCATCATGGGCGTCTTTGACGAAGGCTGCATGGGCATGTTCAACGCGATCATCCCGGAGGAACTGCTGCATCCGACCGGCGTGTTCAAGGAGCGGCTCAGCCAGTCCACCCTTTACGCCGCCATGCATCAGGTCTCCGACGCCGAAGCGCGCGGGGTCCTGGACTGGCTGCTCAAGAAGGGCATGACTTTCCATTGGGGCAAGGACGAGGAGACGGAATTGACCGAGGCCCAGACCTTGAAGCAGTGCAAGATGTATGTCGCCGCCGTCCGGCTGGCGGACGAATTCGGCTGCGCCGCCATCGGCATCCAATATCAGCAAGGCCTGAAGGACCTCACGCCCGCCAGCGATTTGGCCGAGGGCTTGCTCAACAACATGGACCGGCCGCCGGTGAAGGCCGCCAAGTCAGGCCGCGTGTTGTTCGCCGGGGAAGCCTTGCCGCACTTCAACGAAGTGGATGAATGCGCCGGGCTGGATGGCTTGGTCACCTATCGCCTGTGGCGCGAGCTGGGCTTTGCGCCGGAGAACACCCTGCACGATCTGCGCTGGGGCCAGCATTACAAAGGCGATGGCGTGAATGATTACGTCTGGGTGCTGCTGATTTCCGGCGCGGTGCCGCCCGCGCATTTGATCGGCGGCTATCGCGGCGCCACCAGCGAACGCCAGCCGCCCATGTATTTCCGCCTCGGCGGCGGCACGGTGAAAGGCATTTCCAAGCCCGGGCACATCGTCTGGAGCCGCGTGTTCATCATGGACGGCAAGCTGCACTGCGACTTGGGCGTCGCCGAGGTCGCCCGGCTGCCGGAAAAGGAAACCCAGCGCCGCTGGCGCGAGACGACCCCGCAATGGCCCATTATGCACGCCGTCCTCGACGGCGTCAGCCGCGACCAGATGATGGCCCGCCACAAGGCGAACCACATTCAGGTCGTCTATGCCCCGAACGCCAAACGAGCCGCGCGCGCCTGCCGCATCAAAGCCGCGATGCTGGCCGAACTGGGCCTCGAAGTTCACCTGTGCGGGAATGTCGCGATGGACTGAAGTGAACCGCAGCAGATTTGGACGGCATTTTCACTGGGACGAACCTCCGCCAGGGTTATCGCCAGCCTCCAAATGATCCCACCGCACCTTCACGCTCAGGATCTGCCTGAACCTCTCCTCTTCTTCAAATGCCTTTTTGGCCTCAAAATACGACCGGTATTGCTTCAGGTCCTCGCGGCCCAAGGCCACAGCCTCATCTATCTGCGATACGTCCTGCGGAATATTCAGGGCAACCAGTAAATCCGCAACCTTCTGCTTTGCCGCATCCACTTTTTGCTCCTGCGCCCTCAACGTTGCATCCAAGGCTGCCAAGGCCGCTTTGCGCCGGGCCTCCGGCTGGGCCGACGGCTCCAACTCCGCGATCTTGGAAGCCACCTTTGGGGCAGAGTCCGGTTTGACTGCTTCCGCCAATTGACTTGTTAGGACTCCCACCTCCCCACGCAGTCGCAGCAGCTCTCGAAACTGCTCCTGAGCCAAAGGCTGGTCTGTGCTCGGCTGGACGTTAGCCAACTGCCCGTTCTCTCTCGGTGGCGACACTGCCTGGCCGAGTTGAACGCGAAGATCGGCGGCTTCCGCCGTCAAACGGCTGATTCGCCCCTGCTGCCAGAGCAGGGTCATGGCGAGAGCCAAGAGCACAACTGACACCGCCGTTGCTTTCAGTCCCGTCCTGGTCATATTTCTGGTTGGACAGTTTTGTCGGGTGAAGCGTTCACTAGCGTCAACTATTGATTTACACGGGAAGGATTCCAGCATGACCAGATAATAACCGGGAAACGTGGAATCGCTGCCATGCGTGGCATTAACGCCCGGGCCGGGCAGCGCGGCTAGCGTTTTCGCTGGAGGGCAATCTTCCCGGGGAGCCGATTCGGCGCGTGTTTCATTCAGTTGTAGTCGCTGAGACGAACGATTTTCCCACCGGAGAAGTCAACCACCGAAACCCCGCGCAACTCAAGGCGGCTGCCCGCTTGCAGGTCGGGCGCAAGATCCGCTCGCAGGACCGCATGATAGTCAATCTCGGCAACGACTCGCCCCTGTCCTTGGGTAAGCGAGATTACCTTCTGCTCCCTCGAGGCGAAGGCGTCGGCTGATTTTCTGGCGAGCGCTTCGAGTTCGGCTTTGCCCCTGGTGCGGACGGTTGGTTTCCCGGCGGAAATGTTCTCGAAAACGCAGTCTTCGGCGAAAAAGGCGAGCATTCCGCTCACGTCTTTGGCGTTGTAGGCCCTTAGGTATCCCAGGAACAGGTCTTGGTCGTTCATAGCGCAGTGACAGATTGCTTTATCGTCGTAATAATGGTAACGATGGGCGGCTGTCCAACACCTTGAGGTCAACACTGTTGGTCGAACCATCCGCCGCCAGCATCACAGTGGCGTCAAGGTCGAGCTGGCCGGCTCCCTTCAGGCCGGTCCAAACCCAGCGCCCCTGCTCGAATTGGGCGGCCTGGCCATCGTGAAAGGGCCGACAACGGTAGCGGGCAAAGGCTTCGTCATTGGCCAACTGCCGGGCAAGTGTCGTCGCTTGCGCGGCGGTCAACGCCGTCGTGTGCGGGGTGCTCGTCTGCGTGCTCGGGCTGCAACCGCTCAACAAAAGGACGGAGGCGATGAAGGGCCATAGTTTCATGGCTGGAGGGGAGGGAGCGTTTTAGGGGGAGCGGGCGGCCTGGCGGCGAGGAACGCAGTGGTGGCGCCACAGTCCCTCCGTAGCCTCACTATGGTTCCAGGCATGTTCCTACCATGTTCCAGGCTTGTTCCACGCATGTTCCAGGCATGTTCAACGCATGTTCCTGGCTTGTTCCAGGCATGTTCCTGGCATTCTTAGGGCTTTCCCTTGCCCTCTGCCGTGCTGTCCTCGGGCCGGGCACCCAAGGCTCGCAGGAACACTCGCCCTGCCGTCCGGGCCGGGCCTTGGCGGTGTCCCGCCGCTGAACGGCGTGGCATCCCAAAATGCCGGAGGATACAATACAGATCTGTCACGGTCTGTCAAGCAGAGATTTTTGACTGGGCAGAGCCGGGGGCAAAGAATTAGCGTGACCCTGTGCGACAAGCCTTGTCTAATTTGAGCGACTACGAATGTAATGAAGAAATTGATCGTCCTGATAGTGATTCTGGGCATTGGAGTTGGCGGGTACTACGGTTGGAAGAATTGGCAGAAGGCCAACGCCGCCTCCGCCGCCCCGGAACACGCGACGACCGCGAAGGTCGAGTTGCGCAGCATCAACTTTGCCGTCAATGCCGCCGGCGAGATTGATCCGGCCGAGCAAGTCTCCGTCCGCCCCGAAATCAACGGCAAGGTGGACCAGTTGCCCGTGGACCTGGGCGACCGCCTCAAGAAGGGCGACCTGTTGTTCAAGCTGGACGACAAGGAACTCCAGCAGCAGCGGGCGTCGAATGTCATTGATATTGACAAGGCGAAGCTGAGCCTGGAAAAGGCCGAACGCGACGAAAAGCGAGCGCGGCAATTGCTGACGGACAAGCTCATTTCCCAGGAACTCTATGACGACACCAAGACCACCTACGACCTGGCCAAAAACGCCCTCGAAAGCGCCCAGCGCGCGCTGGCGATCACGGATGAGCACCTGACCAAGACGGAAATCCGCGCTCCATTCAATTGCACGGTGCTGACCCGCCCGGTTTCGATTGGCCAGGCGGTCTCCGGCTCGGACGGTTTCAACGGCGGCACCGAGGTCCTGACCATTGCCGACCTCAACGACATGATCGTCAACGCCCAGGTCAATCAGGCCGATGTGCCGCGCCTGAAAGCGGGGGAGACGGTGGAGGTCACCGTCGAAGCGGTGGCCGGTCTGCGGGCGACGGGCACCGTCGAGCGGCTCTCGCCCCAGGCGATCATCAAGAACAACATCAAGGGCTACCCGGCCCGCATCGTGCTCACGAACGTGGATGAGCGCATCCGCCCGGGCATGACGGCCAATGTCAAAATCCCCGTGGCGTCGGCTGCCAACGTGACCGCCGTGCCGTTGGCGGCGGTGTTTACCGAGAAGAACCCGGATACCGGCCAAATGGAGCGCTTCGTCTATGTGCAGCAGGGGGAGACTTTCGAGAAGCGCATCGTCAAAGTGGGCGTCTCCGATTTCGAGTGCGCCGAAATCCAGGAGGGCCTGAAGGCCGGCGAAGTCGTCTCGCTGGAGCTGCCCAAAGAAGAGCGCGACAAGAAGGCGAAGCCATTGGCCGTCCAGAAAAAGAGCGGCGGTGAGGCAGGTACGGCGGCCGCGAAGCCTCCCGCCCCGGCCAGCGCCACCCGCACCAACAGCACCAGAGCCTCGGCTGCCGGCGGTGCCGCCACCAATAGCACGCCCCAAAACAGCTCGGCCGGCTTGAAGGTTTCGAGCGCAAGCGCCGGCAGCAGCCTACACTGAGCTGGGTCGTATCTCACGTTTCACGTTTCACGAATCACGCCTCCCGCCCCCATGCCGCTCGTCGAACTCCGCAACGTCAGCAAAATCTATCGCCTCGGCGAGGAGGAAATCCGCGCGCTGGATGATGTGACGCTGGACATTGGGGAGGGCGAGTTCATCTCGATCATCGGCCCGTCCGGGAGCGGCAAGTCCACCTTGATGCACATCCTTGGCTGCCTGGATTCGCCTACCCAAGGGACCATCCGGCTGGATGGCGTGATGATCGAGAAGGCTTCCCCGCGGCAGCTTGCGGCGATGCGCAACCGCAAGATCGGGTTCGTATTCCAGTTCTTCAATCTGCTGCCCAAGCTCAATGTGGTGCAGAACGTGGAACTGCCGATGATTTACAGCGGCATCTCCGGCAAGGAGCGCCGCCAGCGCGCGATGGCCGCACTGGAGGCCGTGGACCTGGCCAATCGCGCCAAACACCGGCCCAGCCAGCTCTCCGGCGGCCAGCAGCAACGCGCCGCGATTGCCCGCGCCCTGGTCAACCGCCCGCGCATCATCTTTGCCGACGAACCCACCGGCAACCTCGACTCCCATACCGGCGACGCCATCCTCAGCCTGTTTCGCAAGCTCAGCCAGGAGGGCCGCACCATCGTGCTGGTGACGCACGACCCCGAGATCGCCGCCGTGACGCCGCGGCGCATCGAGCTGCGCGACGGGAGGATTGCCGCCAAAGTGGATTTGACCCTGACCGGCCTGGACCGGCGCGCCGCGTCAGCCGGGACAGCAGTGGTTGCCCAGCCATGAGCGCGGCGTTGTTCGCAACCTCGCCGGAAGTTCTCCGCCATTCCTGGGCGCAACTCGGCATATCCGTTCTGGCCGGCATGAGGGAGATTTGGGCGCACAAGTTCCGCTCCCTGCTGACGATGCTGGGCATCATCCTGGGGGTCTCCAGCCTGGTGGCCATGTCCGCCCTGATCGCCGGCTGGGAGAAAGGCGCCAAAGAGGCGCTGTTGGCCGTCGGCGGGCTGGAACGGGTGAGCATCATGCCCCAAGGTCTCCCGATTGAGCAGCGCCATCTCTCCGATCAGGCCGTCGGCATTACCATCAACGACGTGGAGGCGCTGAAGCAAAGCGCGCCGCTGGTGACGCTCCTGTCTCCGGAGATGCGCATTCCGGCGGCCTTGACGGCCAATGGAAAGGCCTTCCGCTCGTGGAATTGCGTGGGCGTCTGGCCCGCCGCGCTGGAGCTGAATGAACACGTGGTCGAGCATGGCCGCATGTTGAACGAGTTGGATGACGAGATGGCCCGAAACGTCTGCGTCATCGGTACCGCCACGCGCGATGCGCTCTGGGGCGAACCGGAGAAGGTTGGCCGGGAAATCATCCCGGTCGGGGAAACGGTTTTCATCAACGGCGTGCCCTTCACGATCGTCGGCATGTTCCAGCACTATGAGAGCGAGCATGACCGCAAGGAGCGTTTGCTGGCGAAAAGCCAGGCCGGGCAGCAGCCGGCCGTCGGCGTCGCGCGGAACAGCGGCAAACGGCGGGGCAACTTCGTCTTCTGGCTCAAGAACGCCACCGTCTATCTTCCGCTGAACACGGTCTGGATGAAGTTCCGTTCCGGCGCGAGCCAAGTCATCATGTATTCCACCGGCGGCAGCCGCACCATCACCGGGACCACCGGCGACCCGCGGCTCTCGGGCCTGTCGGTGAAGATCGCGACCGCAGACAAACTATCCGAGGCCTTGCAGCAAATCCGCAACGTTCTCATGCAGACCCACAAGGGCATCGAAGACTTCAGCTTCTTCACGCAGGAGGATTGGGCCGACCAAATCAAGATTTTCATCCACAACGTCCGGTTAAGCGGCGGCCTCATTGCCGGCATCAGCTTGCTGGTGGGTGGGATCGGCATCATGAACATCATGCTCGCCAGCATCTCCGAGCGGGTGCGCGAAATCGGCATCCGCAAGTCCGTCGGCGCGGCCACCAGTGACATCTTCACCCAGATTCTCGTGGAGGCTGTCGTCATCGCCATCCTTGGCGGCCTGGCCGGACTGGCAACCTCCTTCGCTCTGGTCAACCTGATTAGCTCGTTCACCCCCACCGACAACGCGCCGATTGTCAAAGTCACGGCCTTGGCCATCGCCTTCGCCTTCAGCGTCCTGGTGGGGGTGCTCGCGGGCATCTTCCCGGCGGTCAAAGCCGCGCGGCTCAATCCGATACAGGCTCTGAGATATGAGTAGAGACAGAGACCGGATACTGGATGCTGGATACTGGATTCAGGATACGGGACGCGGCCAGGCGGGAGGTTGGATACGCCTTTTCCAACGCGAACAGAACTAAAGAACTGCGCAATCTAAGGCCTGAGTCCTATGAGTTATCGGAACCTGGAGATTTGGAAATCATCGCGGCTGCTGGTGATCGACGTGCATCGCATGACCCTCAGCAGCCTGCCGAAATTCGAGGCGTTCGAGGAAGGCGCCCAGATTCGGCGTTCGATGAAGTCCGTCAAATCTGCCATGGTCGAAGGCTACGGACGCCGACGTTATAAGCAAGAGTTCATCAAGTTCCTCACCTATTCGCTGGCGTCCTGCGATGAGACTGTTGATCATCTGGAAACGTTATTCGAGACAGGGTCCCTGACAGACCAGTCCCTCTACGACGATCTCCATCAACGCCTGGAGCGCCTTGGGAAGCAACTCAACATGTTCATCCAATCCGTAGAACGCTCTCACGTCAGCGAGAAATAGCGCATGGCCATCCAGTATCCAGTATCCGGTATCCGGCATCCGGCCCCATGATTCTCTCCAACACCATCGTCGTCGGGCTGAAGGAAGTGTGGTCGCACAAGTTCCGTTCCCTGCTCACGATGCTGGGCATCGTCCTCGGCGTCGCCAGTCTGGTGGGCACGGCCGCCACCATCAAAGGCATGGAGAACGGCATGAGAGAAACCATGATCGCCATGGGCGGCGCGGACCGGGTCAACGTGACCCAACAGGACGTGCCCGCCGAACAGGAACACCTCTCGGACCAGGCGCCGGGCAACACCATGTCCGACGTCGAAGCCTTGCGCGGCTGCGCCCCGCTCATGCGCCTGGTGTCGCCAACGATGGGTGTGGACGACCTCATCGCGACCCGGGGCGACAAGACGTTCATGGTGTGGGACGCCGAAGGCGTGTGGCCGGCGGCCCTGGAGGTGTACCTCCACACCGTCGAGCACGGGCGGTTCTTCACCGACCTCGACGAGGAGAACGCCAACCCGGTTTGCGTCATCGGCACCGGCATTCGCGACGAGTTGTTCGGGTCGCCGGAGCAAACCGGGCGCGAGATCATCCCGGTCGGCGAGGTTATAAACCTCAGCGGGCAGCCTTTCACGATCGTGGGCATGTTCACCCACTACGAAAGCGAACAGGACAAGAAGGAGCGGGAGCAGGCGAAGAAGCATCCGCAGCAAGCCCAGGCCGGTCCCGCGCGCCGGAAAGGCTGGGGCCACGGCAATTGGGCCTTTATCCGCAAGAACTACACCCTCTACATGCCGCTCAACACCGCCTGGGTCCGCTTCCGGTCTGCCGGCGATGCCAACGGCATCCCGGACAATCGCCTTTCCGACATCGGTCTGAAAGTAACCCGTCTCGAACAACTGGAGCCTGCGTTGCAGCAAACGCGGAATGTCCTCATGCTTACCCATCGCGGCATCGAGGATTTCGGCTTCCGCACCCAGGAGAACCAACTCGAGGCCATCAACAAACAGATTCACAACGCCCGCATGAGCGGCGGCGTGATCGCCGCGATCAGCCTGCTGGTGGGCGGGATCGGCCTCGTGAACATCATGCTGGCCAGCATCAACGAGCGCATCCGCGAGATCGGCATCTGCAAGGCCGTCGGCGCGACGGGGTTGTCCATCTTCGTCCAGGTCCTCATGGAAAGCATTGTCATCGCCCTCCTTGGCGCGGCCCTGGGCGTCGTCGCCTCCTTTGGCGTTGTGCGAATGCTGGAACAGATCAGTCCCACGGCCAACGCGCCGGTCATCACTGCGGCGGCGATGGTCACCGCCGTCGCCTTCAGCGCCGCGGTAGGAGTGTTCGCCGGCCTTTTTCCGGCGTTCAAAGCGGCCCGGCTGGATCCCATTCAGGCGCTGAGATACGAATAGTGCAGGCCAGCGAGAGGCGAACTCCGCTTCTCGCGACGCCAGGGCCCGCCGCACAAGAACAGCGCGTGGACCGGCTGATTCCATGCCTTGGTTTCAGGGCAAGCCGTTTTCTGCCGCGCCCTGGACAATATTAGTTTGAGTCTTGGCCGGTATGCTCGTAATTTGCTGCGATGCAAACAACATTTGTTCGGCAGACCGCGGAAAGCGGCGGGGACTCGGGCGCCACAACGTCCCGGCAGGCCGGGCGGAGCAGCCACAGGGCGGCCCGAGCAAAACTGGCGTCTTTCAAGTCGCGGAGCGGCAGCGGAACCAACGCTGGCCGGGGCCTGATCGAGAGCCTGAGCAACTCCAAGATTTTCCAGGAGTACCAGCGCGCATTCACCGAAGCCACGGGATTGCCGGTGGCTTTGCGGGCAGTCGAATCGTGGCAGCTTCCCCACCACGGCCAGCGCAACGAAAGCCCCTTTTGCGCCCTGGTGCTCGAAACCAGCCGGGCCTGCGCGTCCTGCTTGCAGGTGCAGGAGAAACTGGCGGCGGGCGCCGCCCAGGAAGCGCATACCATCAACTGCCCGGCCGGCCTGTGCGACACGGCGGTGCCGGTGCGATTGGGCGACCGTTTGATTGGCTTCTTGCAGACCGGTCAGGTCTTTCGCAAGACCCCCACCCGGGCACAGTTCGAGCGCACGCGGAGGCTGGTGGCCGAATGGGGCGTCAACGTGGACCCCGCGAAGCTCAAGCAGGCCTATTTCTCCACGCAGGTGGTGCCGAGCAAGAAGCACGAAGCGGTAGTCAAGCTGCTGGCGATATTTGCCCAGCACTTATCGATGTTGAGCAACCAAGTGGTGTTGCAGCAGGATAACGCCGAACCGCCAGTCATCACCCGCGCCAAAGAGTATATCCACGAGCACCAGACGGAAAACCTGCGCCTCGGCCACGTCGCCAATTCCGTCAACACCAGCACCTTCTACTTCTGCAAGATGTTCAAGAAGGTGACCGGCATCAACTTCACCGATTACCTGTCGCGCGTGCGCATCGAGAAAGCGAAGAACCTGCTGCTCAATCCGAACCTGCGGGTGAGTGAAATTGCCTTCGAGGTCGGGTTCCAGTCGCTGACGCACTTCAACCGCGTGTTCAAGAAGATTCTGGGCCAGTCGCCCACCGAATACAGGGCGCAATTGCTGGGATCGCGCTAGCAGCCTGTCGGACTTGGCTACAAGCGCCCAGTTCTAGAACTGGCGACAGCTACCGCAGCGGCTGGGAGGATGAAGGGTAGAATGAACTCGTGGTCTCCACGGGAACTTGGCTCCAGC
>JBEKJO010000105.1:0-21764 GCA_050011195.1 Verrucomicrobiota bacterium | reverse complement strand
TACGGCGTCGCGCTCGTCAACGTGATCGCCAAGCCAGTGCTGATCCCCTGGATTCTCCGGCGCACGGTACACGAGGAAGTCTATACCCGCCGCGAGATTGATCAGGTGTTGAACATTCCGGTATCGCTGCTCATCGCACTGACGCTGGCGATCCTGGCCTATTTCCTGACCATTCCGTTGCAGCGGGCGGTGGCGGTCGAATTTCGCGGGCCCAATGTGCCCATCGGGTTTGCCGGACTTTTTCTCGGCGCTTACACCCTCGCGGTGCGGCGCGAGGCGGTGCCGCTGCTCATCGGCTTGCTGGCGATGGAAAATGGCGCGTTCTTCGCCGGCATCAGCTTGGCGCGCACGCTGCCGCTCTTGGTTGAACTGGCCATTGCCGCGGACGGGTTAATCATCGTGTTCATCACGGCGGTGTTAATTCGCGCGGTCCATCAACATATCGGCACAACCGAGGTCGGCGCGCTGGCGCGTCTTAAAGAGCAGGCCACCGAGGAAGAGCCGGAGGGGGCGGTGCGATGAACGTGATCGTTCTGCTGGCATTGCCTTTGGCGGCTGCGGTCTTGTGCTGTCTGCCGTGGCGGCGAGTTGCCTCGGGCGTCACACTCGCTTCATCTGTTGCGGTGCTGGTGGTAAGCGTGCAACTCGCGGGGCGGGTCGTGAGCACAGGGCCGGTGGTGGCAATTCCGAAATGGATTGCGGTGGATGGCTTGAGCGCGCTGGTCTTATTGCTGATCGCCTATGTCGGCGCGACGGCAGCGGTTTTTTCCTGGGGTTACATGTCGGTGAACTCGCATGAACCCAGGCGGCTGCGCCTCTATTACGCCAACTACAATCTCTTCATCTTTTCGATGCTGGCCATTCCGGTTTCGATGGAGCCGACGCTGGTCTGGATTGTCGTGGAGTTGACCACGGTTTGCTCGGCCCTGCTGGTTTGTTTTGAAAACACGCGCGAAGCGCTGGAGGCGGCGTGGAAGTATGTCGTGCTCTCGCTCATGGGCGCGGCGGTGGCCTTGCTCGGTTTCCTGGTGCTCTTCGCCGCGATGCAAGCAGCGGGCGGCGGCACTTACACGTGGGAAGGATTGGTGGCCGCAGCGCCAAAAATGCCGGCGGTTTTGTTGCAAACCGCGTTCGTGCTGATTCTGGTCGGACTCGGCACCAAAGTGGGCCTCGTGCCCATGCACACGTGGTTGCCGGACGCGCATAGCCAGGCGCCATCGCCGGTGTGCGCACTGCTCTCGGGCGTCGAAACCACAGCGGTGCTTTACGTAATCCTGCGGCTGTTCCCGGTGCTCAAGGCCGCGCCGACCGCTCATGCGGAAGTGTGGGCGATGGTGTTCGGGCTGGCCTCGGTGGGCGTCGCCGCGTTCCTGCTGCTTCAGGTGCGCGATTACAAGCGGATGTTCGCGTTCTCCACCGTGGAGCACATGGGCATCATCCTGTTGGCTGCGGGACTCGGCACGTCGGCGGCGCACTATGGCGCGTTGTATCAGGCGCTGAACCACACGCTGACCAAGTCGTTTTGCTTCTTCGCAGCAGGCGCGGCGCTGCTGGCTGTGGGCACTCGCGAAATAGCATCAGTGCGCGGATTGATTCGCACCTCACCGACTGCAGGAGCGAGTTTGCTAATTGGCGGATTGGCCATTGCCGGCGCGCCGCCGTTCGCGGTGTTCCTGAGCGAGTTCTCCATTCTCAAAGCCGGTCTGGCCGAGGGGCGCTATCTGGTGATGGGATTGCTCGTGCTGTTCGTCGCCATCGGGTTCTTTGGAATTATGCTGCACGTCAATCGCATGGTTTTCGGGCAAAGTGAGGCAGGCGAGACGCCTGCCCCGCCTTCGCGCCTGCCAGTGAGTTGTGTCGCCACGCTTTGCGTCTCGGCTCTGTTCGTGATCGCGCTGGGGTTGTATCTGCCGGAACCGCTTCATCAATTATTGCTGCTGGGCGCCACGGCGCTGGAAAGATGAATGGCATGAAGCCGACAAACATCGCCGAAATGGCCAGCCAACGATGGCCGGGCAAAGTTCGGATTCGCCTCGAGGCGGCGCATCCGCAGTGCGAACTGGAATGTGAAAATGGCGCTCTGGCCGATGTATGCGCGTGGCTCAACGAAGAGAGGAACTACAGTTTTGCCGGACTGATTGTCGAAGAAGACCCGGCGCGGTGGGAACTGCGACACGTGTTTCACGGCGCCCGGCCAGCAGGCTGGGTGCATCTGCTGGCGCACCAACCGCTGGACAGGCCAACCTTCCCGAGCATCAGTTCGCGGGTCCACGCGGCGGACTGGCACGAGCGCGAGGCCGAAGACCTTTTCGGGCTGAGCTTTGAGGGTCATCCACGCCTGGGCGACTTTGTACTCCACAACGATAGGTGGCAGGAAAACCTCGGCCCAATGCGCCGCAACTTTGATGGCGGCAAGCCTGTCACGCGCCGCGAACCGGACTTGAACTGGCAGCCGCGCCGCATCGTTGAAGCCCCCGGCGCCTTTCTCATGCCGATTGGGCCGAAATTCTCCGGCGTGACCGAGTCGGTCCACTTCCTGTTGGAGACCGTCGGCGAGGACGTGATTCGGGCGATTCCCCGGCTGTTTTACAAGTATCGCGCGGTGGAAAAACTGGCCGAAGGCCGGTCGGTGAATGACGCACTGCTGCTGGGCGAGCGTTTCGCGGCGACCACGGCGTTTGCGCACGCGCTGGCCTTTTGCCACGCGGTCGAAAGCATTTCCGGCATCGAAGTGCCGGCCCGAGCGCGGATGCTGCGCGTGCTGCTCGCTGAGTTGGAACGGCTCCGGCATCACGCTGGCGCAATCCAGGAAATCTGCGAGTCCACCGCTTTGGTCGTGGCCAACAACCAGGCGGCGATGCTCGAAGAAGAATTGTTGCGGCTTTCGGGCGCGTTTATGGGCCATCGCTACCTCTTTGGCCTGGCAGTCCCGGGCGGCTTGAGTCGCACGTTCGAAGATGCCGCTTGTCGCGAGGCGGTGCAACAAGCACAGAGCATTCTGAAACACCTCGATCAACTGGAGAAGATGCTGCGCACGTCCAGCAGTTTCCTGGATCGGTTGGAGGAGGTGGGAATCATTTCGGAACAGGACGCCCGCAATTATGGACTCGTGGGACCGGTCGCCCGCGCTTCGGGTGTCGCGCGTGACTTGCGCAAAGCTCAACCGTATTCGGGTTACGAAGCTTTCAACTTCGACGTGCCGATGGAGCAGGAAGGCGATGGCTACGCGCGGCTGCGGGTGCTCTTCGCCGAAGCCAGGCAGGCGGTGAGGCTGATGGTGCAGGCGGTGGCGGCTTTGCCGATTGGGCCAGTCCTGGCCGCGGACGTGAAGATCAAAGCGGGCGCAGCGCTGGGCTGGGTCGAGGCTCCGCGCGGCGCGGCTTTTCATTGGCTGCGCATTAACGACACCGGGCGAGTGGCGCGGTGTCGGCTCATCACTCCGTCGTTTGCCAATTGGCACGGCTTCCACCTGGCGGCGGAGCAATTCGCCTTTCAGGATTTTCCGATTATCCTGGCCACTTTCGATCTTTCCGTGGCCGAGAACGATCGCTGAAGCACAAAATGAAAAGGCAGCCATGAGTCAATGGGTTCGCAAAGGATTGGCAACCGGGATCAAGACCACGCGCTATCCGGCGCATGAAGAAAAGGCCCCCGGTGTTTCGCCGGGCTTGCCGGTGGGCGGGGAATATCCCGAAGCACAGGCGCGTGAGTTGGTGGAACTCTGTCCGACCGGAGTATTCAGCCGGAGAGATTCGCAGCTCGTTGTGGACTACCGCCGTTGTGTGCATTGCTTCCGTTGTCGCGACCGCGCAACCGCCCCGATTCGCTGGCAGGAAAGCTACGAGTGGGCGGCCGCATCGACGGATGGGAGTCACCAGCCTTGGCGTGCGCTCGGTTCGGCATTCAATCGCTCCATTCACATCCTCGTGGTGGATGCCGGCGATTGCGGCGCGTGCCTTAATGAGGTCCGGCAACTGAACAACCCCTACTACAACATGCACCGTCTGGGGTTCTTCATCACGCCGACGCCCCGGGAGGCAGACGTGTTGCTCGTGGTCGGCCCAGTCACGGACCACATGCACGTGCCGCTGCAAAAGGCTTACGACGCGATGCCGACGCCGAAGCGTGTGATCGCGGTGGGCGCGTGTGCGCTGTCGGGCAGCGTGTTCGGCCCAAGTTTCGTTTGCGGCAGCGGCGTGCGCGGTTTGCTGCCGGTGGACGTGGAAGTGCCCGGCCAACCGCCGCCGCCATTGGCGATCTTGCATGGGTTGCTCTTAGCAGTGGGCCGCAGACCATCGGCGTCGCTGATTTCACCGGCAAAGAATCTCAACGCTGAGGAAGTAAAGGCATTATGAGCTTGGGTCTCTTGCTTCAAATGTTTTTCTGGCTGTGCCTCGCGGGCATCGTGCTGACGATGCTCATCCCGGAACGCTGGTGTCCGAAGGCGCTGGCTTGGTCCGGGTCCGCCGCTTCGCTCGCGGTTCTGTGGAGCAGCGGAAGGGTCTTGCTGACAGGAGACGCCTTCCAACTTTCGCTTTGGACTTTGCCGACCTTGGGAACGTTAACGCTTTCGTTGGACCAGCTCTCGGCGCTTTTCCTGGCCGTGACCGCTTTGGTGTTTTTGCCGGCTTCGATCTTTTCCTCCGGTTATCTGAAACGTTATTTGAGCCATTACAGCCTGAGAGCCTTTAACGTTTGGTATTTGGCACTCTTTGCGTCCATCGTGCTCATCCTGCTCGCCGGCGACGTGCTATTGTTTCTGCTGGCTTGGGAGGCGATGTCCATCCTCAGCTATTTGCTCGTCAACTTTGAGCACCGGGAAGAAACGCACACGCGGGCCGGCTACCTGATGCTGGCGATGGGCGAGGCCGGAACGCTGGCCGTTGCGTTTGCGCTGTTGCTGCTCGCGGTGTTGGCAGGCGGCCTGGAATTTTCCGCGCTGAAAACGGCGCTCCAGTCGCCAGACGACGGCTTCCGCTGGGCCGTGTTTTTGCTTTCATTCTTGGGGTTCGGAGTGAAGGCGGGTTTGGTGCCGTTCAACGCGTGGCTGCCGCGCGCGCATCCCGTCGCGCCGGGCAACGTCTCCGCGCTGCTGTCCGGCGTCATCCTGAACCTGGGGCTTTACGGCATCGTGCGCGTCAACATGGACCTGCTGCCGATGACGCTGACGGGACCGGGTTTGGTCGCGCTGATGGTCGGGACGATCTCAGCTTTCGTTGGCATCCTCTACGCAACGACGGAGAATGACCTGAAGGTAATGCTGGCGCACAGTTCCATCGAGAACATGGGCATCATCACCGCCGGGCTGGGCGCGGGTTTTGTGTTCACCGCTGCGGGGCATCCGCTCTTGGCGACCATCGCGTTTGTCGCGGCGCTCTATCACATGACCAATCACTCGATTTACAAGGCGCTGCTATTCCTCGCCGCGGCCACGGTGGATGCCAAGGCCGGCACGCGCGACCTGGACCTGTTGGGCGGATTGATCCGGCGGATGCCATGGACCGCCCTTTGCTTCCTGGCGGGCGCGCTCTCGATTTCGGCCCTGCCGCCGTTCAATGGTTTCGTAAGCGAGTGGCTCACGCTGCAAACGATGCTGCGCAGTGCCGAACTCTCGTCCGTCGGCGTGAAGGTGGTCTTCGCCCTGTGCGGCGCGGGACTTGCGCTCACGGCGGCGCTGGCCGTCACGTGTTTTGTGAAGGCGTTTGCGATGGGCTTCCTGGGCATGTCGCGCTCAACGCAGGTCGAGCAGACCACCGAAGCCGCGCGCTCGATGACACTGCCGATGGGTTTGCTCGCTGCCCTCTGCCTGCTGTTAGGTGTGCTGCCGACGTTCGTGATTTCGACGCTGGACGGCGTGCTGCTGCCGTTGACACAGGCGAGCGCCGTGGACGCGCTGGTGCCGCCGTTCTTCGCGTCCAGCCCGGCGCACGCGCAATTGCCGGGCGAGTTCGTCGCCGAGTTTCACGACCTCGGCGCGCAAGTCGGACAGCAGGTTGTGCCCGGTCAAGGACTGGTCGTGATGCACCGGGGCGGCACGCAGAACCCGGTGGTGTTTGCCATGTCCACGTCGTACATGTTTCCAGTGTTGCTTGGCCTTCTTGGAACCACGTTTATTGTGGTGCGACTTGGCCTGGCGCGACATCGTCGCGTGGTCCGCCAGCCGCGCTGGGACGGCGGCATCCGGCGCTTGCTCCCTGAAATGACTTACACGGCAACCGGCTTCTCCAACCCCGTCCGGGTGATTTTCGACGCCATCCTCCGCCCCACCACCAAGGACACGCGGGAAACGGTGGCTGAACATTTCCGGACTGCGATTCACCGCCAGCGGCAGGAGGTGCATATCGTGGACCGCTGCGTCGTAACGCCCCTGAAGGATGGAGCTTTGAAGATTGCCAACAGATTGGCCGCCATGCATCATGGACGGCTCAACGCCTACGTGGCCTATGGGCTCCTGGCATTGATTATTGTTTTGGTGCTGGCTTTGATGCTCTCCCCAGCGCCATGACCGCATCGCTAATAATAGTTTTGAGACAAAAGATACCATGAACAAAATCCAAAACATGAACAGAATCCAAAACATCACTGCCTTGGAAATTCTCGACTCGCGCGGCAACCCGACTGTGTCGGTGACCGTGAGCTTGTCGAACGGCATTACGGCCTCGGCGGGCGTGCCCTCGGGCGCGTCCACGGGCATTCGTGAAGCGGTCGAACTCCGCGATGGCGACCCGAAGCGTTACAACGGCAAGGGTGTCCTCAAGGCGGTGGCGAATGTGAACCGGGCGATTGCGCCCAAGCTGAAAGGGAAATCGCCCCACGCGCAGAAGCAGATTGACGAGCTGATGTGCAAACTCGACGGCACGGACACAAAGTCGAAGCTCGGGGCGAATGCCATTCTTGGTGTTTCCATGGCGGCGTGCCGGGCGGCGGCACTGGACGCGGGCCTGCCGCTCTACGAGCACATTCGGAAATTGTTCGGCGGGAAGGCCGGCGCGCCATTCATTTTGCCCGCACCGCAAATGAACGTGCTCAACGGCGGCGCGCACGCAACGAATAACGTGGACTTCCAGGAGTTCATGCTCTTTCCGATCGGCGCGCCAACGTTTGCGGAGGCGCTGCGTTACGGCGCGGAGACGTTTCACACGTTGAAAAAGCTCTTGCAGAAGCGGGGGCTGGTGACGGCGGTTGG
The DNA here is from genome assembly GCA_050011195.1 of Verrucomicrobiota bacterium. GTDB lineage: Bacteria > Verrucomicrobiota > Verrucomicrobiia > Limisphaerales > UBA8199 > PALSA-1440. The sequence continues at coordinate 14,578 of JBEKJO010000105.1, read as the reverse complement.
TGATGAGGGCGGCTTCGCGCCGAACCTGAAGACGAATACGGAAGCGGTGGAGGTCATCCTGGAGGCGATTGGCGCGGCGGGATTCAAGGCGGGCAAGGAAATTGCGATAGCACTGGACCCGGCGGCGAGCGAGTTTTACGACGAGGGCGCTTACGTGATGAAGAAGTCGGACGGCTCGCGCAAGACGCCCGCCGAGATGGTCACGCTCTGGAGCGACTGGGCGGGGCGGTATCCGATTGTGTCGCTTGAGGACGGGATGGGCGAGGAAGACCGCCAGGGCTGGCAGGCGTTGACCACGGCGCTGGGCAAGAAGCTGCAACTCGTCGGCGACGACAACTTCGTCACCAATCCCAGAATCTTCGCGCAGGGCATTCGCGACGGCATCGCCAACGCCATTCTTATCAAGCTCAACCAAATCGGCACGGTCTCCGAAACGCTGGAAACCGTCGCCATGGCGCAGAAGGCGGGGTATGGGGCGGTGATTTCGCACCGGTCGGGCGAGACGGAAGACGCGTTCATTGCGGACCTGGCGGTTGGGACGGCGGCGGGGCAAATTAAGACGGGTTCAGCGTGCCGGTCGGAGCGGATTGCCAAATATAACCGGCTGCTGGCCATCGAGCAGGAGTTGGGGAAGAAAGCGCGCTACGGCGGCCTTTTGTTCGGACGCACCAAATGAGTTATTGTCGAGCGTGCGGCGAATGATAGTGTTTTAGGGGCAATGGAGTTTGCCTGCCCGCTTTTGCGGGCAAACCGCCTTTGGGCTGATGACTCCTGCCGGAACAATGTTGTTTGTAACGGTAGAGAGTTATGGCTGGGCCGGGACCAGTTAAGAATAGCGGGCCAGCGGAGACGCTGGGCCAGAGCGCGTTCGTGCTTCCCTTCGTGGCGCGCGCGAGGGAGGTCACCCGGTTATGCGAGTTGCACGCGCAGCGCAAGCACGTCCTTATCATAGGCCCGGCTGGGGTGGGGAAGTCCGCCCTGGTCGAGCGCGTGCGCCTGCAACTCTCGCTGCTCGTTTCGGCCACGTCGGCGCACCTGGGCGAAATCTGTGAGGGCCTCGAACCGGCGCTCGGGCTTGACCCGGCGGGACTGAAGCTTCTGGAGCGGAAGAAGCGTTTGCGGGAGAGGCTGGCCGCAGCCGGGAGAACGGTGGTATTCGACGGAGCAGGATGGACAACGCCCAAGCTGAGTTCATTTTTCGGGGGCGTCGCTGAGCGCGGGCCGGTGTGGCTTTGCGCGCGGTCAGAGCATCCGTGGGACATCGGGCATTTCTGGCCGCTGCTGGCGCGGTTTGCGCGGGTGGAGGTGCGCCCATTTCATTTGAACGAAACTCAGGCGCTGGTCGAGGCAGCGGTGCAGGCCCGCCTTATCCCGCCTGAGACGCGAAGTATCGTGGAGTGGCTCCAGCGCCGGGCAGGGGGGCAGCCCGCTGGTGCTGCATGAACTCTTTGAGGAGTTGGCCACCGGCAAATACGACCTGACCAGTCCACAGGCCCTCCGGCGGCTCGACCTGGACCGCCGCATCCACGAAGTTTTTCCGGGGTCCGGCCTTGGCGCGGCTGAGCCAGGGGGCAAGAGCTTATGAGTAAACTGAGCCTGGCGTGATATGAACGAGAATCACGCACGACATCTGGTCACTACTTTTCGGCACGTGGACAACTTGCTGTCGGAGGCCGAACGGATACTGGCTACGGCGGGGTCAAAGTCGCCATTTGCGGAATACACACAGGACTCCACGCCGGTGCAGCGCAAAGTGATTCACGACTATACTGAGCGGGTGCGGCAGGCCCTGGGCCGGGCGATGGAGGGGTTGGCTTTGCCGCGGCCCGCGCCGGTCTGCGGGGCGCTGTGGGCCGCGAGCGGACAATTAACCTTTGCGAAGATCGCCGTGACCGAGATGGAGCCTCAGTGGATGCGCGGCTACGGAGCTTTGAGCGACGAGGACATCAAGGCCATCAACGAAGTCGTGGCGGAGTTAAACGCAACCATTGGGCGGCTCCTGGCTTATCTGAACAAGGGGCCCGATGCCGATTTGCAAACGCGCTTCGCGCGATTAGAAACAACCACCGCTGAAGCCGGGCTGTTGCGCGAATTGGAACGCGTGATAACCGCGCAGGGCATGATTGAGCTTCGCGGCGCGTTGGTAACGCTATTGGAGCGGCTCGAAAACCAGACCTTTGAAATTGGCATATTTGGGCGCGTCAATTCGGGCAAGTCGTCGCTGTTAAACCACCTGCTGGGGAGCGAAGTCTTGCCGGTGGGCGTTACCCCGGTCACGGCTTTCCCCACGCGTGTGAGTTACGGCATCAGACCGCAGGCCATCATCGAGTTTGCCGAGGACAAACCGCAAACGGTCGAACTCTCACGCCTGACGGAGTTTGCGACGGAGCAGCAGAATCCAGGCAATACCAAGCATGTCATGCGTATCCGCGTGCAGGTGCCCGCGCGGCGGTTGCGCGAAGGCGTGACGTTTGTGGATACGCCGGGCTTAGGTTCGCTCGCCACTGCCGGGGCCGAAGAAACGGTGGCCTATCTGCCGCGGTGCGACCTGGGCATCGTGCTCGTGGATGCCGCCTCAACCCTAACACACGAGGACCTGGCCATTGTGCAGGCCCTTTACCAATCGGGCGCGCAGGCGATGGTGCTGGTGAGCAAAGCGGATCTGCTGGGGGCGGCCGAGCGCCGGCAAACCAGCGATTACGTCGAGCGTCAACTGGCCGCACAAGCCAACCTGAAACTTCGGGCGCACCTCGTTAGCGTGCTAGGCGAAAGCGCTGCTCTCTGCGACGAATGGCTGGAAAAGGAATTGATGCCACTGGTCGAATCGCATCGCGAGCAAGCCGCCGCTGCGCAGAAACGTAAAGTGGGCGCGTTGCGCGAGGCGGTCATCACGATTCTCGAAAGCCGCCTGCACCGTAGTTCCCAAGTGTCCCCGTCGCCGTCCGGCCAGCGGGTCCAGGAAGCCTTGGCCGCCGTGCGGAAAGCCGACGCCCTGTTGGAGGCCGCGCAGCGGGACGGTGACACCATCGTGGACGGCTTTTCCACGCTGGCCGACGACCTCATCGCGGCTGCGGCGGCAGACCTCGCGGACTTCTGGCTCTCCGCTGAGGGAAAAGGCGCGGACATCGCCAAGAGGATTTCGGTTTTCATGCGCCGGGTCCTGGCCGCACGCGTGGCGAAATTGGTGGAACAGTTGTCTTTGACGAGGTCGCAACTGGACCAGGCACTGCAACTGGCTCACCAGGCACTGCGGTTGGCAAAAGACACTTCTGAGCAACTGCCGTTGCCTGCGGGCGCGCCGGTCGCCGACACCGCGCCGTTTACTCAAAGCCTTGTTTTGAAGCGACCCGTGCTGCTGTCGTCATTGGGCGCGGCGGTCTTGCGCCGCCACACCCGTTCGCGATTGAAACAACAACTTGGTGAGACACTGCCAGACTTGCTCAATTCCTGCCGCCGGCAACTGCGTCAGTGGTTTCGACAATCGTTGATGGAACTTCAAGCTGCTTTTGCGGCCCGCGCCGGGCTGCTGAGTGCTCAGTTGGAAGCGCGGGCAGCCACTACCACCGCCGAAAGTGACGTGACGAGCGTTGAAGCCGACCTGCGACGGTTGCGTGATAAAACCGTGTGACGGCGGCGACGAAAAGGCAGCAAGCGTTGACCGGAACCGGATTTCCTGCCAAGTTAAAGCCGCCGATAACGGAAATGGTCGTGGAGGTGCTTGAAGCGCTTGACCCGGCGCTTGCTTTTTGGGGCGAAAACATTAGAGTGGATTTGGGCAATGGAGTTTGCCTCCCCCGTTGCCGGGGGGAATCGCCTGCTGGCTAATGACTCCTACCGAACAAAAGAAATCATGTGCGGTAGCGAGTTATGAAGATATTGCTTATCTCTGACGTTCACGGCAACTGGCCAGCCCTGCAAGCGGTATTGCTTGCCGAACCGGATGCTAACCAGATTCTGTGCCTCGGGGACCTGGTCAACTATGGCCCGCAGCCGGTCGAGTGTGTCGCCTGGGCGATGCGGCTCAACTCACCGAGCTTGGTGATTCAAGGCAGCCACGACCGGGCGTTCAGTTTGGGGATCGCGCCACATTGCGCTGCCCCTTACCAGCACCTCGCCGAAGCGATGCAATTGGCCACGAACCACCTGCTGACCCCGGAAATGAAGCATTTCCTGGGAGCGCTCCAACCGATACAACGATTTCCCTGCGGCGAGGCCACGTGCGTCGCCTACCATCACCATACGGCAACCAGAGACGCACCCTTCCCCCATGTCGGGGGGCAGAACGCCCAGTGGCCGTGGGAATCGGACATCGTTCTGCTCGGTCACGCGGAGAAGCTGTTCGTTCTGATTGGCCATCCGGCCATGCTCTTCCTCAGCCAAGCCCATCTGCCGATGAAAACACACTGGGGGAACACGCTGGTGGTGAATCCCGGCAGCGTTGGGCTGCCCACGGACGGCGACGCGCGCGCCGCCTATGCTGTCTGGGAGGACGGCATGGTGACACTTCGCCGCGCGGCGTATGACGTCGAGGAAACAGTGCGCGCGCTTGAGCTCCTGCCCTTGGAGGTGCAGATCAGACAGCGGCTCGTCGAGATGTTGCGCACGGGTGGACGCTTGGCGACATATCCGACCGCTGAACTGGCGGCGGGAAGGTGAAACATGGCTCAGCGAAGTGTGGAGTGCGCAGTGCGGAATGCGGAGTACGGAATGCGGAATGACCGCTCGGTACTCCGCGCGTCCCACTCCGCCTTCAAAGGTTGGCCGGAGACCTGGACGAATCCAAAGGATGGATCGGTGATGCGGCTTATCTCAGCAGGCGAGTTTGTGATGGGCTCGACGCCGGAGCAGATCGAAGCGGCCCGGCAGATGGACAAAGACGGGCCCCTCTTCGCGCTGCTGCACGAGACGCCGCAGCTCACGATTTATGTGCCGGCGTTTTACATGGCTGTGTTTGCCGTGACCAATGAGCAGTTCGCCCGGTTCCTCTCAGAAATGCATCCTGGCCGGGCGCACCTCGAACTCTGGCTCCACACTGCGGAGCATATCCTGCCGCCGAGTTGCGAGGGCGAACCATATCGCTCTGCCCCCGGTTTTGAACGCCACCCGGTGATCCATACGACCTGGTTTGGGGCCTCAGCTTACTGCCGGTGGGCTGGATTGCGATTGCCCAGGGAAGTCGAATGGGAAAAGGCCGCCCGCGGCACGGACGCACGCGTATTCCCCTGGGGCAATGAGTGGCAGGAGGATTTCTTGCGCTGGCATGGAGGGGATCGCGGCGAAAAGGAAACCACAGCGTCGGTGGATGGGTATCCCCAAGGCTCTTCGCCCTGGGGCATTTTCCAGATGGCGGGCAACGTCGAGGAGTGGTGTGAGGACTGGTATCAGCCGAAAGCCTACACGGAACACGCTGCCGGCAATCGGCAATCGCCGCATGATGGCGCGCAACGCGTGGTGCGCGGTGGCAACTGCTTGCGCCGCAACCGGCTGGAGTTTCGGTGCGCTATGAGGCGCGCCAACGCCCCAGCGTATGTCAACGTGCATTTTACGGGCATTCGCTGCGCCTGTGACCTGCCCATGCTGCGACAGACCGAAGAACAAATACCTGCGTAGCGATGAACGACGTACCTGACAACCTGGTGAGGCGGCAATGCGAGGACACTGATGGGAAACGCGCCGTTGCTCAAAGTGACCGCTCGCTTCTGCAGGCTGCGCCAGACCTGGAGAAGCTGCGAGCCTACACCAACACCAAATTGGCCCTCGTCGGCCAGTTGCGCCTCTTGCGCGAGATTCACAGGCACCGCGGCAGCCAAACTCGCTTCAAGCAATGCGAAGAGCTGATGGCCAAACTGGCCGAAGACCGTTTCACGCTGGCCGTCTTAGGGCAATTCAAGCGGGGCAAAAGCTCGCTGATGAACGCCATCATCGGCCGGGAATTGCTGCCGGTCGGGATCTTGCCGTTGACCTCGGCGATAACCATCTTGAGGTTTGGCCCCAAGGAACGCTTGCTCATCGAGCGTGGACTTCCCGCCGTGCCGTTTCCCGAAGAAATGCCGGTCGAGCGATTGGCGGAGTTCGTGACGGAGAAGGGCAATCCCGGAAACTGCCAGCGCGTGAAGACGGCGTGCGTCGAGGCGCCTTTGCCCTTCCTGCGGCGTGGATTGGAGTTCGTGGACACGCCGGGTGTCTGTTCGGCCATTGGGGCTAACACGGCAACCACGCTGCGATTTCTGCCCGAATGCGATGCGGTGCTTTTTGTCACGAGCGTGGACACGCCGCTCACGAACGTCGAACTGGAGTTCTTGCGAGAGATTCAGGAGCACGTGGGCAAGATTTTCTTTGTGGTCAACAAAACCGACCTGCTCTCCGGCCACGAACGACAGGAGGTCCTGGAATTCATCGTCCACACTCTCCGCTCTCAAATGGCCTCCGAAGCGGTCAGGATTTTCCCCCTCTCATCCCGCGCCGGGCTGTCGGCAAAGCTCATTGGGGATGCCTCGGCCTACGAGCAAAGCGGCCTGAAAGACCTTGAGGAAACCCTGGCCGCTTTTCTGTCCAGGGAAAAGGCCTCGGTGTTTCTCGCGGCGGTTGCCAGCAAGGCGCTGCGCCTGCTTGAACAGGAGTTCGCCGAAGTGGCGCTGCGCCAGCGGGCGCGCGACATTCCCGAACCTGTTTTGTCGCAAAAGCTGGAAGCGTTGAAAGCCCACTGGCGCGAGCAAGAAGCGGCCCGTGGCAAACTGTTCGAGCGATTGCGCGAGCGCCTCGTCGCCCAGACCGCGGCTGCCCTGACGCCGGAACTGCAGTCATTACTCTGTTCCCAAACCAGCAGATGGTTGTCGCGTAGTGAGCGCCTGCTGACTCAGGCGAGATGGCAGCGATGCGCGCCGATGCTAAAACGGTGCGTGCGATTTGTGCTGCGCCAACTGCGGCGGGGCGCATGGTTCTGGTTGTCGGGACAGAAGGACCGGCTCAGCTTGGCGCTGAACGCGGCGGCGCGTGATCCCTGGCAGCAACTTGAATCCAACGTAAGCAGCATCCACACGCTTGCGGCCAGTGTCTTGGGCCTGCCGCAGTCCGCAAACCAGCCCGCAGACGTGCTTCCGCCCTGGCGGTTGGACCTGAAGTTCGAGCCGCCGTTTCTGCCGGACCTCCGCTGGGAAACGCCTGTTCGCTGGCCACTGGCCGTTTTGCCCGCCACCCTGACACGGCGCTGGCTTAAGAAGAATCTGGAAACAGAATGCGCGCGCCTGAGGCGATCTTTCCAGGACCAGGTGGTAGCGTTCGCTGCGAACAGCGCGTGCAAAGCAGTGGATGCTTTGGTGGAGGAAGTGGAAAACCGGGCCGCTGAGATCGCTTCCCGCGTTCTCGCGGCCATTACGGGCAAACCATTGGCGGCGCTTGGCCTGTTGTACGACGGCAAGCCCGTGCTGGTGGATTCAGAGTATGGCGACTCAGCGCTTCACGCCGTCCGGGCCAGGCTGCTCGCGTTGCGCGCGGAAACTTTCCAGTTCGGTGCGCCGACAAGGAAGCCGGTGGACGGGTTCTCGAGAGAAAGGATTGAACCGCGAACGCCGCAACTTGCGGAGGAGCTGCCCCTTCCCAAACCAGAGCAGACGGACCTTGCCCGCGACCTGCAAACCCGGAGTTGCCCGGTGTGCGAGCGCTTGACCACAGCGGCCTTTGGCTTCCTGTCAAAATGGCAAGCTACTCTCTATGCCGACGAGCAGGCCCAGCGCGATTTCGCCGCCGAGTTGGGATTCTGTCCGCTCCACACCTGGCAGTTGAAAGCGATTTCCTCACCGGTCGGCGCATCCGTGGGACACGCCAGGCTGGTGGAGGAAGTGTCGCGGCTCCTTTCAAGGGCGGCGCAGGACCCGCGAACCGGGCGTTTCCCGCTGCAGATTGTGAGGAATTTCAGCACCTGCCGTGTCTGCCAACTCTTGTGCCAGGCCGAATCAGCCTACATCCAGCAGCTCGCCGCTTTCGTGCGCGAGCCGGACGGACGTCAGGCCTACGCGCGCTCACAGGGAGGACCCTGTCTGCGCCATTTGGGATTGCTCCTCGCAGCCTCCACCGGCGAGGAAATCGCTCGCTTTCTTTTGACTGAGGCCGCCCGCCGTTTCGAAGAAATGGCGGAGGACATGCAGAGCTTTGGGATGAAGACGGAATCCCTGCGACGGTCCCTTGGAAACCGTGATGAAGAAGATGCCCATCTGCGGGCTATCATCCATCTGGTTGGCGCCAAAGGAACCTGCTTTCCATGGAACCCGAATGGCGAGCTATGAAGATATTACTTATCTCTGACGTTCACGGCAACTGGCCCGCCCTGCAAGCGGTGTTGGCCGCCGAGCCGAAGGTTGACCAGATTTTGTGCCTCGGGGACCTGGTCAACTATGGCCCACAGCCCGCCGAGTGTATTGCCTGGGCCATGCAGACGCTTACCTCCGATTGGCTGGTGCAAGGCAATCATGACCGCGCAGTCGCCCTGGACGAAGGCTCTCGCTCCTCGGCGGCTTACCAGACGCTGGCCGCTGCCACGCAAGCAGCGAGCAAACAGGTCTTGACGCCGGAGATGAGGCAATTTTTGGCAGGGTTGCAGCCGCTGCAACGGCTCCAATTTGATACCGCGGTCTGCGTCGCCTGCCACGCGGTGCCTTCCGACCCGCTCTATCTCTATCTGCCGGAAGACAGCCCGATCACGCTGTGGGAATCAGAGTTGAACTGGGCCAACTATCCCGACTTCCTCTTTGTTGGCCACACGCATCTGCCGATGAAAACGCGCTTCCGCCGGACGCTGGCGGTTAATCCCGGCAGCGTCGGCCAGCCCAAAGATGGCGACCCGCGCGCGGCCTACGCCGTTTGGAACGACGGTGAGGTCACCCTGCACCGGGTCGCTTATGACGTGGAGAAAACGGTCGCGGCCTATGGCGGCTTGGGCCTTCAACAACATATCATTAACACCCTGGCCGAAGTGTTGCGCACCGGCGGGCATCTGCCGTTGGAACATTTGAAGCATGGTACAGCTTGACGGCATTCTTGACCGCGTATCGGGCTTGGCAGATGAGTTGAAGCTGGCCAATCTGCAGCCGCAAATTGCAGCGTGTGGCGGGTTGCTGCACCGGCGCAGCGGAATTGACGTGGCCGTGTTTGGCCGGTTCAAGGCGGGCAAGAGTTCGTTTCTGAACCACCTGTCCGGGCGGGACGTGCTGCCCATCGGCGTGGTGCCGCTGACGGCGGTGATCACGCGTCTGCGCTTTGGGCGGGTGGAGCGGGCGGAGGTGCGCTTCGCGGATGGGCGGGCCGAGGTGATCCCGGTCACGGACATCGGGCTTTTCGTCGGCGAGAACGAGAATCCCGACAACCGGAAACAGGTAGCGTCCGTGGAAGTGGAATTGCCCGCGCTCCAAGCCCTGGCTCCGCTGCAATTTGTGGACACGCCCGGTTTGGGCAGCGCCTTCACGCACAACACCGAGGCCGCCATGAAGTGGTTGCCCAACGTGGGCACCTCGCTGGTGGCGGTCAGTTCCGATGCGCCGCTGTCCGAGCGCGACCTCGCCCTGCTCGAAGAGTTGCGCCGCCACACACCGAGGATTGTGCTCCTGCTGACGAAGGCGGATTTGCTGACCAAGCCGCAGCGGGCCGAAGTGCTCGCGTTCGTCCGCCAGCAACTCCGCCACAAATGGGAAACAGAGTTGCCAGTCTTTTTCTATTCCGTGCGGCCGGGAGAAAGCGGCTTAAAGACCGCGCTTGAGCAGAACCTGCTTTTCCCGCTCGTCCGCAGCCGCGGTGAAGTGGCCGACCAGATTGTCCGTCATAAGTTGCACTCGCTGGTGGGTCAAACGCTCAATTATCTGCAAATCGCACTGGCCGCCGCGACTCAGGCCGAGTCCTCGCGGCAGGCCTTGCGCGAGAAACTGGGCGAGGAACGCCGCCAATTCGACCTGCTGCGGTCCGAGTTAAGCATTCTCTCGCGCGACTGGTCGGCCAACGCGCTCGATTGGTCGCTCAGTCAGCTTCAACCGACGCAAGCGGCGTTGCGGGCCAAAATCACCACGGAACTGCGCGAGCAACTCCCGCGCTGGAAGCTGCGCCTGCCGCCATTGCTGGCAGCGTGGCGTGAATGGCTGGGCGCCTTTCTCCTTCGCGAGTTGAGCGAAGTCTCGCATTCGCAACAAGCCATGTTCTGCTCGCCGCTGCACCGCGCCCGCCAGCACCTGACGCGCACCCTCCGCGCTTTTCACGACCGCTTGGCCGTCCACGTCAAGGCCGCGCTGGGCGTGTCGCTCACCCCGCGCGAATTCTCTCTCGAAGTGCGCGAGCCATCCGCTCCGCCGGTGGACGTGGCTTATGCTTTCGACGCGGCGTTTGCCACGATGGGCTGGCTCATTCCACTCACGCTGTTTCGCCGGCCAATTGAACACGTGCTGCTGCGCAAAACGCGGTGGGAAGTGGAGAAAAACCTCTCGCGCCTGGCCGCGGATTGGTGTGACCGCGTGGCGGCGGGCATCAACGAATTGACCCGCCAGGCCGAACAACAGGCGCTGGACGAACTGGCCGCCCTGGAACAAACACTGGCGCGAACCAAGTCCGATGAACCTCGACTCCGCGAAGCCATCGGGGATTTGGAGGCGGCAGGCGCGCTCTTGAGGCCAGCGGGCTTGCCGCCGGAGCCGGAGTCCAGGACCAATCCAGGCAATCAGAGCAGCGCCGGGAGCAGGGCGTAAAACTCCGTTGCCCGCACCAGGTCGGCCAGCGGCACCTGGTCGAGCACGCCGTGCGCGGTGGTTTCGTCACCAGCCGCAAAGATGACGGTTGGGATGTTGGCCTTGCCCATCCAATAAATGCCGTTGGTTGAAAAGTTCAGCTTGCCGGTCTTCGGCGTCCCGCCCCACAACATCTGCGCCGCCTTCAGACCGGCCTGTACTAAAGGGTGGTCCTCGTCGAGCGCCCAGGCGGGGAAGTACTTCTCCACCGGATAGACGAAACCGGTGTAACTCGGTGTGTCATAGTGCAGCATTTCGACCCGGATGTGGCCGCGCTGGTTCTCGGGGATCAGCGCTGCCACTTGGGCGATGGCCTCCTCTTTCGTCTCCCCGAAGGTCAGCCGGCGGTCAATGTAGATCGTGCATTCGTCCGGGACGGCGTTGATCGAGGGGGTCTGGCACTCGATCTTGCTCACGGTGATTCGGCCCTGACCGAGAAACGGATCGATGTGCAACTGGTCGTTGAGTTGCTCGATTCCGGCGACAATGGGCATCATCTTGTAAACCGCATTGTCCCCGAGTTGGTTTGAAGCGGCGTGAATCGAGCGGCCCTTCGCGACCACTTTCAGTTCCACCCGCCCCTTGTGGCCGCGGTACACATTCATCTCGGTCGGCTCGCCGACGACGACACAGTCCGGGCGGAGGCCCTCGCGCTCGACCAACGCCTGGCAGGCCAGCCCATCGCAGTCTTCTTCCATATTGCCGAAGTAATACACCGTGAAACCTTCAAGCAGGCCGAGTTCCCTGGCCAAGGCGATGCCGTACAACATGCCGGGTGTGGACTGCTTCTCATCGCCGGCCCCGCGAGCAAACAGGATTCCGTTCTCGACATTGCCTTGAAATGGGTCCCAGCCCCACGCGGAGCGGTCACCGATGTCCACCGTATCAATGTGGGAATCATACAGGAGGATTTTGCGGCCCCGCCCCATCCGCCCGAGAACGTTGCCCATCCGGTCAAAGCGAACATCCTCAAAGCCCAGCCGGCGCATTTCCTCCATGATCCGTTTGCCAACCTCGCCGATCCGCCCCATCACACTGGGAATGGCGCAGATGTCCCGCATGAAGCGGACGATTGAGTCGTGCTGCTCAGCCACCCGAGCTTGAATTCGTGGCACGGTTACGGTCTTGAGGTCTGTTTTCATGTTTGTTGAGTCACCGATGTAAAATTCCCAATGGGGAACCGACACTGCGCAGAGCAAAAGAGAGCCGATTCTCTTTCACACGCATGGGCCGAGTGTATTGAGGGCATCCCGGACTGTCAAGTGCGCCCCTTGAACGCGGCTGAGTGGTGGCATGGCGGATTCTCCCACCGACACTCCCACCGATACTCCTTGACATCGGGCGACCCATTTCTACGCTCACACCGATGTGAGAACATTTACAGCCAGCGCGACAACGAGTCCGAGTTCAAGCTGCTGTCCCTTATGAAGACCAAAAAGCTTGCTCCGGTGCATCCGGGCGAAATCCTGTTTCACGACTTCATGGAACCGCTGGGCTTGAGCCAATACGCGCTCGCCAAAGCCCTTGGCGTCACGCCCATGCGCATAAGCCAGATCGTGCGCGGCCAGCGAGCCGTCACCGCCGACACGGCCTTGCGCCTCTCGCGTTATTTCGGCACACGCCTCGGCTGGTGGATGGACTTGCAGGCGCACTACGATTTGGAAACGGCTGCCGACAAACTTGAGGCCCGCATTGCCCGCGCGGTGAAACCGTGCGCCTTGCGGCCAATGCCTGAACTCGTGCCCGCGTGAGTCATGGCTCGCGCGCGACAACCTGCACACAACGCGGGCTTGCCGCCGGAGCCGGAGTCCAGCCCCTGACCGCGTCGAACCGGAATAGTGAAACTTGCCCGCCCCCCGCTTTGCCTCGCCTTCGCGCAGGTGTCGGACACGATTGAACTGACGCTGAGCATCGCGGGCGTATCGCCGCGGTAAAGCGCGCCTGCGTCTAACGGACGTTAGGCGTCGCGGGTGTTGTCATTTGGCGAGCATACTCCTGACCTGAGTCAGCGTGTAAGGCGGATTGTGCAGATGAACGACGCGATGGCAGTTGGCGCACAGTATCGCAAGGTCTCCGGCTCGGGTTTGGGTGCTATCCTCAACATCGGACAACGGCAGTAAGTGGTGAACCTCGCAGTAGTCGCTCGCGGTGCTGCCGTAAGCGCGACTGAAAGAAAACCCGCATACCTCGCAGTCGAGCGATGCCGCCTGCTTCTTCTTGTTGCGCACGACCGTCTGATTCCGTTCGCGCTGAAGGTGCAAGACCAGACGACGACGCCCTTCAGTGGCGGCGACGGTGTGAATGTCCACGTCAAGGCTGGGCGATGCGTCTGAGTCGGAGACGCGGACATAACCGGGTATCGCTGAAATACCGGGCTTCGGAACGCTGATTTGCTTACCGATGCTGAGGTGTGGCGAAGTCCGATACTCCGCCTCGGTCGCAAACAGGACATAGCCGTGGGCGTCGAACAAAGCAGCCGGGAAGCGGGCGAGCGTGGCATACCAGTGGCCATCGTCGCTATAGCGAACTTGGGCTGCGCCAACACCCCAAGCCGCGTTGAGGCGCACAGCCTTGTCTCTGTTCTGCGTTGCCTTAATTCTTCTGTCCATACGTGACGCGTAGCGACGTTAGGCAGACGCCGCATTGGAAAATCCTGTGATGACTCGGCTCGGCCCGCGTTTCGGGAGATAAACTACACGGGCAGCGAGCTGGCTGAAATGTATGACTATCCCGGTGCTATGGCCGTCCTGATTGATGCCCTCGAAAAGAAAGGCGTGCGGTTCGATGAAGCGAGCTTTAAGAACCAAGACATCTCCCACCTGAACAAGCACGTCGTGGTCTTGAGGGGCGATGCGCGTAAGCTCTGCGACTGCCTGTTTGAGTGCAATCCATGTAGCGTCACCACTCATCATACTCCGAAGGACATGGGTTTGCTCCTTGGTAGCCCGGACAGCAGCCGGCGGACCGATGGGAATATTTGCGGCTGCGGAGATGTAGTTGTTCATTCGAGGTGCGTTTTGACAGCTTGGCGCCAAAGATGCAAGCCCGGAATGGGGAATTTTCCCGGCTTTAAGGAGCAAGGTGGATTCTGCCAAATGCTGCTCCGTCACCTACGGATCGAGCGGACGAATTGCGCGCCAGCGTGTGGAGTGCGTGCAGCTTGCTGCCGCTGTCGTAAGGCGGGGGTGGTGCGAGAGCGGGAGCAGAGCTTCCTCGCAGTCCAAACCCTTCGCGCAGTTCGGTTGAGTCTTGGCACTGCTCTATCCCGGTTTGCTCGCAGCCGGCGAGGATTTAACACAGAGGCGCAGAAACTCGCAGAGGTTCGCAGAGAGGCATTCTTCTCTGCGTTTCTCCGCGTTCCTCTGCGTCTCTGCGTTCAGATCGGTTTGGCTCGCTGGACGAACTGCCGCGCGAAGCGCATGGAGTGCGTCCAGCTTGCTGCCGCTGTCGAACGCCCGGCCCCAACCAAAGCGCCAGCAAGCTGCACCCTCTCGCGACCTCCGTAACATCCAAGCCACAATCCACGAAGCCGCAAAAGCCACCAGGCCACTCAACCGTCCACTTTCAGGACACTTCCGCCTTCCGTCCCTCCCGAGCCAGCCTTGGGACGTTGGTACGACGTAGGTACGACGTAGGTACGACGTAGGTGCGACGGTGGTGCAACGGTAGGGCGACGGTGGTACTGGGGGGGGCCTCCCCCATAAGCATTAACCTACCGGACCGTGAGTTTTTTGAGTCGCTGCAATTGGCGCGGTCGCCTTGGATGATTTTCCTGCAGTGCCTTTGCGATGCTGCTCCCCCGCCGCAGCAAGTGTCGC
>JBEKJO010000104.1:0-22346 GCA_050011195.1 Verrucomicrobiota bacterium | reverse complement strand
CCAGTTCGGCGGCGGAGCCATCCGCATCGGGATAGACCGGGTATTTGGTGCTGGTGTCATCCTTCTTCTTGGCGATACCGCCAAGCTGGACCTTTTTGAGGCCGCCCCGGGCAGGCGTCTGCACGGGGGCGGTTGCGGGGTTGGGGGTTGCGGGTTCGGCCACGGCCACAGGGGCCGAGGCACTTAACGGATCGTGTCGATTTAACATAGATTGATTTTAGTCCAATGGGAAACCCCCCGGCTTTGCCGGGGAGACTCCCAAAGTTTTACAGTTCCGGGAATATTTGGAATGGCATCGATGCAGCGTAATAGAGTCGTAGCTCGCCGATATTTGAGAAGGGTTACGCGGTGGAAGCGAACCGGGGTCGGCACTCGCACTTCGTGGACAGGGCGAAACCGAATCGACTTGGGCGGGAGGCGTGGATTGCGAGCGGAGTTCACGAGATGCCCGAGATTGACGAGGAACGTCCGAGAAGCGGAGCAGGGCGGCTCTGCCGCCTCCCAGCTTTCAAGCCTCCGGCTTTGCCGGAGGTCGCTGACTTTCTTTGTCCCCTTTTGCCTCCGGGCGTGCATTTACACGTATATGGCAACTTATGACATGGAATTGGCGCGAGAATACACCGCCCATCAGTCCGAAAGTGCCTTCGCCGCACTTATCGGCTTGATTCTCCTCGGCGCGTGGCCGGCGGCGGCCGCGCCCGTCATCCAATTCGTTTATCCGCCGGTGATTAACGAGCGAGCCGGCGATCATGTGGCTTTTCAGGTCTCCGCCTCGGGAACGGGGACCCTTTCGTATCAATGGTATCAGTCGAACAGCCTCCTCGCGGGACAAACCAGCGCCTCACTCGTGCTGACCAACATTCAAACGGCCGATTCCGGCCAATACGAGATCAGTGTCGTGGACAGTTCCGGAATATATGTCACCAATTCCGTGACGCTGAATGTTTCCACCACACCGATCCCGCTGCATCCCAACAATCTCGTAGTACTTCGCGTGGGCGATGGCGTCCAAACCCTCAGCGGCGCCACGGGCAACACGATTTACCTCGATCAGTACACCACTAACGGCGCATACGTAAGCACCACTCAGATTCCGGACGAGAGCGTGGGTGAAAGTTATGGCGCGGGCAGCCCCGCAAGCGTCTATGGCAGCCCCGCGTTGCTGTTGCCCGGCACGGGATACGACTATATCAATGCGGGCATGTTGACGCTTTCCCCAAACCAGCAATTCCTGACCTTCGGCGCGTACT
The DNA here is from genome assembly GCA_050011195.1 of Verrucomicrobiota bacterium. GTDB lineage: Bacteria > Verrucomicrobiota > Verrucomicrobiia > Limisphaerales > UBA8199 > PALSA-1440. The sequence goes on along the minus strand of JBEKJO010000104.1, from coordinate 21,096 downwards.
GTGAGAACTATCCCTTCAGCGGTGCGGATGTAACCACGGCTGCGAACGGCGGGCCTTACTGGAGGGGTCTGGCCGTGGTCAACGCTTCCGGCGAGTACACGCTCGCCTATACCAACGGCGGGCTTTACACCGGGGCCAACAGCAAAGGCAACAGCGGGGCCAATCACAGCATACGCAGTTGCGTAACCCTGGACGGCACCAATTTTTGGACAGCGGGGCAGGCGGGAACGGCGGGCGGCATCAAATGCATGGACACACAAGACACAGCTTATCGTGACGGAAGCGGCATTCCCGCCATCTCCACGTCCAGCCTCACGGGAACACACGCAGTACAGATTTTCGGAACCAATCTTGTCTATTCCGATGTGTTCGGCACGAGCGGGAGCGGCCTGTATCTTTGCAGCGGAACACCGGAACCAGCGTCCTTTGGCTCCGCGACGGCAACGCTGCTGTTGAACGAGGGCGGCCACCCCAACGATTTTGCCATCAGCCCGGATGGCCAGACAATTTATATTGCCGACAGCGGTGTCTTCACCCAATCAACCCTAAAAGGCGGAGGCATTCAGCGCTGGGACACTAATTCTTCCGGAGGCGGTTATGTTTTTAGTTATACCTTGCCAGTGGATCAAACCAATGGCGCCCTGGGGTTGGCGGTTTCCTTTCCCGCCGGCATCACCCAATGGGGCAGCAACGTGTTGGGGGCGGCGCTCTTTACCACCGATACCGCATCCATCTTGAGCTCGATGGTTGACAACGGCCCGTCTTCCACGGCCATGGCGCTCGTCAATGCCGGCCCTTTCAACAAAGTGCTCCACGGTGTTCGTTTTGGCCCCCGCAGCGCAACCGTGCCGCCCAGTATCTCCTCGCTAGTCTTCTCGGGCACGCAGCTCTCCATCACCGTCACTAACGGTGTCGCTGGCGGGACCTTCTACGTGCTGTCCACTACGAACCTCACGCTGCCATTGGCGAATTGGTCGGTCATCGTCACCAACTCCTTTTCGGCCAGCGGGACAGCCACGAATGTTCTGAGCATCAATCCACAAGAGAATCAGAGGTTTTATTGCATCAAGCAGTAATGACCTGGATGATCATTAAGTTCACAGTCTGGCTTGGGGCGACGATTTCGTTTGTCGCAGGTGTAATGATCGCCGCTGCTTCCGGTAGCGGTGTGAATACGAACCCTTTGCCAACCCGGTCGGAAGAGCCGATCCTCATCGTGCCGGGCCAAAGCGTTGGCAAAGTGCGAAAGGGAATGACCACGAATGAAGTCGAAGCGGTCCTGGGCAAGCCGGAAAGGTGGCAGGGCAAAATCATGGTCTATGACAAGACGCTCGGAATGTCCGTCGGCCTGACCAGGAAAGGTGTTATGGTGATCTTTTGCGGAGACTCGATGCTGAAGTATCCCGGGGTCAAGCGATTCAAGGGGCGCACCAAAGGCGGTGTCGGAATGGAATCAAGCCGCGCAGACGTCATCAAGGAGTTCGGCAAGCCGACGACCGGCCAGCCGTGGGGCGACGGGCAGGAGCAATTGGAATACAGGCGGCTGGGCCTGACGTTCATTCTGGATTTTGGAAAGGTCATCAATTTCTGTGTGGATTTCCGGCCGGCCAGTTAATGTGCGCAGCCTTCAAAGTGTTCGGCGGTATCCCGTGCTCTGGTTTAGCGTCAAATCTACCGGTTAAACCTGCAAATTCTTTGTCCCTTTTTGCCTCCGGGCGTGCATGATTATATGAATGGCAACCGATGACATGGAGTTGGCCCGGCAATACGCCGCTCAGCAGTCCGAGAGCGCCTTTGCCGAGCTGGTTTCACGCCATGCCAATCTGGTTTACTCGGCGGCTTTGCGGCAGGTGCGCGACCCGCAACTGGCCGAGGAAATCACGCAGGCTGTGTTCATCATTCTGGCGCGAAAGGCAGGGTCGCTGCACGAAAAGACCATTCTCACCGGCTGGCTTTATCGCACCGCCTGCTACGTCTCAAACGCGGCCCGCAAGAAGGAACAGCGCCGGCGCGCGCGCGAACAGGAAGCCTATATGCAATCCATACTTCAGAGTGACCAACCCGATGCCGTCTGGGAACAATTGTCCCCGCTCCTGGAGGAGGGAATGCTGCGGCTCGGCCAAACCGACCGCGACGCGCTGTTGCTGCGATTCTTTGAAGGCCGTACTCTGAGTGAAGTGGGCGCCGCCCTGGGCGCGAATGAAGATGCCGCTAAGAAACGGGTGAGCCGCGCTTTGGAAAAGCTGCATCGCTATTTTTCCAAATGCGGAGTGGTCTCGACATCGGCCATCACCGCAGGGGCGATTTCGGCCCATTCCGTTCAAGCCGCGCCGGTGGCGCTGACAAATTCCGTGACCGCCGTGGCGGTTGCCAAAGGCGCAACGGCCACCGGTTCCACTTTAACCCTCGTCAAGGGAGCATTGAAAATCATGGCCTGGACCAAGGCAAAAACAGCAATCATCGGCGGCGCTGCCGTTCTGCTCGGCGCAGGGGGCACCACCACTATCACCGTGATGGAAATGGCACACTACCGCGAGGAGGCCGTCTGGCGCCACATTACCGCCCCTGATACGCAGCAATTGGATACCGCGCCGCCCATTGTCTCCATCCGGCCGGCGAAACTCGACCAAGGATTCGGCACAGCATGGATCTCAAGGGCTTTAACAAGTTCAGATGGCATCAAACAGATGGCATTTAACAAGTCCGTGGGCAGGCTTTTGCAGAACGCGTATCAAATACGGGAGCCGCGCATTATTTATTCTGGGAAGCTGCCGACGGGCACATATGACTACATTGTGAGCCTCCCTGACCACCAACTGAAAGCGTTGCAGGCCGCGATTACGGAAAAATTCGGCCTGGTGGGAAGAAAGGAAATGCGTGACGCAGACGTTTTGATTCTCAAGGTGGCAAAACAGAATGCTCTGGGGCTCAAACCCGCCGCAGACCCAAGTTCAGTCAATCTCAACGACACTTCCGCGGGACGATTCGAAATAAGAAACGAACCCGTTTCCAACCTGGCATTTTCCCTCGAACAATATTTGAAAACGCCCGTAATTGATCAGACCGGCCTCACCGGCAGGTATGACGCTGATCTCACATGGAACGCGAGCGAACAGAACTACAACTCCGAAGGATTGAAGCAAGCCGCTTTGGACCAACTCGGTTTGGAATTAATCCCGGACCATCAGACCATCGAAATGCTGGTGGTGGAAAAGGTCAAATAATTGCACCTTTTCAGCTTGGATTGGGATAAATTAATTAAACAGTTATGAAGACGAAATCGAGGCGGGCGTTTACCTTGGTTGAACTGCTGGTCGTTATCGCGATTATTGGTATTCTCGCCGCCCTGCTGCTGCCGGTATTGTCCAGGGTCAGACAAAAGACCCAGGGAGTTTACTGCTTGAACAATGGCAAACAGATGATCTACGCGCTGTCGCTCTACTCGGCCGAGAACAATGATTTCTTTCCTCCCAACCCTGACGATGGGAACACCGTTCAGGGTCATAATTGGTGCGGCGGTCATGCCGGGGTGGGCCAACCCCAGGAATTCAATCCCGACGTGCTAAAGGACCCCAACCGGTGTTTGGTGGCTCCCTATTTGAAGGGCAATGTCTCCGTGTTTCACTGTCCCGGAGATAAACGCATGGGGCGCTATCAGGGCAGCAATCCCGCTCTGCTTGGCCAGATTGTGCCGGCGGCCCGAACTTTCTCCATGAGCCAGGCCGTCGGCACGATTTGTCCGGGGTTCGATTCCGGCGCTGCGACAGGAACGTGGATGCCGCATCGCGGCGTCCCGAATCTGCCGGTCAATGGCCCCTGGTTGGACAATACCTATCATCATATCCGAAATACACCCTGGTTCACTTATGACAAATTCTCCACCATCCGCGCCCCGGGGCCGGCCATGCTGTGGGTCCTGGTGGATGAGGATGTGACCGGCCTCAATGATGCGGCCTTTGGCTTTGGTATGGAAAAGGCTGTTTGGGTTGACGCTCCGGGGACCTACCATAATGGGGGCTGCGGGTTTGCCTTTGCGGATGGCCATTCTGAATCCCACCGCTGGCTCAGTTCCAGTCCGAAAAAGGGCAATCGGTCTCCGGTGGTCGGCGCGCAGGACCTGAAGGACTGGCTTTGGATGCGGGACCGCACGTCGGCGCAGGCGAGTGGCATTATGCCGCCGCCGCAGTAGTGGCAAGACGCGGCGTGAGGAAAACGGGATCGTCAGAAAGAATTGAAAATGCGGCTTAACAAATCGCCGGAGCCAGCCGTTGTTGGCGCTGTTAGCTCCGCTGTCGCGGTTGGCGTCGCGAGTCGACGGTGGCTCACCCTACGTTAGGCTGCTTGCGAGCGTTATGCCACACGCACTTATAGTTTTGTTTGCGAGCGTCGCGCTTGTTGCATATTTCGATTTTGCGACGGAGGCATCGTGGATTACTAAAGTGGTAGTTTCTGGCCTTTTTGTTTTTGGCTTCGCGTCATGTTTCGGCTGGATAGCCGTTAATTCGCTCGTCGGACTTTTTCTGCTTATCGCGTTGAGCATCTTTATTATTTTCATAAGAGTTAGCAGGACTGTCCGCCGCAGAAGGCTTCATCCTGCGCGGCGGCGGCGAATTCGGCGCTGGCCTTTTGGCCGCACGGCTGCTGGCACAGGGCGATTTTGGTGCGGGGGTAGTAGAAGGTACGCTCGCCGCGTTGGATGGTTTTCCCGCAAGGGCATTTGGAGGCAAAGCGCGCGGTGAGCCAGCGCGGGTCGCCGGAGTATTGTGGCATAGGTTTATCGTTGGTTGCGGATTAGAGGGAGTCGGAAGCTTCGGCGCAGTCGGGGCAGAGGGTCTCGCCGCCGCGCTCGACGGCCTCGGCGATGGCGATGCACTGGCGGCAATTATCGCAGTCGGTGACCGGCAGGTTGAGGGCCAGGCGGAGGTCGCCAATAATGTCGGAGACATCAGCGAAGTCGTCCCGGACGACGGCACAGAGCATGTCATGGGCGCGGAGGAGGAGTTCCGGAGCGGCGCAGAAAAGCGTTGCCAGTTCACGCTCTTGGTCGTTTGGCCCGTGGGTGGTGACAATCGTTGCGACCGGGGTTTGGCCATCGAAGAGGGTGAGGCAGTCCGGGGCGGCCTCGCACGGGGTTTGTCTGAAGGTCAAGTTCATAGGGTGGATTATCCGTGAACGGCTGCCACAGCCTGCCACCGCCGTCGCCAAGGCGGTGGGGCGGGCGCAAGCGTGATCGGTTGAGGATTGAGAGACGGGGGTTGCGGGAAAGGAATTGGAACTGGGGACGGGAGGACTTCCGGGGGACGTTGGGCCATGAAAGCGCTCCAGGCCTGCCGCCAGTTGGCAAAGTGCAGGTGGGTTTCGCAGAAGGTGGTGAAGTCGCGGCGGATGTCCTCAGCGCGCGCCAGATTGCGCTGGTAATCGCCCGGCTGTTGGTCCGGACCACCGTAGAGGAAGGCGAGTGATTCGGGGGTGACTTCCGCCAACCCGTGCAGCAGTGGCGGCGGTTTGGGGGACCGCTTTGGCTTGGCTGACGGCGCGGGCGGCTCCGGCATTGCCGTCTCGGGGGAGAGCTGGCGCAAGGCATCGTGGCGTTCCATAAAAGAGAAAAGGCGGGCGATAAAGCCCGCCTTGGGTTGGTTCCGAGGTGGATTACTGCACTTCGACCGTGACTTTGAGGTTTTGGGTCGCGCCGGCGAACCACTTCTGGACGTAGAGCGTGCCCACGATGGGGGCCTGGCCCTGGGTTTGGACCTCGGCGAATTTCACGGTGTTTTTGGTGTCCTTTTCACGAGCGAAGAGGACGGTTTTGGATTTTTCAGGCATAGGTATGCATGTTTTGGTTTTGGTCTGCTGCTGCCCCGCCGCACGCGCGGCGGGAAATTGGATGGAGTCGGAAGGGGTTAGCCATAGAAGTAGCCCAGGGTCCGGAGCGAGACAAAATCCTCCTGCCGGTCTGGGCTGGGCTGCCCCAGGATGATGTGGTCGAGCACTTCAATCTTGAGCAACTGCCCAGCCCGGATGAGGTCCCGGGTGACTTTGATGTCCGCTTCGCTCGGCGTTGGGTCCCCGGAATGGTGGCAATGCGCCAGGATGATTGCCGCGGAGGCGGCGATGATAGCGGGCCGAAACACTTCACGGGGATGGACCAGGATGGTGTCCAGCGTGCCGGTGGAAATGAGCACATGACCTTGAATCTTCCGGCGTGTGTTCACCAGCAGGGTGACAAAGCATTCCACGTCGGGATTGAAATAGGGATGGGTGGGCACGTGCGCCCGCCAATAGGCAGCGGCTTTGTCCGGCGTGTCGCAAAGCTGCATGTCGGCGGGAGTCGGACACTCGCGCATGGACTGGACCTTGAATTCCTTGGGGTTGAACTCGAGGTTGGGTTTGCGCCGCTTGCGCGGCACGTCCAGCAAGGGGAGTTGATGAGGATACACGATAATCCTTTCCTTTGGTAGAGTGTTGATTTCACTGAAGGCATTGCGGAGCGAACGGCTCTGGGGGGCTTTGACCTCATCGGAATCCGCAACCGTAACCTTTGCCTGGTGTTCCGTTAGTAACCTGTCGAGCGCGTGCTGGAGTGTTTCCGCACGCTGCGGCCCGTGAAGAAAGACCGAAACCGAACCTATGAAATCAATGCCTCACCTTGCCATCGTCATTGCAGCGGCAGCCGGGTTGGCTCAATCGCCGGTGATGGCTGCCGAATCCACCAACCGCGCCACTGGCCCGGCGGCCCCAGGCTCCGCGCACTCGCTGCGAGTGGAAGTCAATCCGCGCGTGGAACTCTTGAGCCTCATCTTTCGCCTGGCGGGCAACCCGGAGTACAGCGAGGGGAGGGTGAAATCCTACGCCGAGGACGCGGAGAAGCAGTTTGGGAAATATCGCAGCCATGCGGTAATCAAGCTGGCACATAAGCTGCGTGACACCCGCGGCGTTTCCTATGATGCCGTCATGAGCATGGCGATCCATTTGACCGATGCCGAGCACGTCAAGCTCAAGCTCCCGCTCGAACCCTGGCCTGAGGGCCTGGACCAACGCTGGACTGCTCCCGAGGTGAGCAATTTCTTGGCGGCGGCGCAGCATTTTGTCAAAGACAGTTCGTTCCAGCAGTTCATCGAGCAGCACCGTCCGCTCTACCAAACTACGGCGGCGCGAATGCAGACACTCATTGAGAAAGAAGCCCACCTCAAGTGGTTCGACGGCTATTTTGGCAAGCGGCCGCACGCCAGCTTCACCGTCGTGCCGGGATTACTCGGTGGCGGCGGGGGGTCCTATGGCCCGCATTTCCGGGCGGCGGACGGCCACGAAGAACTCTATTGCGTTCTCGGCGTGTGGCAAACCGATAAGCAGGGCATGCCCGAATTTACGCTCAACACGCTGCCCATTGTCGTCCATGAGTTTTGCCATTCCTATGCCAATCCAATTATCGAGCGCCACCTGGCCGAACTTCAGGCGTCAGGCGATGCCCTCTTCGAGCACGTTGCCGGGCAGATTCGCTCCTACTCCCGGGGGGCCTATGGCAACGGACAGACGTTGTTGAAAGAGTCACTCGTCCGTGTCTGTGTCATCCGTTATCAGCGCCAGTATGAAGGGGAGGAGGCCGCCCGGCGCGCCATTCAGGCGGAGAAACGGAACGGCTTTCTCTGGATGCCGGAGATGTCGGACCTGCTGGGTGAGTATGAGGCGCACCGCGAGCAGTATCCAACGCTGGAGGAGTTCTCGCCGCGCCTGGTCACCTTCTTTGCCGAGACGGCGAAGAAGTTTCCCAAGACGCAGACTGCCAAGGCGCGGACTGATTTGGCCGGCAAGCGGCCCAAAGTCGTTTCCATGATTCCCGCCAACGGGGCGCAAGACGTTGATCCAGGCTTGACCGCCATCCAGGTGGTCTTTGATCGGCCTATGGCCGACAAGTCCTGGTCATTTGTGGGCGATGGTGGCCCTCATTGTCCCGAACCCACCGGCAAAGGCGTCCATTATGACGCCCAACGCAAGGTCTGGACCGCGCCGGTCAGGCTCAAGCCGGATTGCTCTTACGAATTCATGCTCAACTCCGAAACTTGCCAAGGCTTCCGCAGCGAGGAGGGCGTGCCGCTTGAGCCGGTCTCCGTGGTCTTCAAGACCGCCAGCCAAAAAGGGACCGGGCAGACGAAATAGAAACCTTCAGGTCTTTTTTGGCTTTAGACTGCCCGACAATGGCCTGAATGGGAGGCGCCACGCCAATCAGCCCGGCCCAGTGGCGGAGTAGTCAATTTTCCTGGCGTAGTTGAAATTGGTAGGCGTCCAGGCGCTGCTGCGTCGCGGCGATTTGGCGGTTCAAAGTCTCCAGGCCGTTCAACAGGCTTTGGCGCAGTTCCTCAGTGCAATCGTCGAGCGCGTTGAGCGTTTCGGCCTTTTGCCGGGTCAGCCCGGCCAACCGGCGCTGCATGGCGGCAATGGCCTCTTGGGGGGTGCCGTAGCGCATCGCTTTACCATGACCTTCTTCCTCCATGAGTTCCAAGTCCTCGGCACTGAGTTGAAATTGCGGCGGCAGGTCGGCGAAGCTGTCGGCCAGGCGTTTGCATTCCGCCGGCGTCAGCGGCCGGTCGATGCCGGGGATAGGCTCAGGCGGTTCCTGGTTTTCCATGCGCCAAAGCTAAGTCCCCTGGCCAGCCCCGGCAAGCAGAAGGAGGGAAAAGCCCGCAGGGAGCACCGGCGTCATGCGGTGAGCGCCCTGGACCGTCGCCCGGGACCCGATTCTGGCCGCCCGCAGTGGACGGCGCAGAAAGAGGCCCAATGCCCGGCGGTCCTCCTCGGTAAGGCGGCTGCGCCGTGGCCGGCGGTTTAATTCCCTCCGATGCTCGCGGCAATGGATGCAGGAGGACCCGAGGCAATGGGGACAAGTGGTCATAAGGAAAATCCTTTCCGGTCGAAATCTCTTTTGGCACGCTGGAGGCGGCGCAGGAAGCGGTTCATGCGGCAGCAGAGGCATTCGGCGCAACGGCAGCGAAGCCCGGTCAGGCACATGGCCTGCGTTCGGTGGGGATCAATGCTGCGATGATAGCGGACGAGCTTTGCCAACATGGAATGACTCCTTTCATTAAACCGCACTCCGAATCGGAGTGCGCCGGGTTTGGGCCGTTTCCAGGTGGCGCCCGTTTCCGGGCGCAACCTTTCCAACCGCGTTTCCGGGGCACGGCAGCACAAAATGCGCTGGCCGTGCCCCGCACCGGAAACACGGGTTCCATCGGTTAGACGCGAAAATAAAAAAAGGCCGGACCCTGTGGGGTACAGGGTCCGGCCAGGCGGGCGCGGCGTTTAGGCCGCGAGGGTGGCGGGCGTTGCGGCGGGCGGTTCGGTCTTCACTTCAAGGTGTGGAGCGACCCCCAGCTTGACGGCTTTCTCGTATTTCTCCATCCAGCCGTTGAGGATGTCGTCGGTAAAGCCGCTTTCGGCCCAGGTGTCGCCCAGGCGGATCGTGTCGCAGAACAGCCCGTAGGCGTCCTGCTCCGGCAGTTTCCCGGCGTCCTTGATGGCCGCTTTCAGAAACTCGATGGCGCGGCCTACCGTCAGCGAGACAGCACCGTCGCCCGTTTCCGGCTCGCTCTTCTGACGTGAGCGGATTTCCTTGATCTTCTTCAAGGCGTCACCGGGCTTGGACAGGGCGTTGACGAGGTCCAGGACTTCGTCGGACGTTTTCCAGGCGTCCCCGTGCTCTTTCATCGCCGCTTTAACGATGGCGTTGGCCTTTTCCAGCCAATCCCCACCGCTGCCGCGTCAAAGCACTCTTCGGACAGCAGGGGCTTTCCGCTGGCGTCGAGCGTCAGCACGAGCGCGTTGAAGAGCGACGCTATCGCTTCCACCCGTCCGGGGAGCAAGCCGCCGGCGTTCTGTTCAAAGTATTTCTTGAACGTGGTGTCCGGCGGAATCTCCCGTTTGTTCAAGTGGTCCACGTAGGCGCGTTTGAGCGCGGCCACGCATTTGGCGTTGAACTGGAGGGAGGCGGTGAACGCGTCCTTGGCCTTTTCGATGGCCCGGTCCACGCGCACGATTTTCTGCAAGTGCGTGGCCAGGTCGCCGAGGGGCAAAGCGGCGAGTTCCGCAAACGTGAGTTTCTTGGTCTCCGCCTTTTGAGGGGCGGGTGTATTAGCCTTTACAGGCATAGTGTTTCCTTTGGTGCTGGACGCTAACGCGCGTCCGTTGCGTTTCAGCCGGGACTGGCCGCAACAGCGCGGCCCTTTCCGGCGAAACTGGCGTGGGGAAACACGTCCACAAACTCACAAATCAGCAAAGCGGAGGGTGCGTTTCAACGCGCGTTTCACGTTGAACTGCCGCGCCATCGGCTTTACTGAACTTGCGCTGGCCGCACTCCGATTCGGAGTGCGACCGGCCTTTCGCAACGGCCCGTTTCTGCCGTTCTGCGATGGCCCGATTCCCGGTGATACCGATTTTTCGCCGGTAACGAGACCGTAAGAGGGACGCCTGACGGCGAACGCCAGGCGTCATGCGTTGAGGTGGGATCGTGGTAGGACTGTCCCAAAACAGGACATCAGGGGACTGAGAGGCGTGCAACTGCACGCTTGCTCCTCAGATTTGCGCCGCGCACTTTTGCGCCTGCGCACTCTGACACTATATAGCGCCCCGCTACGCAGAAACTTAGCACATTTTGGGTTGGCGCTCTTCGCCCAATGTTTTCGGCCCTTCCGTTGGTATGCCAAGGCAAAAAAATGCGCCTGGCGTGACGCCAGGCGCAAGAATGCTCAGGCTAGACTATTGGACGATGGAAACTTGGTCCGCTTTGCCGCAAGTTGAATTGCACCCGCAAGCCCAGACGCCGCGCACCTTCCATCAGCCGATCCCCTGCCCTGACTACGCCCCCCGCCCCGCTGGCTCGACTGGACTTAAACCCCGCCGCTTGCGCGGCCTTATCCACGCTGACGCCATGCAGCAGTTGCACTGCCGCCCGGTGGAGCTTGTCTATTAGTTCACCCCGCTTGCCCCGCCCCCCGCGCAGCTTGAGCGTCTCAACCCGACGCGCCAGCAAATCGCCGCGCTTGGCTCGCGCCCGCTCGAATAAGAGGCGGCTGGCCCGATCTTGCCTTGAACCATCCCCGACCAGTTGCGGCAACGGCAGCATAGACCCGGTGAGACTGTCCCAGCACTCGGCCCCGCCCTCCTCGCCCCGCCACTCCTCGATGGACTCGCCCAACATATCCCTGGAGACCGACGCCACGACCGCCCGCCAGCAAACCCCCGCCGCGCCGTATTGGCCCCCGTCCAACTCCTGCCCATTGCGCCAGGCGACCACCGCCGCCGCCCCAGCCCCGACCGCCTCAGCAACCGACGTATCCGACATGGCCCGCCCGTCTTTGGCCGTGCTGGCTTGCAGCTTGGCCGCTTGCCGCTGGGCCATTGCCAAGACTTGCTGGCCTTGACATTCCAACAGCAGCGGACCCGCTGGCATGGCACGCGATGCCAACGCAACCGAGACGCGCACACAGTCCAACCACTCATCCGAAACATGAACCGCCCCGACCCGCGCCCGTGCCTCCGCCCCAGTCTCGATTTTGAACGCTGGCAAGGGTGAGACATCCGCCCAGACGTGAACGGATGGAGACTGCAACTGACCTTTGTTTTTTTGATTTTGCATACTTTGTCCTAAACTCCGGCCCCGCTCTGCTGGCACGATGCCAGCAGAAACAATCGTGGCCGACGGACTCGCTAATAAGCTCCCATACGCGCGACCCACAACCTACACACACGCGCTTTTTTATTGGGTGCGACCGTGAGAAACCCGCATGGATAAAGGCTCAAACCCACCTCCAGAAAATGGGGTATAAGACCCCAAGGGGGCATGAATAAACAGACCGTGCTCGACGCCCTCCAGCCATTGCAGGCCGATCGGCCGGCGCCAGAATGCGTGGACTTGAAGCAGCACAGCACCCCCACGCTGGGAACCCGACTCAGTCCAAACCCTCAACGGTTGGCATTTAGCGTGAAAGAAACTGCACAGATACTGGGTGTGTCCGAAAAGACGGTGCGGCGCTTGGTCGCCCGCAAGCTGCTCCGGGCATCCCGAGCGCTCCGCCACTTGCTGATTGCCAAAAAGGAAATTGAACGACTTCTCGACGAAACATCCACGAAATAAAACATTATGAAAACAAAACCGACACATGGGGTCCGGCTCGGCGCCATCAAAGCCGCAGTCTGCCCGGTACTCAAGTCGGTGTCGGTGCAAGCACTCTAGTGCTATGCGCACGCTCTCAACCACGCTTGTTTGCCTCGCCCTCCTTGCGCAACATGCGGACGGGGCGGAGGGGCGCGAAGTGGACGTGAAGCTTCCGCGTGCGTTGCAAGCAGGTGAAATGGCATTCGTCGAGGTGCAGCTCGGTTTGCTCGGGCGTGGCAAAGAAATCGAAGTGACGACGGCTTCGGGCCGCGAGCTCGGCGTCATCTCACCTTTCGGTGTACCCACGGGGCAAGAGGCGGGGACCTATACTTTGCCAGTACCCTCAGATGCCTTTGTCAATGGGCACGTAACCATCCGGCTGTCGCTTAACCAAGTCGGGCACACGCAGCGCGCGCCGACGACAAACGAAGTGAAGAGCGTGCGTGCGAAGATCGCTCCCGCAGCGCGTTAAAGTGCCGATTATCACGGGATTGGCAGTGCCGGTGATCTCGACGTCGAAGGGAACCGACCCTTTGTCGGACTGAGCCGCTGTGTGACTTTCGTTTCCTCCTAATCTCCTCGTATCCCGTTAAAAAACTTGAGGGATGATTGAGTCCCTACGCATCCACTTGCAAATGGAGGGAGCCGCTGGTTCTACAGACTTTTGCCCACGTGCGACTCGTCTAGGTTAGGACCATGGTTAAGGCAACAAAACTTATCAATGCACCACTAAGCGTTGGGCCATCGCATCGCTGTGCTCGCTCCTGAGATGACTGTATGTTTTGGCGATGAGAACTCCGCCGTCGCGATGTCCCTGCCAGGAGGCGATGGTCTTGAAATCAATGCCCACCTCAATCGACCGGGTGACAAAGCAGCGACGGAGGGACCGAGGCGAGAAATGCGGGAAATTCAGACGCTTGCAGGCGGCAGCGAGCGACTTTTTTGGGTCTCTTATTTTGAATATGTTTTGTCCCTGTTGAAGCTGACCCTTTGCCTGCAACCTCTGGAGGAAGGGCAGGAGTTGCGGAAAAATCGGAATGGTGTAACCCGTATCCGTTTTTAGGCGATAAAGCGTGATCCGTTTCGCTGCAAAATCAATATGCTCACCCATCAGATTGGTGCACTCGGCGGTTCCGACGCCGGCCAGCCCCATGAATTCAACGAGGTCGGCGGAATCCCCGGCGTCGGCACTCAAGCGTTGAGCGCGAATATCGGCAACCAGCGCCTGAAATTGTTCCCAAGTTGGTGTCGTGCGAATGGGTGTCTCGACCCTCAAGCCCTTGAGACCCGCAGCTGGCGACGTGGCAATCACGCGGAACTTCAAGGCAAGCTCGAAAAGATGCCGCAGAAATCGCGCATACTCATTGTAGGTGGCTTTCTTGAAATTTGCGCGCCGGCTGGCCAGCCACAATTCAAGCTGTCCGGTGTTGACTGAATGAACCGGAACGTTAAGGCCGTGCGGCCAGGTTTCCTTGAAGATCTTACGAATCGAAAGGCGTGTAGCGATGGTCTTGGGCGCATACTGGCCGAGCCTTTCCTCATAGAGCCGCAGCAATTCCTCAAGCGTCATTTTGCCAACCTTGACGTCGAGCTTCGAGGCGTTCTCCAGTTCGTCCGCAAGACGCCGCTTGGCCAAAGTGCGGTCGGTCGTCCGCAAACTCCGCGAAATATCCTTGCCATTGCTCTGGAAGCGGGCATAGTAAACGCTGCTTGATGAATATCGGAACAGATTTTCGGCCACGCGGCGAAACTCGCCGCTACGCGGATGCGATTTATTCATGCGCTGAAAAATACCCCGTGAAAGGGGGTCGTGAAAGCGAAAAATCGTGCGTTCGGATGTATCGTCTAAGTATCTGCAGTTGAATTGGTTGGGGTCGTAGCTCAGTTGGCAGAGCGTCTCGTTCGCAATGAGAAGGTCGCAGGTTCGATTCCTGTCGGCTCCACCAGTTTTCAGCCACTATGAGAGTCTGCGGTGATGTTGGCTTGAATGGGAGAAATAACGCGTTAGAAGGCATAAGAAGCAGAATATCAAGCACTTAGGCGCAGAAATGGGAACCTGGCCATGTCCGGTTTCGTGGCAAGGGTCCGGCTTCGCAGTTCCAAAAGTCACCCTCGCAGAAGTGCTTCATTATCAGGGCCTTGAACTGCAAAACGGGGAAACCGGACAGAATCATCGCAGGTTTGGAGGGGTGGAACCTGGAACCCATTTTTTGGCCCTTTTGGGCAGGGGCGTGGAAGTCGATAGGGCCGTTTTTCGGGTTGATTTACTTGGCGGAATGGCCCCTGCAAACCTCTTGCAAAACGCCTGCGCGGCGCTGCCAGATTGCCTGGCCACAAACCGGGCAGCATGGGCGCCCCGCGTGCCATTTCTGGCGGCGCTCCGCTACCCGTGCCGATCTGCCCGGATAGAGCCTGAGGGGCGCCTGGTGAATCGAGAGGGTGCCAAGCGGGCAGCGGAATGCCCCGCCCAAAGAAAGAGCGTCGGACAGGTCGAGCCGGGCCGGCGCTGCTTCAGTGCGAGGCTACTCGCCTCAGTTTGCTGACGCTAGCCGATGGATCGAATCAAAAGCAACACTCAGCCGTTCCGAGGTTGCGTCAAAAAGATGATAGATACCAGCAGCCGTCCGATTGCTTGGCCCCTCACCATTCTCGATCAGCTTGTGCTCGATTGTCTCCTGAAATAAGGAGAGGCAACCAATTGCCTGAAGCACCGCGTTCTCCATTTCACACCAGGCAACGAACATGTTATGTTTGCGGGCCTCGTGCCCGCGCACAAGGTCCTTCACCAAAAGCTCCCCATGCTCCCTGCGACCGGCCGCAGTCAATCTCCAGCCGACCCCATTGCGACGGATCAGGGGATTGGGGGCCTTGGCGAGGCGGGCAATCTGCCGGCGCACTTCACCAAGCCCGACATTGCAACCCAAGTCGGCAGCGAGTTTGACAACGGCATCATCGGCTTTAGGAGGAAGCTTCCCCGGCTCCGACAGAGGGACCGTCAATATGGCATAGGTCAACATCTCAGCCTTTTCGCATTCCGGTTTCGGCTCGGAAGCGTGGTCTGCCCTTGCTTGGCTTTGGGCTTGTGAAGCGGCGGCGCTTTTGCTATTCCTTTTTACGGACTTCAGTCTGTTTTTCATAAAACTGATTTACGGACTTGGGTCTTGCCCTTGGCGGTGTTCATTGCACTGCCAAGGGTGTTTTGTTGACGCTCCTGCCGTTCGACCCAACGGAGCAGCCGAAGCGTGGTTTCGCCGGATGGCATCACCCGGCCGCTGAGCCACTCTGACACGCGCGGCAAAGGAACCTTTAAGCTCCGAGCCAGGTCTCCCCTCTTCATCCCTTCGAGCGCCCGTTTTAGCCGCATCAGTAAGAGTTGAATCTCAGTCACGCCCGCCATTTTACGCTCTCGCGTAATTCCCGTCAACAAATTATTTTCTTCCTGATCGGACACATTCAAACGCCTCGGGATTTGCTTCGCTAGGGCTTGGACGGCAGTCCAGTACTCTGTATTTTCTTTTTGACCGGAAGGATTCAAACGTCTCCTTATTGCCTTGGCCAGCAGTTCATATTTATGACCCTCCTTCGCCAGGTTGCAAGCTTCCTTGGCCAGGGCTTCGAGTTTGCCACAGTACTCCAGCAGCTCAGACCGCAGATGCGGAGGAGGCTTAGCGTGCAGGTTCTCCAGTTCCGCCAATTCCTCCTGTTGTTTCGTCAATTGCTCGGCAATGAAACGGTCGTAAACTGCGGTGAACAGCGCGCGGGGCAAGATGTTCTGAGCGAATGCGCTATCATCGAATGGCCCCCACGACTTCGGCGATCCGGCGCCGGTTGCCAGCCATTGCGGGCTGAGCTCGTAGCGCTTAGAGGCCGCCCTGAACACTTCATACCTCACCGGAGCCCGGCCAGCTTCGACGCTCGCAATGCGCTCGGTGCCATAACCGATGGAGGCAGCAAATCTCGATCTGGGAATTTCCAGCAAGTCCCTGAAAGCCCTGAGCCTCGCACAGACCAGCTTTTCACGCTCTGAAACCATTGGCCAAGCCTATCAGCACGAGGTCAGAAAAAAAGTTAAAAAGGGGGTTGACGGATTCGCGGAAATGCGTAAAATTGGATTTGAAATGCACCATGCTGCACCAAATATACAGCCGAAACGCCGATGGCGGTTCCGGGGAATTTGCGCGGATGCGCGGGCTTTGGGTGTGCATCGGAACTCGCTCTACAAGGTGTTGGCCGGGATTTGGAAACTCAAGAATCTCGCAGCTAGGTATGCCGCGTTGAAGGCTGAGCAGGCCAAGGCGGCCAAACAAACAACAAAGGCAAGGATTAACTGAAATGAAGAAATCTACGACGGAGCAGCTGCAATCCGGTTTGGGGAAATGCCAGGGCATCAAAGCAGCGATTGCCAAAGATGAAAAGCTGTTGGCGGACTCGACCACGGAGCTCGCAGCCCTGGAGGTTAGCGCCGATCTTTCCAACGGTTCGACGCTGGGCCAGTTGTCGAAGCTGCAGACCATTGTAATGGTCGCGCCAAAGCGATTGGCGGCGCGCCGGGAGGAATTCTCGGCCGCGAAAAAGACGCTGCTCGCCGAGTGCGGCAGCTTCATTGCGACGGCGTTTGGCCCGCGCTATAAAGACCTGGAAGGCCGCGCTGTGGCCAAGGTTGAAGCGAACCTGAAACCCTTCTTTGGAGAAGAGCATGGACTGCGGCAAGCGGCCTACGGGACAAAAGAGTTGTCTGCCCTCGAACCGTTGAAAGCGCAGACCTTCCTCCGCGACGCTGACCCCGAAGATGCGATGCGCCTGGCGCAAGAGCTACTTGACGCGTGGCACGCCGCCGAGGCTTTTGAAAAAGAGTATTTGAGTTGAACTTTCTCAGGGGCTATGAGCGTTTCCATTTTCAATCGCCCGGATTTCCAACACCCGCCCGATGGCTGGTATCAGATCGAGGCCAAGGGCCGGCATCCGAACCGGCAGGCGGGCGTCATCCAGCTGATTGATGACGAGGCGTGCGAGGCCATTGTCGATCGTTTCAATGTGGACGCGGACGCGGGGAAGCTGAGGCACGGGCACGAAATGCTGATTGACCATGAACATTTCAAAGACCGGGACGACAAAGAGACCATCGCCTACGGTTGGCTGCAACGGCTGCTCAACCGCACTGACGGCTATTACGGGCAAATTCGTTGGACTGTGACGGGACAAAAGGCGGTGGACGGCGGGGATTACCGCTTTTTTTCCACCGAATATGACCCGGAGGACTGCCTAATCCTCAACGATAGCAAGTTGCGCGAACTGAGACCCCTGCGGCTCGATGGCCTTTCCCTGACCAATATGAACAACAACGTTGGCCAACGGCCGATCACCAATCGCGTCGGTCGTCAGTCTCATTCTGCCCAAGCAGGGAACCCCCGCGCTGCCCAGGGCGCGGCGGTTCGACTGATTGCCTCACTCGCAAATGCGGAGCAGCGGGTCGCCGGCGGCAGCTTGGCTTCGTGCTACTTGAGGGTGATGAATCGCAAGCCAGGCTTAGCAGCGGTCGCGTCCGGGAAGGCGCTATCAGGAGAATTGCCTTTCCGACAAAATGCATCACGCGAGGGGCCGGCGCTTTTCGCAGGCCGGATGCTGCTGCAACTCGCGCAGAGAAGGAACCTGCCTGGGCTGTCGCAGAATTTGGTTTTCATCCGCAATCGCTTTCCGGGGCTGGTGAGAATGAACAACCGTCAAGCGGGATTCGATGCGCTGGCCGATATGGAGCCCATTGCCCACGACGCATACCTCAAGTGCGGCGACACGGCGGACCCGGAGGCAAACCCGCAGGTCAAGGCTCTGTGGCCCGACTTCCATGAGGCCATGCAGCTTCTCGCTGTGCAGTATCCCGAGCTCGGCTTTGACGAGCGTTGGCAGAAAATGAAAGAGTCCCTTCCTGAACAGTTCTGGAAATTCGTTCTGGCCTTCGACCAGCCGCCGCAGAAGTGATCTTATGAACCCTCGCCAAAGAGATTCTCTGCGCGGCCGGCTTCACGACACAAGTTCGGCGCATTGGAATGCGCCACTGTCCGCTCGCGACCATCCGGCGGGGAGGCCACCTCTCCGGCGGATCGCCTTGCCGGGGACTTCATCGGAAGGCGAGTGATGAACGCCATCGCTGAACCTCTTCCAGCTTCCTCGCCCGCACCACTTGTCCGGCGGTCGAAGCCGCTTCTCTCCCTCTCCGGCGTCCTCAGTCTGCTCGGGAATCGCAGCCAGTTTCAAGTGCTGCGGGAAATCGACTCGGGCGGGATCCTATGGGCTTTCGATTGCCGCGCGGCCGGGCCAAAACGGTTGCTGCGTGTGCTGCCCGCTGCCCTTGCCGATTTTATGCAAGGCCGTGACTGCAAGTTACAATGGCCCGACGTGGTTGCCCTGCTCGTGCCCCCGGAACCAAGACTCTGCGTCGCTTGGCTGGCTCACATTCTGAACGTGACACCTGAGCATATCTACAACCTGGTGCGAGCCAAGGCCCTGTCATTCTGCGCGCGCGGCCGGCGCGGCCGGGGAGGCAGCGCCCTAGTTCCCAGAAATGACTTCGTGCGGTTTCTGCGCCAGCGCCGGGTTTTATGACGACCACCAACCTCAACCAAAAATGTCAACCGCTGAAATTGCCGAGACAATCGCCGAAGCAGAGAAGCGCATCGATGCGATGCAACTCTTGTGCGAAATCCTTACGGGCCAGATCAAGGGCACCCGTTGGCGGTTGGAAGAAATTAAGAGCGCCCTTGGCCCCGCCCGGCCGCCCAATGAAATGGAACAGCCGGCGGACCTCTCGGCCGCCATGCTTGAAGGCTGAAGGCCAACTCGCACAAACCTGAGGGTTGAAGCCCCACAAGTGCAGGCTCCCATGCACCAAACAAAACAGCCTAACGATTTCGGAACCAATCCCGCAACGGGCGGTGCCCAGGCCAAGGGCAGAATTTTGCCATACGGCAATCAGCCGGCAAATCTGGAAGCAGCTCGATTACGCGCTCGAAACCAAGACGATGATCGTAGTCGAGGGGCGTGAAGGGCGCGGCAAAACCGAAGCTGCGCGGGCTTGGTGCAACTGCCATCTTGGAGTTGCGCGTTTCGTCAATTTAATTGGCACCAACACCAAGACATCCCACTTCACGGAGTTTGCGAAGGCGCTGGGGGTTGGCCACGGTAACTCCCATAAAGTCTCCCAAATGCAGGCCGGCGTCCAAGACGTGCTGCGGACTTCGCAATTGATGCCGATGATCGATGAGGCCCATTTCTTCTTTAACCAGGCCCCGCGCATGAAGACGCGGCCAGAGATGCTAGACTGGATTGACACCGCGCTTTGTAACCCTCCGATGCCGGTCGCCCTGATTACTACGCCGCAGTTTCTCATTTGCATGGAGAGAGCAGCCGGCCAGGTCGGATGGAATTACCGCCAATTCAGACGCCGGTGCAAGCGCTACGCGCGGCTGCCTCTGAAGAACACGCCCGCAGACATTGAGGCCGTTGCTCGCCATCTGCTTCCCGACGCGGACAAAGCCACGATCAAGCAGATCGTGGCCTACGAAGCATTGAGCAAGCGCGATTTGTCTGCGGTGGGCGATGTGGTGCAAGAAGCGAAATTAGTGGCCGAAAAGGAAGGGGCCTCCAGCGTGGCCTTTGAGCACGTCAAGCGGGCTATTTATGAAGAGCTGATTCCGAGCGACGTGCCATTTGCCGAAATGGAAAAGCGGCTGCAACAGCGAAAGCTCAAACATAAGGTAGCGCGCGATGCGCCTTCTATTGTTCCAGCGGCCGCCCCGGAGGCTGCTGAGACTCAAGAGCGAGAGATTTTCCCCCGGCTATTGCCGGACGCTGGCCCTAGGCGCCTGGTGCGTTCTAGTAGCCCTGTAGAAGCATTGGCTGGGGATTGATTCAATGGGCTTTCAGGGCGGTTGCAGCGGCCTTGAAAGTATATGGTTTTTCGCGCACGGCTTCGCGCGCTGCGCAATTTCCCTGTCCAGAAATCCTGGAACTGGAACTGCCCTCATTCCGGACAAAATCGGCGCGGCTTTACAACTACCGCGTGCGGTTGAGGCCGGTCGCGGCAAAGGAGTAGGGGGCGATTGTGCCCAAACAAAAAGCCGGCCGGGCGCGAGCCGGCCGGCCGGCGAGAATCCTCCGGGCTACTTGTCTTTGCTCTCGCTCCGGCCGGAGTCGCGGAGGATCGCGCACAGGAGCAGGAGGGCCACGAAGATAAGGAAGATCCAGAGCAGGCCCGAGCCGCCGTGGTGGAATCCGATCCGAGCGAAGAAGCCCGGATAGACCACTTCTCTGTACCAGCAGGGTCGCCAGCAGGGGTAGTGGTGGAACCCGCAACCGTGAGCTAATAGCATTTTCATAATGATCTTTTCCAATATTGGTTAACGGTTAACTGTCAATGATCTATACGATTCAGACGCTCTCAACTTGCGTGAATGCCAGAGGAAAGTTGATGCTGTGATCCTCGTTGACCGGGTCAAAGAAGATTTGCAGGACGGTCGCGAGCAAAGCGTCCTCGGGTGCGCTTGAGCCAGACGGGGGTGCCGGCTGCCGGCGCTGCGCTGAGAGGGTCTTTTCCACACACGAAAAGGGGGATTGAGTGTATTAGCGGCTATAATGGAAACTGGTAGTGTGCAAGTGTCCCGTTTGTGGACAGTGGCGTGGAAAAGGGTCGCTTGCCCACCCCACATTCGCCAGGTGACCCCCTGTTTACACGATGTTTGCCACCATTTTACCCCGGCTGCTTGCATAAGTCATTTATTAGAAATAAGATACAGGCATATCGGCTGGTCAGCACGTGGCTGCCACCACCTCTATGCCCTGCTACCGCCCTGCTACTAATAATACTAGGTTAAGTATGTGTTGACGGTTTAGGCCGTTTCTGCCAGGCTTTGCGGCATGACGCCGCAAGCACTCAAACAGCTGGACAGCCGCCTGGC
>JBEKJO010000103.1:0-22691 GCA_050011195.1 Verrucomicrobiota bacterium | reverse complement strand
CACAGCCAGTAGGCGGCCACGGTGTAGGTCTCGATCATCTGCGGGTCCAACTCGGAGGAGAGTTTGAGCCAGGGGAGGATTTCGCGCTCGTTGTTGCCTTGCAGGTGGGTGTGCTCGGTGATGAAAAAATGCCGGCCGAAGCGCTCGATCCAGTCTCGGGGCGGGCCGAGGAAATTCATTTGTTTCTCATGCTCCTCGGCCGCGGGTTCCCCCTCTTTGGCGGTCAGGTGGCGGGTGTCTTTGGTCGCCGCGCGGGCCTGGTCAAAGATGGAAGGGTAGTACCCGCTGTGAAAGGACACGTCGGCTTGCACAAAGAAATGGTTGGCGAACAGGCGGCGCCCGTCCCCGAACAGGACCTTCAATATATTGTCCGCCTGGGCCCGTTGGCTCCACCCGGAAGCGCGTGGTTCCAAGACGGTGGCCAGGCTGAAGCAGGCGGCCAGCAGCAGGAGCAGAATCAGATAAGGACCGAGCCTCTTCACAGGTTCAAAGGCTTGCGGCGGAACACCAGCCAGGCGCCAAACAGCAGCAGCGCCACGTACAGAGCCGCGTACAGCGTCGCCAAGCCACAGTCCACCCATCTCACCAATCCCCGGTCATAGACAATGAGATCCCGCACGTCATACCATTCGAGGTGCGGAATAAGGAAGTAAAGCGCATAGACGACCGACCGCAGCGGCTCAGGCTGCTGGAGGGCGACCTGGTTCAAGTGGCGCCCCAGCAAGAGAATCCCGAGGATCACAATGAACGAGATGGTCCCATTGGAGGAGGGGGCGGCAAAGACCACCGAGCCGAGCAGAACGAGGGCAACCACAATGCCCAGCATCACCCATTGCAGCCAGAGCGCCTGGCAGAAATTCAGCAGCGGCCAATAATGCTCGCGCGAGCCGCTGACCACCCCGAAGAAGAGGTAGAAAACAATCAGCGCCAGCCCGCAGGCCAGCCAGCACCCGGCGAATTTGCCGAGTATCACCTGCCCGCGCGTCACGGGCTTGGCCAGCAAAGGGAAGATGGTGCGATTCTCGCGCTCGGCCGGAATTTGGCGGGCGGTGGTGCCGATGGCGATCACCAGCGCGGAAATCCAGATCAGCAGCAGCGCGATCTCCTTCACGTAACGCACAATCTTGGCGTCGTTAAAGAAGCTCACCGAACCCATCACCAGCGTGATGACGGCGGTGAGGACGAAGAGGACGTAAAAGTCCTTGCGCCGGTACAATTCCTTGATGACAACGCCTGCGAGGGCCAGAACTGTATTCATACGGAGAGTTGCGGCTCGTAGCCGATGATGTTGAGGAAGATCTGCTCCAGGTTGGCCTGATGCTTCTCGACCAGGTCGGCCACGCGCCCTTCGACCTTGAGTTCGCCCTGGTTGATGATGGCGACCCGGTCGCAGACGGTTTCGACCTCGCCCAGTTCGTGGGAGGAGAAGAAGACGGTTTTGCCTTCGTTCTTCAGCCGTTGAATGATCTCCCGGACTTTCATGCGGCCGAGCGGGTCCAGGCCGCTGGTCGGCTCGTCGAGGATCAGCAGCTCCGGGTTGTTGATCAGCGCCTGGGCCAGTCCCACGCGCTGCTGCATGCCTTTGGAATAAGTTTTGATCGGGCGCTGGCGGGCGGATTCCAATTCGACGAGCTTCAACAGTTGTTCGATCCGCCGCTCGGCCTCGGCGCGCCGGATGCCGAAAATGCGCGCGTAGAAGCGGAGCAGCTCCTCGGCGGTAAGGAACTTGTAATAATAAGTCAGCTCCGGCAGGTAGCCGATGCGCTGGCGCGCTATGGGTTCGCGCACATCAACGCCGAAGAGGAAGGCCGCCCCGCTGGTGGCGTTGACAAAGCCCAGCAGCACATTCATGGTGGTGGTCTTCCCGGCGCCGTTGGGGCCGAGAAACCCAAACACTTCACCGGCACGAATGCTCAGGTTCAGGTCTTTGACCGCCACTTTTTTCGCCTGCCCCGAGTTCTGCGCCCGAAACTCAACCCGCAAGTTCTTAGTTTCAACAATCGGTTCCATGGTCTTTAAGGGCACCCGCATCTGGCCCCAGTGTATCTCGCGCCAGGCGCCAAACAACCCTTTTCAGGTCTGAGCAATCTGCTTGCCGCAGACGGAGTCTGGCGCGCCCCAGCCTCAAGGCCCAGGCGCTCGCGCAACCCTGGTACAAGCAAAAGAGGCTTGAGAATTCCTTCTCAAGCCTCAGTGAGTGTCCAAAAACCAGACAATTAGCTGCTGGTGTCAGGCGGCAACACGTGGGTAGTATCGATCTTGCAGGTCGGCTTGGCTGTGATGCCATTGAGCGAGTAGCTGCCGCTGAAGGAGGTGCCGCCCTCCGGGCAAATGACCGAGTTTCTGAGGTACACCGAGATGTTGCTGAAGGCAACGGTGGCGGAGGCGGCCGCATGGTATTCCAGCGCCCACTGCTGAGTCGCGCCATCAATCTGACGCAGGTTGTTGATGCAGGCGTTTTTCTGCGATTGGGTGCGGGCGCGGACGAAGTTGGGAATGGCGATGGCGGCCAGGAGGCCGATGATGGCCACTACGATCATGATTTCCACCAGCGTGAAGCCCGATCGGCGGGATGTTCTGTTTTTCATACTTACTCTCTGTCTTTCTCTTTCGCGGCGTGAACCCACAACAGGCAGGTTAATATGATTGCGGCTATTGTTCACTGATTGCCTGTTGCAACCGCACTCCAATGCCAGCAAGCCGGATACCAACCTCGACGGTGAAGCTCGCCAGGAAGCAATCGCTGTGCAGGTCTTCAGCTTGCCATCCCGTTCAACGGCCCACGGCATGACCGAGGCAAACAAAAAGGCTTGGGAATCGCTTCCCAAGCCTCTGAAATGAGTTGCGTAAACCAGACAATTAGCTGCTGGTGTCAGCCGGCAACACGTGGGTAGTGTCAATCTTGCAGGTCGGCTTGGCCGTGATGCCATTGAGCGAGTAGCTGCCGCTGAAGGAGGTGCCGCCCTCCGGGCAAACGACCGAGTTTTTGAGGTACCCCGAGATGTTGCTGTAGGCGACGGCAGCGGAGGCGCCCATGTTCTTCTCCATCGCCCAGGTCTGCGTGGCTTCGTCAATTTGACGCAGGTTGTTGATGCAGGCGTTTTTCTGCGATTGGGTGCGGGCGCGGACGAAGTTGGGAATAGCGATCGCAGCCAGGAGGCCGATGATGGCCACTACGATCATGATTTCCACCAGCGTGAAGCCCGATTTGCGGGATGTTCTGTTTTTCATACTTGCTTTTTATCTTTCTGTTCTTCGCGGCGTGAACTCGCAACGGGCGGGTTAATATGATTACGGCTATTGTTCACTAATTGCCCGCTGCAACCGCACCCCAATGCGAGCAAGCCAGATGCCAACCTCCCCTTCCGGGCCGAGAAGAACCGTGGAAACAAAAAAGGCTTGGGCATCGCTTCCCAAGCCTCTGAACTGAGTTCCGTAAAGGAAACAACTAGCTGCTGGTATCAGCCACCAACACATGGAGAGTATCCCTTTGGCAGGTCGGCTTGGCCGTGATGCCATTGAGTGTGTAGCTGTCGGCGAAGGAGGAGCCGCCCTCCGGGCAAATGACGGCGTCCTTGAGGTACCCCGAGATGTTGCTGAAGGCGACGGCGGCGGAGCCGGCCTTGTTGTTCTCCAACGCCCAGGTTTGGGTCGCGCTGTCGATTTGGCGCAGGTTGTTGATGCAGGCGTTCTTTTGCGACTGGGTGCGGGCCCGGACGAAGTTGGGAATCGCGATCGCGGCCAGCAAGCCAATGATGGCGACAACGATCATAATTTCCACCAGCGTGAACCCCTGTTTGCTCGATGTTCTGTTTTTCATTTTAACTTTGTCTTTCTGTTTTTGCGGCGTGAACAAAGCAACAAGCGGGTTAATATTAGTACGGCATTTGTCCACGAATTGCCTGTTGCGACCGCGTCTAGGGTAGTAAGCAGGCGGGATGCCAACCGGGCGCAGGGTGGCGCAGGCCTCTCGCCTGCGAGTCCCCGAGGCGTCCCGCCCGGCAATGCGCTCGGCTCTGGCGGCGGGATGCTGCCAAAACCCGCAGGCGGGACGCCTGTGCTACACAAAAAAGGCCCGGGATTGCTCCCGGGCCTCTGTGAATCAACAAACCGGCCTGTTACTGCACAGTCTGATCGATCTTGTGGGTGCTCGGCACTTTGAGGCAGGCAGGCGGGGTCGCCACAGTCGAAATGGAGTAGCTGTCGGCGAACGTCTTGCCGCCCGACGGGCAAACCACCGAGTTCTTCAAATAAGGCAGGATGTCCGCCGCCGTGACCGTCGCCGTATCGCCTTGTTTCGTATCGAGGGCCCATTGTTGGATGGCGCCATCAATCTGTCGCAAGTTGCTGATACAGGCGTTCATCTGCGCCGTCGTGCGGGCCTTGACGAAGTTGGGGACCGCGATCGAAGCCAAAAGGCCGATAATGGCCACTACGATCATGATCTCCACCAGCGTAAAGCCCCGCTGGCGGGCTGTTCTGTTTTTCATCATTTTGTCTTTCTGTTGTTGCGGCGTGAACCAAGCAACCGGCGGTTATTATTAGTACAATATGCGTTCACGTATTGCCCGTTGCTCACCGCTGATAAAAAGGTAACAGATGGGCCGGCGAAAGCAATGGTAAATGCTGCCCCACGGCGTCCGTTTTTGACCCGATGCACCGGTCGCATTAGACCCGAGGAAACCGCGAGTGTCTCAAATCTGGATTGGCCGTACCTTTTGTGGACATGGCGGTGGACATCTGAATCCGGGACCCGATGTCCGAAGGCCGAAGGCCGAAGAGCAAAGCGCCGAGTCCGGAGGCCAAAAGGCAACCGGCGCGCAGAAGCTGAAAGCAGTCAGGGCCGCACTACGGCCCGGAACGAAGGGAAGCCGTCTGTCTGGCCTTGCAAACCGACTCGCAATAAAGGGAATAGTTGCGGAGCAGGCTTTCCTGGAATTCGTCGAACGGGCGAATCAACCAGGGCCGTTCCTTGGCCGCGGGATCCGCGGTGAAGAGCGTCTTGCTGCCCTGGTTGGAGATCGCATACACGGTTCTTGGGGCAGAGGAAGCGCCGCCCTCGTCGGCCCTGCGGTCGCCGGACACAAAGCGGTTGCGCGCGATGATTCCGTATTGCTCATAGGAATTCAAATAGACGAGGCGGTGATCTCCCGCTTCCGGGGCGTAAAGAGAACGGCCTTCGTAAAGCTGGCCCGGAGGAACGGGGATTCTCAAGAGGTCGAGGAGCGTGGGGAGCAAGTCAATTTGCGAGCCGAGGGTGTAATTGAGGTGATAGCCGGGATTCTGCGGATCCATAATGATGAGCGGCGCGTTCGCCAATTCGGGCGTGATCACCCAGCCGTGCCCGATGGAGCCGCCATTGGCGCCCAGCATCTCGCCGTGGTCATCCGTGACAACGACCAGGGTCTTATCCAGCAAGCCGGAGTCTTTCAACTGGTCCACAATAGACGCCATCACCCAGTCCATGTACAAAAGCTCATTCAAATAGAGCGGCGTGAAATCGCCAACGGCGCTCGGTTTGAAGTGGTTAAAGGCCTCCGGAACACGGTCGTACGGATAATGCGGCGCGGCTGGGACGTACGTGAGCAAAAACCGCTGATTGCCGCCGGCATACTTCTTAATCTGGTTGCGGATTGCGCCCAGTGTCTCCTCTTCGCGCACCCCCCAGGAGACGCGCTCGGTCTTGCGCTGGCCGGGCATCGTATCCGCATCATACAGCTCATCAATCCCGCGGTTCTTGAGGAAATCGCGAAACCCCGTGTAATCAAAGAAGGACGAGTAAAACAGCGAAGACGCGTAACCGCTGTCGTGGAACACTTCGAAAATGCTCTTCACGTTGACCCGCTGCATGGTAAACACATTAAAATCCCGGACCGGATAAAGCCCCGTGAACGTGGCAAACCGCGCCTGGATGGAGCCGGCGAAGTTTGAAAAGAAGTTCGGGAACACTTCCATCCGATCTTTGTATTTGGAGAGCAGCGGTTGGGTCGCTTCGCTGCTGCCGAACAACGCAAGATGCTTATTATATGAAGACTCCAGAAAGATAAGCACCACGTTCAAATCTCTGCGCGCCGACGCAGGATAGGTTCGGCCTGCCGCCTCAAAACTGCCCAACCCCAGGGCGTTGGCCGAGCGCAGGAATTCCTCGCGGCTGGCGGCACGGTTAGTCGCGCGCTTCCACAGGGGGCTGGTCTGGACCAAGCGCACCCCCGCCTGACCCTCGGCTTTATCCGGGTTCGCCTCAACCAACCCCAGGGCGCCCAGCAACACGAAGCTGGCCATCGCGTACCAGAGACCTCTGCCCGGCGGACTTGCGCTCGTTCCTGCCCGGGGACGGCGACTCCACAGTTGGATTCCTCGAACCGCAAGGGCATAGACCAGTGCCGTCAGGCCCAAGGCTGCGAGCACCCCCGGCAGGTAGGGTCGGGCCATTCGCCACATCATTTCCGGGCTGTCGCCGAATGAGATGACATTCCAGTCCAGCCGCACGCCCATGATTTGCGAGAGCCTGAAATCGACCAAAGCGGCCGCGATCAACAGCAGGCTTAACAGGTCGAGCCACCAAAGGTTTGCCCTGGGCCAAAGCCTGGAGTAGAGCGCGGCGCAGACCGCCAGCAGTCCCGCCACCAGAAGTTCGCCGGCAAAATAGCGGGGGAATTCCAGCCCGAGGCAGAGCGCGTTATTGTAGTTCACGGCCATTGCATAGTGGTTATTGGTGAGCAGCAGGAAGGCAACGAAGTAGAAGCAAACCTGGCTGCTCCACGGCCCCAAAAATCCCCGCTTTTGAGCCAAAAGTGTCGCCATACTGAAGAGGATGATGCTCGCCCCTAAAAGCATGAGGAAATAGTGCATCGACACGCTCTCATGTGGTGAGGACACGTAGAACAGTCCCCAGGCAAAGCCTGCGCTCCAGACGGCCGGGGCCGCCAACCAGGCAAGCTGCAATTTCCTGCTTGGGAGCCGGGCAATCAGCAGGGACACCACGCCCAGACAATCTGCCAACAGCAACTCGTTGCGGTAGGCTGGGAGTTCCCGCAGGCAGAATAGCGCATACCCTCCCGCGCAGAGCGCGGTCAAATGAAGGGCCCACGATTCGCGGCCAGTGCGCGCCAGCACGTAATAGATGAAGGCGTAACCGAGCAGCCAAACGGCCAGAAAAGGGGGCCGGAAGAAGAAGTCCAGGCTGAGATACGGCCCCAGGCTGGTCCACTTCAGTGTCCCGGTCATAATTGGATACAGATAGTTGTTCTCACCGGTGTGGAAGGTCAAAAAGATGAACAGCA
The DNA here is from genome assembly GCA_050011195.1 of Verrucomicrobiota bacterium. Taxonomy (GTDB): domain Bacteria; phylum Verrucomicrobiota; class Verrucomicrobiia; order Limisphaerales; family UBA8199; genus PALSA-1440. Next base: position 15,408 of record JBEKJO010000103.1, on the reverse strand, counting down.
GCCCCAAACCCAAAACTATTCCGTTGGCCGCCCGGACGGCTTTCACTCCGACCGACCGACAGTGCCGCGCCAATCGCCAAAGGCTCAGAACACCTAGACAAACAAACAGATAGCACGCCACCTCGGGATGGCACCACGTTGTCCGCGACGCCCCCACCCTCCAGTGAATCTCGCCCAAGTGCCTGCCCAGCCCCACCAATAAGGCAATTTTGATCGATGCCAGCGCGAGGAACAGCACCAGAATTCGGGACCAGGCCGCCACCGGGAGTCCCCCAAAAGCGGGGCCTGCCCGGGTTGGAACTGTCTCAGAAACTCGGTCAACTGTTCCAGAATCGACCACACTGCTCCCGTCCGGTTGGGATAAACCTGGCTTTTGGGGCGACGTTATCATTTTGCCCGCTTGTCGCAAACAGCGTGCCTAGTCTATCCTGAGCTGCATAAAGACGCAGCCGGATCATGTCGGCATTTGTCCGGCTTACATAGATCTTGAGATGTTATGTGCGCCAGCGAGCCGCCTCCCGACATCGGCGGCCTGAGATGATGATTGCACCAAAGGCACAACTATGACCGGAAGCGGAATGGAACCCTCTGTCAGAGCGGGCGCAGCCGATGAATGGCTGGCCCCCGGCCGGTTTGCACTACTTCTAGGACTGCTTATCCTCGCCACTTTCCCAGGAGTGCTCCTGGGAAGCGCCACGTTCGTCATCCGCGATTTCGCCATGTTCAGTTACCCGGTGGCGTTCTTTCACCGGCAATGCTTCTGGCGCGGCGAGTTGCCGCTCTGGAATCCGTTGAGCCATTGCGGGGTTCCCTTCCTGGCCCAATGGAATACGCTGACCCTTTACCCGCTCTCGCTCATTTACCTGCTCTTGCCTTTGACGTGGTCTCTGTCGTTCTTTTGCCTGGCGCACCTGTTCTGGGGCGGGTTGGGGATGTACTTTCTGGCCCAGCGCTGGACCCACCACCGGCTGGCGGCGGGACTGGCGGGAGTGATCTTTGCGTTCAACGGGCTGTCGCTGAACTTCCTGATGTGGCCGAGCCACATCGCCACGTTCAGTTGGCTGCCGTGGGTGGTATGGCTGGGGCAACGGGCTTGGCGCGAGGGCGGGAAGGCGTTGCTGTGGGGAACGGCGGCGGCGGCCATGCAAATGCTGGCGGGCGGGCCGGAGACGATTATGGCGACGTGGGTGATCCTGCTGGTTTTGGCGTGTGGCGATTGGATTCGTGAGCGGGGGCTGCGGGGCAAGCTCGTCTTGCGCTTTCTCGGGATGGGGATATTGGTGTCGCTGGTTTGCGCCGTGCAATTGCTGCCGTTCCTCGAACTGCTGGCCCATTCGCAGCGTGGCAGCGGTTACAGCGCCAACAACTTCGACTGGTCGATGCCGGTCTGGGGCTGGGCCAATCTTCTGGTGCCGCTGTTCCGGACCTATCCCACTGCCCAGGGTCTATTCCTTCAAATTGAACAGAATTGGACCTCCTCCTATTATGCCGGGATCGGAACGGTTCTTCTGGTGGCAGTCGCCGTGAGACGCGTGTGCGATTGGCGCGCGCGCCTGCTGGCGGCGCTGTTGTTTCTGAGTCTGGTGCTGGCCCTGGGCGACCGGGGCTTGCTTTTTCGCGCTTTGCGCTTTTGCCTTCCTGCGGTTGGATTTGCCCGCTACCCGATTAAGTTTGTCATTCTGACTTTGGCGATCGCCCCGCTGCTGGCCTCGTTCGGGCTGCAGGCCCTGGCCCGCAAAACCTCCCTGATCGGACGCTTCGAATCGGCTTGTGGATTGGGAATTCTGCTCCTGATTGGATCAATCATCGCCCTGGGCGGGAAAGGCCCGGTCCCCGAGTACCTTTGGCGTGTCACCTGGCAGAATGGCTTGGCCCGGGCCGGGTTTCTTGTCCTGATTTTTTTTATTACCCGAGCGGTTTTGAATTCGCCCGGACGCCGGCGAATCCTCTTGGGTTGTCTCTTGCTGGTGGTCTTCTGGCTGGATTTTGTGACCCATGTCCCAACCCAAAACCCGACCGTGCGGCCCTGGGTTTATTCGCCCGGCTGGGGGAACAGTCAACGAAAATGGGATTCGCAGCCCAGGTTGGGCCAATCACGCGCCATGATCAGGCCGGTCGTGGAAGAGATTCTCAGGCTGCATCAGCTTCCCGATTTTGAAGAAAACTGCTTGATCAGCCGGCTGGCTCTCCTTGCCAATTGCAACCTGCTGGACGATTTGCCACAAGTGTGTGGTTTTTTCTCGTTAGCCCCGGGCGAGGCCAACAACGCTACCTGTCTTCCTTACGTGCATACCAATTCCGATTTCGCGATGCTCCTGGACTTCATGGGCGTGTCGCAAATCACCGCGCCGGGGACTATTTGCAACTGGGTGCCGCGCCCGACCGCGATGCCCCTGGTGACGGCCGGACAGAAACCGGTCTTTGCCGATGATCAAACTGTCTTTGATGCCTTTTTCCAAACCAATATTGATCTGCGCCGAATCGTCTTCCTGCCCCCGGAAGCGCGCGGGGGAATCTCGGCGACTCAGCGAACCGCAGCGCGCGTGTTGGCCACGAAGTTCGCCAACCAGAGAATATCCATTCAAACCGAAGCTCCCGCCGCGAGCCTGGTCGTCATCGCCCAAGCCCATTATCCGGCCTGGAAAGCTCATGTGGATGGCCAGCCGGCCAGGATCTGGCGCGCCAACTACGCCTTCCAAGCCGTGCAGGTGCCTGCGGGACGCCACCAAATTCGACTCGCTTACGAAGACCAGAAGCTGTTGGCGGGTGCAGCCCTTTCCGGCCTGGGGCTGCTCGCTTGCGCCGGCCTCTGGGTACGGGCTCATTTCCGCAAGAGGTTGCTTTTAGTATCGTCTGTTCGTCAAGCCTCTTTTCTGCAAACGATGAATTAACCGGGTGGGTGGTGCTCCAGAGTGGACGCGGGAGCCTCGGCGGTCTTACACTCTGCTCCGTGCCGCAGACGGAAAACATTAGCGCCGCCGCTTCCCACCGGGTCGGTCCTGGCGCAGCCGGTGATTGGCTCAGCCTTGGCCGTTTTGCCCTGGGGCTGGCGGTGCTGGTTTTCGCCGCTTTCCCGCAAGTCCTGCTGGGGCTGCAAACCTTCGTGGTGCGGGATTTTGGATTCTTTGCCTTCCCGCTGGCCCATTACCAGCGCGAATGTTTTTGGCGCGCGCAGTTGCCTTTGTGGAACCCCTACAACAATTGCGGTGTGCCCTTTCTGGCGCAGTGGAACACCATGCCGCTCTATCCGCCCGCCCTGATCTATCTGCTGCTTCCGCTGGAGTGGTCGCTGAGTTTCTTCAGTTTGTTACACCTCTTTTGGGCCGGCCTGGGCATGTATTGCCTCGCCCGCCGCTGGACCGGCCACCGGCTGGCGGCGGCGGTGGCCGGGCTGATCTTCGCCTTCAACGGCCTCTCACTGAACCTGCTGATGTGGCCGAGCCACATGGCCACTTTGAGCTGGATGCCGTGGGTGGTCCTGACCGTCGAGCGCGCCTGGGAGGAAGGCCGGCGCCAACTCGTTCTGGCAGCCTTGGTGGGCGCATTGCAGATGCTCGCGGGCGGACCGGAAACCATTCTGTTCACCTGGCTCATCCTGCTGGCGCTGTGGGCTTCGCGGTTGTGGCGAGTCTTCCGGCCTCCCTCCGTCCTCCCGGCTGAATCTCCAGCGCCTTCGGGGCCATCCTCGTCTTTCGCCGCGCTCTGGCGTTTCCCTCTGGTCGTCGTGCTGGTCGCCGCGCTGGCGGCGGTGCAACTGCTGCCCTTTCTGGATTTGGCGGCGCATTCGCAACGAGACCCTGGCTTCGCGGATGCGCGGTGGTCCATGCCGGCCTGGGGCTGGATGAACTTTCTGGTGCCCATGGTCTATGGCAGCGTTTGGAATAAAGGCCTGTTCTTCCAATACAACCAGGCCTGGACCTCCTCTTATTACCTCGGTGTGGGAGGGCTGCTGTTGGCGTTGCTGGGCGTTTGGGTGGCGCCCCAGCGGCGGCGGACATGGCTGCTCGCGGCCGCGGGCACACTGGGGCTGGCCCTGGCCCTGGGCGACCAGGTGGGCCCCGTTCGCTGGCTGCGGCATCGGGTCCCGCAGTTGAGCTTGATGACCTATCCGGTGAAATTTGTGACGGTGGCCGTGTTTGCCGCCCCGCTCCTGGCAGCTTTTGGCTTGGCCCGGCTCCAAACGCTCGAAGCCGGCCAAAGGCGCGAGTTCCAGAAGCGGTTGGTTTTTCTCGCGGCTCTCCTGTTGGCGCTCATCGCGGGAATCCTTCTCTGGGCGTGGCGCTTTCCGCTTCCGGGCGACGATGTGCCCGCCACCTTGCGCAATGGCCTGAACCGAGCCGCCTTCCTGGTCGGGGCGGCGGTGGTGCTGTTCGCGCTTCCAAGGGTCGGGGAGGGGGCCGTCACACTGAAGCCTGGCCGCCAACGGCTCGGCCGGCTGCGGCCCTTTGTCCCGGTGCTGCTGTTGCTGGTGCTCTGGTTGGACGTGTGGACTCACGAACCGCCGCAGAACCCGTCGGTGCCGCCCTGGATTTATGCGCCGGGACTGGCCCGAGCCAAGCTGGCCATGAAACCACAGCCGGAACTGGGCGGATCCCGCGCGATGGTGTCGCCGGCGGCGGAGGTGAGGTTTAACCAGGTCATCATGAGCGATGTGAAGAACAACTTCCTCGTTAAGCGCCTGGGCTGCTTCGCCGATTGCAACCTGCTGGATGGGGTGCCCAAGGTCAACGGCTTCTTCTCGCTTTACCCCGCCCAGAGCGGCGAACTGACTTCCGTGCTCTACGGTTCCACCAACGCCAGCTTCCCCCGCCTGGCCGATTTCATGGGCGTCTCGCAGATCACCTCCCCGCGCGACATGACCCAGTGGCTGCCGCGTGACTCCTTCCTGCCGCTCGCCACCGCCGGGCAAAGGCCGATCTTTCTCGATGACACGAACGCCCTGCGCGCGCTGATCGCGCCGGACTTCGACAGCCGCAAAGTCGTGTTCCTGCCGCCGGAAACGAAGGCGTCCGTTTCGGTTACCAACGAGACGAGCGCGCGTGTGGTCTCACAACGATTCATGCCGGAGCGGGTGGACTTGGAAGTTGAGGCCGCCGCGCCTTCGCTGGTGGTGCTGGCGCAGACCTGGTATCACCCGTGGCGCGCGTACGTGGGGGGCGCGCCGGCGCGGTTGCTGCGAGCGAATTATGCGTTTCAAGCGGTCGAAGTCCCGGCGGGTGCACGCCATTTGCGCCTGGTTTACGAAGACCATGCGCTCCGTGCCGGCGCGATCATTTCTGCATTGGCCCTGCTCGCCTGCGCCGCCGGAGGGTTGGCCAGCCGGAGAGTCCGTGCCGGCGCCACGAGGCGGCGCGAGACACTGCCACTCAATCCGGGCCGCTGCTAATACGATTTGACAAACAGGAAGCGATGGTCGCTGTCGCCCAATCGTCCCATTCGCTCCTGCGAGGGCCCCATCCAAACCACCGCCGGCTGGCAATCGGGTTTGGTCTCAATCCGGTGGGTTCCCACTGTCAGCTCGACGGGGCGTTTTGACAAGGGCGCGCCGTCCAGAGTTCCGACGAGGCTCCCCTCCTCCAAGGGGGCCAACAGTCCCGCCAAGCCGGCAGGGTAGGTCCCGGCGATATCCGATCCCTGAAGCGAAGAGATGCGATAGCGTCCCGGGTGGACCACTTCAAAAGCGCCTCCGCCCGCAGGAAGCACCTTCCCCAATACCCAGAAATCGTCCGTGAGCGGAACGTATCGCTCCCTGATGAAGGCCTGATCCTCTTCCGGCAGCCGGTCCGTGCGGTAGTTGGGCATGAACACGGCGGCGAGGCGGCCGGCTAACAGACTGCGCAGGTGCAACCCGCCGTGCCCGGACCGGGGCAGGGGACCCACATTGGGCAGCAGCCAATTGAAGCCGATACTGGGCCGAGTGGGCACCATCCCGACCCCGTCATAAACTGGATCTCTGGCCGGATCGGTCAACCCCTCGGCCAGGCGCATCCGGGCTTCCTGATGGTAGTTCGTAAAATCCAGATGCCTCCGGGTGGCCACGCCGAACGGCACAAAATGCGCGAAGACCAGCAGGGCCGCCAGCACCGGACGAAGAGCGAGCCGGCCCCAAATCTCTTTCAGCAGCTCCGACGCATACCGGAAGGCAAGCAGAAACGCATAGGGAACCAGATGCAGAAGGTTGCAAGGCTCGGGTGCCGGATTGATGAGTAGAACCACAAGCGCGTCCAGAAAAAGCAAAGCTTCCGGTAAGGTGCCGTCCCACGTCAGAGCCGCCTTTCCACGGCGCCGCAGGTCCACCGCCACAGCGACCAGAGCCGCCGTCAGTAATGCCAGAACCAGCGGCGTTTGACTAAGGAGCCGGCCCAGCGCTTCCCCGGGTCCAAAGCGATTTCCCCTGCTGACAGCCCTTAACACCCCGCTCAGATCCGCCACATACACCTGCCACAACCCGGCGGCTCCATAGGCCAGGCGTATGAGCGCAAACATTCCGAGCGCGCCGGCGGCCCAGGCAAAGGCCAGCTTCCACCGTGGCGCTCGTTGACCCGGCGGAGGGAAAGCTAGAATCGCCGCCGAAATAGGCAGGGTGAAAGCAACGGCCTTGAACGCAATGAACGGGAGTCCGGCCGCGAGGGCCCCGGTAATAAAAAAGGGCTGCAGTCCTGTGGGACGAACCCGCGCCACACACCACATCAGCAACACCCCGCAGAGAAGCAGGTTGTCCGGGCGGATCTCGAATCCGTAGTCCCAGAGGGGTGCTAAAGTGGCGGCCCCGACCAGGGCGATCAGGCCCCGGCGCGAAAGGAGTCGTTCCCCGGTGGCCAGCGCGAGGAGGACCACGTTCAACCAGAAAACCTCCAGCATCACAAAGCGGGCCGCCACAAACATATCCACCGACCGGGTGGCACCGCGAGTCAGCCAGGCCAGCCCTGTTTGGAATAACCCGGCGTCGGCGTAAAAGGCTTTCGTCTGGCCGGTCGCAATAATTCTGGCCATGAAAACATTCTGGCATTCGTCTGCGTGATAAATGCGAACCCCAGCCAGCCGGTGCGAAAACCAAATCAAGCCGGCCAGGCTGGCGACAAGAATCAAGATTAGAGCGCGGTTCATTTCTGGTTAATACCAATTGACAAACAGCCACCGGTGGTCGCTTGGGCTCAATCGGCCAACCCGATCGCGTTGGGGTCCCACCCAGACCACGGCGGGCTGGCAATCGGGTTTGCTTTCGATCCAGTGTCTTCCCACCGTGAGTTCCACCGGACGACTTGACACTGGCACGCCATCCAAGGTCGCAGTGAAACTCGCCTCGTCCGTTGGGGTAAATAATCGCCCCGAACCGCCGGGGCATTCCGCCGCAAGGTCCGATCCCCCGAGCGAAGAAATGCGATAGCGTCCCGGGTGGAAGATCTGAAAAGCGCCTCCGCCAGCGGGAAGCACCTTCCCCAAAACCCAAAAGTCGTCGGCGAGAGCGACGTACCTTTCACGAATGGCGGCATGATCCGCCGGCGGCAGCCAGTCGGTGCGATAATTGGGGATGACCACCGCCGCCGGCCGGGTGGCGAGCATGTCACGCACCTGCGGCCCGGAGCCTTTGATGAAGCTCTCGAAAGTCAGACTGTGGAGAAACGACTCGGGATGGATAATCGGCCGAGTGAGCACCATTCCAATCCCATCAAAGACCGGGTCTTTCGTCGGGTCGGTCAGATCTTCAGCGAGGCGCATCAGGCACGTCTGCCGCGAGTTCGGCCAATCCCAATGCCTTCGCGTGGCGACGCAGAATGGCACCAGGTGAACAAAAACCAGGACGGTTCCAACTGCCGGAAGAAGAGCGGGGGCATCCCGGATCTCCCTGAAAAGCACCGACGCGTGCCGGAAGGCAAACAGGAAAGCGTAAGGGACCAAATGCAGGAGGTTGTAGGGATAAGGCGTTGGATTTACGATCAGGGCTGCGAATGCGACCGCCAAAAGCAAAGCCTCGGGCACGCTTCCGTCCCAAGCCAAAGCAGCTCTTCCTCGCCGTCGGAGATCCACCGCCACAGCCACGAACGCGGACACCACCAGTGTCAGCAGCAGGGGGGTCTGACCGAGAAGCCGTCCCAAAGCCATCCCCGGTCCGAACCGATCACCGCCGGTGGCCACTTTCGACACAAATTGAAGGCCTGTGCGCTGGACATCCCACAGCCCCGTTGCGCCATAAGCACCATAGACCAGACGGAGAGCCGCAAGCATTCCCAAAGCGCCAACAACCCAGAAGAGGGCCAGCTTCCATCGGGGCGTCTGGTGACCGGGCGGAGGAAAGACCAGCAGCGCCAGCGAAAGGGGGATAACATAAACAAAGGCCTTGCGGGCGGAGAACTGTAGCGCGACGGCGAGCGCTCCGGCGACCAAATAGGAGGGTGGCCCTTTCGGACGAACCCGCACGACACACCAGGTGAGCAGCAGCCCCGTCAATAGCAGGTTGTCATGCCGAATTTCGAATCCGTAGTCCCAAAGGGGAGCCAGGGTGGCCGCCCCGAGCAGCGCGACCAACCCCCGGCGGGAAAGAAGTCGTTCGCCAGTGGCGATGGCGATTAGAACCAGGTTGAGCCAAAAGATCGCCACCATAACCAGGCGAGCCGACACGTAAAAATCGACCGACCGACTGGCGCCATGAATCGCCCATGAAAGAGGGAATTGGAGCAAGCCTGTGTCCCCCAAGTACGTCTTTGCCTGACCTGTGGCCAGAATTCTGGCCACAGTGAGTTCGGCACATTCGTCCACCTGGTAGATGCGCGTGGCGGCCAGATGGACGGAAAAACCCATCAACGCGGCCAGGCTGCCCAGGAGAATCCAGATGGAAGCGCGTTTCATACTGGAATGCCAACTATCAGAAGGTTGCGTAGTGGGCGATGAGGCGTGGGTCAGGGGTGAAGTTGGGGCTGGCGGCGCTTTGGGAGCGGTCGAGGAGAATGCAACGGATGGCGGCGAGATCAACCAGGGTGTGAAAGGTGGTGTTGGAACTGAAAGGTGTGTCTTGATGGGCGCGCAGGGCGGCGGTTTGCGCCGGGCGCTGGACGCGGTATTGCGGTGAGAGCCAAACGAACATGGGCACGTGGAGCACGTCCTCGGTTTCGGTTCCGTGCGCGAAAGGCACGCTTGGCGCATGGCCGGAGTTCTCGCCGTGGTCGGACACGTAGAGGCAGGTGGAGACGGCCTTTTGTGCGGCGAGCGTTTCGATGATTTGCGAGAGCACCCAGTCGGTGTAGCGGACGCTGTTGTCGTAGGCGTTGGTCATCTGTTCGATTTGCTCGGGCGAGAGGCTCATAAGGTTTTGCACCGAGTCACACACGCGGTTGTCGGCGTGGAAATAATTGAACTGCGGCGGGTAGCGTTTGTGGTAGCACATGTGGCTGCCCATGGTGTGGAGCACAAGGAGCACGCGGGGTTCGTTGCGGGCGAGAATTTCGCGCGCCAGCGGGAGGAGGTCGCCGTCGGGCGCGGTGTCGTAGTGCGCCCCCTGGCCCGCACCACCGCCGGGGTCGAGGTCGCCGCTGAGGAACCTGGCGTAGTCGGCGTCGCGGGCGAACGCGGAAACGGTGGTGTCGAACTTGCCGTGCTTGCGCTGGGTAGAGAGCCAGTAGGTTTTGAAACCGGCCTTGCGGAAAACCTGAATGCAACTGGGCATGGTCAGCGCCTGGTCCAGCGTGTGCACTTTGGCCACGGTGAGCATGAGCGGCACGCTGAACAAGGTGCAGGTGGCGCCGGCGGTCACGTTGTGAAAAGAGAGCAGGTCAGGATTGCGCGCCAGCCAGGGCGTGGTTGGACGTGAGTAACCGTTGATCTGGAAGCTCGCGTAACGCGCGGCCTCGCCGATGACGAGGATGTGGACCTCGCGCTGGCCGGGCGCGAGATCGGAGGCCGGGCTGGCGGCATAATCCTGCCGGAGTGATTCGCGGGTGGCGAGCTTGTGGCGCAGGCCGGCGGCTTTCCACCCGGCCATGAGCGTGCCCACCGGGTAACCATCTGAAATCCGAGCCTGCATCGCGTCCCAGCCAGCGCACAACGGCGGCAGGCCAACCAGGGCGTAAACCGCCAGCCACGCCGGCCACCCCAGGCGGAAGCCGCGCGGAATTTTGTGCGTCACCATGCGCCAGTAAAGCCATCCCAGCGGAAAGGCCAGGGCGCTGAGGGCGAGCATGGGCACGAGGAAAGTTTTGAGTTCCTGTTCGTTGGTTTCGATGAGGACCAAAAGCGCCCACTCCCGCACGGGATTGTGCATCACCAGATGGTAGGCCGTTACCGCAGGCACGGCCAAAACGAACGGCAGCCACGCCAGCAAGACCGCGCGCACCGGCAGGCGCAGCAGGCAAGGCAGAAGAACCAGGCCCGCGGCCTGGAGCAGAGTCGCGACATTGAGCGGCACAAATTTTGGCCAGCAAATGAACGTCGCGTTCGGCAGCACGACCAAGCCCGCGGCGAGGCAAACCCACGGGAGCACCTGGCGCTGGGTGGGCGACGCGCTCAGAGAATGGCTCGATCCAGGGGAAGTGGACTCTAATTGCGCTTGCCGGGGGGCGGCCAACCCCTCGGGCGGGCATGCGCTCTTTTCCACCAGCGAATTCGGTGTGGCAGGCAGATTCGCACTTGCGTTGATCGGGACCATGGACATCAGGGCTGCCTTTCGACAGCACATTCGTCGCCAAGGTCGTCCCCTGTGGCTGCGACCATGTCTCCCTCTGAAAATTACCGCTCCCGCGCGGCGTTGGCGCGCAGTTCGAGCACACCATTTCGCTCGCATCGCGCCAATCTTTTCTGGCATTGTCCTAAAGCGAGACAGAGGATCAGGTGTTACCTGCGTGTGGTTCTTTTCTTTCTAGGTTGCTTTTGGTATCGTCCGATCGCCAAGCTGTTTTCTGAGCAGCGACGGCCCAGCTCTCAGTTTCGCATAAATGTTGGATATCAAAATGACCGGAGCCGGAACAGAAACACCACTGGAAGCGGGAGCAGCCGATGAATGGCTGACGCCTGGCCGGTTTGCTCTGTTTCTGGGACTGCTTATCCTCGCTGCTTTCCCGGGTGTGCTCTTGGGCGGCACGACCTTCATTATCCGCGATTTCGGCATGTTCAGTTACCCGGTGGCGTTCTTCCACCGGCAATGCTTCTGGCGGGGCGAGTTGCCGCTCTGGAATCCGTTCAACAACTGCGGGCTTCCCTTCCTGGCCCAATGGAACACGCTGACCCTTTACCCGCTCTCGCTCATTTACCTGCTCTTGCCTTTGACGTGGTCTCTGTCGTTCTTTTGCCTGGCGCACCTCTTCTGGGGCGGGTTGGGGATGTACTTTCTGGCCCAGCGCTGGACCCACCACCGGCTGGCGGCGGGGCTGGCGGGCGTGATCTTTTCCTTCAACGGATTGTCGCTGAACTTTCTGATGTGGCCGAGCCACATCGCCACGTTCAGTTGGCTGCCCTGGGTGGTGTGGCTGGCACAGCCGGCGTGGCGCGAAGGCGGCAAGCGCGTCGTCTGGGCCATCCTGGCGGGAGCCCTGCAAATGCTGGCGGGCGGGCCCGAAACGATTGTGGTCACCTGGCTCATCTTGTTCGTTCTGGCCTGCGGCGATTGGATTCAGGAGAGGGAACTCCGGAGCCGGCTCGTGTTGCGTTTTCTGGGGATGGGGATATTGGTGTCGCTGGTTTGCGCCGCGCAATTGCTGCCCTTCCTGGAACTGCTGGCGCATTCGCAGCGCGACAGCGGCTACAGCGCCACCACCCATAACTGGTCCATGCCGTTCTGGGGTTGGGCCAACTTTTTGGTGCCGCTGTTCCGCACCTCGCCCACCCGGCAGGGTCTTTTCATGCAAAACGGGCAGTATTGGACCTCGTCCTATTATGCCGGGATCGGAACGATGTGGCTGGCGGCGGTGGCGGTATGGCGGGTGCGTGATTGGCGTGTCCGCGCGATGGCGGCGCTGGTGCTGCTGGGCCTGGTCCTGGCGTTGGGGGACGCCACCCTGCTCTACCGCGGGCTCCGCGCTTGCTTCCCCGGGCTCGGGTTTGTTCGCTACCCGGTCAAATTTGTCATCTTGATCTTGGCGCTCGCGCCGTTGCTGGCCGCGTTTGGGGTCGCAGCCTTGGGCGGCCAGAGCCGGCCGGGCGGGCGCTTTGAGTTTATTGGCGCGCTGCTGATGCTGCTTCTGGTGGGAGTGATTGTCGCTCTGGATTGGAAGGCCTCGCTGCCCGACGACGCCTGGCGCGCCACCTGGCAGAGCGGGCTCTCCCGCGCTGCCTTTCTGGTTCTGGCTTTCCTGTTCACGTCCGCGCTGCTCTGGTCGGATGGCCGCCGCCGAGTTCTTCTCGGCTGCTTCCTGCTCGTGCTCTTCTGGCTCGATTTCGTGACGCACACGCCGACGCAAAACCCGGGCGCGAAACCTTCCGTTTATGCCCCGGGCTGGGCGCGCGCGCAGCTCGCGTTGCACCCGGAACCGATACTGGGCGGGTCGCGCGTCCTGCTCGCGCCCGCTGCGCTTGAGTTTCTCCGATACAATCCGCTGGCCGGTTTGGAGGAGACCTATTTGCGGAACCGGCTGGCGATTCGCGTCAATTGCAACCTGTTGGACGAATTGCCTCAGATTGACGGCTTCTTTTCCCTGACCCCGCGTGAGATTAGCCGCGTCACGGCGCTTCCCTACGACCACCCTGAGCGGGGCTTCCCGAGGCTGCTGGATTTCATGGGGGTGTCGCAAACAACCATACCGGGCAAAACGCTCGACTGGGTGCCGCGCCCCACCGCCATGCCGCTCGTCTCCACCGGACAGCAACCGGTCTTTGCCGACGACCGCACCACCTTGGACGCCCTTTCTCATACCAACACCGACTTGCGCCAAATCGTCTTCTTGCCGCTCGCAGCGCGCGGGAGCATCTCCGCCACTCAACAGACAGTAGCGCGGATCCTGGATACCAGGTTCGCCAACCAAAGCATTTCCATCCAGACCGAGGCCGCGACAGCCAGCCTGGTGGTCATTTCGCAGACCCATTATCCGGCCTGGAAGGCTTATGTGGACGGACGGACGGCAACAATCTGGCGTGCCAACTACGCCTTCCAAGCCCTCGAAGTGCCTGCGGGGCGGCACCGCATCCGGGTGGTTTACGAAGACAAGAAGCTGCTGGCGGGGGCGGTCCTTTCCGGCCTGGGATTGCTGGCCTGCGCCGGGCTCTGGTGGCGGGGCTGCTCCCGGGCTACGCCGGACGCAGGCCAATCAGGCAGCGCCCTCCAAACACCCGCGGCCAGCGGGAAAGTTTGACCTCGAGCCTCTGCAGCGCTTCCAGCCAGCCTGCCGGGTAAAAGGCGGGTTTGCTGTAGCCCCCTGAGAGCAGGTAGTGAAAGCAACTGAACGCTTCGGCGTGAAGGATGTTCCAGCCCTCTGGCCAATTGGGGATTTCCTTGCGGAAGAACAAGCGTGTCGCGTTTCCCTGCGCCGCATAGTAATCGCGCGGTCGCGGCAGCGAATCGGCGCAGTTGATCGGTTCCCTCCACGCCACGGGTTCGTGATGAAGCAGTCCGTAAAGCGGCCAACTGCTCCAACTGATGTAGGGCTCGAATAAGATCAACCGGCCCGCGGGGGCCAGCACGCGCCGCGCTTCCCGGAGAAACGCATTGGGCGCGCGCAGATGGTGGAAAACGTCGAACAGCACGAGGTGCGACAGGCTCCCCTGCCGGAAAGGCAGTTCATACCCGTCGCAGGCCAGGTCCAGCCACGGGTTCGGAAACAGGTCGGTCGCCAGAGCGCCAGGCAGGTGCGCCTTAAGATTGCCGATGCCGGAGCCAATTTCGACGACCCGCCCCGGGATGGCCGAATCCATGAGCGTCAGGATGCGCCGGTAAAACCCCGCATAGATATTCCTCAGCAGCGGTTTGCCGTTCCAGGCGCGCAGGTTGCGCTCGATCTCCGCCTGGTGTTGCGCGAGCGGCGCTGTCATGGAATGAACTTCAGGCGGCGCGCGGCGAAAACCACCATCCGCAACAGCAGCCAGCCGTGGCTCCAGCGGTGGATGTTGGTCTGCCCGTAAGTCCGCGCCCGATAGCGAATCGGCAAATCCACCATTCGCAAGTTGAGCTTCGCCGCCCCGAACAGCAGGTCGAAGTCGCCGAACGGATCGAACTCGCCGAAATAGGCCCGGTTCTTCGCAATGGCCTCATAGTCGGCGCGGAACAACACTTTGGTGCCGCAGAGTGTGTCTTTGATCTTCTGGCCGAGCAGCCAACTGAACGTCAGGCTAAACATCTTGTTTGCCACCATATTGAAAAACTGCATCGCTTGCTCTTCCATCGGATAGACCAGCCGCACGCCATTGACGAATTCAGCGGTACCGGAGCGCGCCGCCTCGTAGAACTTCGGCAATTCTTCCGGCGGCATGGTCAGGTCCGCGTCGAGGATGAACAGCAGGTCGCCGGTGGCCGCCGCGAACGCCTCCCGCACCGCACCGCCCTTGCCCCGGCTTTGTTGTTTCAGCACCTTGATCCTCCGCTGCGGATATTTCGCCGCCACCCGCTGGATCTCACCCCATGTATCGTCGGTCGAGTGCCCTTCGATGAAGATAATTTCTGTCCCCTGCCCCATTTCCGGCGTGCGCCGGACGGCGTCCTCGATGTTGCCCGCCTCATTGCGGGCGGGAATGACCACCGAGCAGCGATACTGCGAGGCCGGGACCGGGCGCGGTTTGGGGCGCGCCACCAGCCCGATCGTGAAGCAGAACGGCGGCAGCAACGGCGCCAGCCAGCGGTTGCAGAGCCAGCTCCATAAGGGCATCCGCGCCGGCCAGAGAATGCGCGCCTCGGTCTTAATGACTTCCCAGCCCGCCAGGTACAGCAGGTTCTTCACGTCGTCCGTCGAAAGCCAGTTTTGCAGCAGCGTCGGGGATTTGAGGCCAAGCCTCGCTGCCGCGTGCAGCACCGGGCGCCAGAGGTTGTTGAAGAAGCTCACCACCAGCCTCGTGCGCGGGTGCGCGACGGATTGCAACCGCTCGAACACCGCCTGCACGTCCGGCAGGTCGTTCACCAGGTCCGCCAGAAGAATGTAATCGAATTTCTCGGCCGCCGGCGCTTCCGCTGCGTCGGCCACTTGAAATTCGAGTTCGGGATGGCGCTCTCGTGCCAGCGCGATCATTGCCGGGCTGAAGTCCACGCCCACCCCGCGAACCGGCTTCACCGCCGCCAGCAAATCCCCCAGGCCGCAACCCACCTCCAGCACCGGCAGTCCCGGCGGCACCCAGAAGGCGTATTGTTTGCGCAGCAACTGCTGGTAGTAGCGGCCGGTTTCCCGCACCCGAAAAGCCGCCCGCTGGTCGTAGAATGCACGCCGGTCCATCATTGCGCTATGTTGCTAAAGCAAAAGCCCCCGCCTGGCGAGTTTCAAATACTGGCTATCACCAGTCCCT
>JBEKJO010000102.1:0-23080 GCA_050011195.1 Verrucomicrobiota bacterium | reverse complement strand
TATGACCTTGCCGATGGTCCGGAAACGACTACAAGTGCCGCTGATCCGGCTCAGCGGAAGGTGCCCAGGGTGCCTAACTGAGTTCGCAGACTCCTGTTGATTACTTAACCTAGTATTACTAATTGGCCAGGGGGTCAGTTGCGGGTCCAAGGGTGTCCGCTGTTAGCCACGATTATTTTATGGCGTGGGATGGTCGAAACAACGCCAAGGCGCAGTGCGGCGGAGACGCAACCAGAGTGATTGGTGATTGGTGGCTGGTGGTTGGCCCAGCCGATGCAGCAGGGCCGCTTCTTAAATCAGTTCCTGGGTCGCCAACATGCTATAATTCTCTCGGTCATGTCCGAGTGACGCGCCAATCCGGCACAAAATCAAGCCGAGTGCAGGTTTGGCCCAAAACTCCCGGTTTATCGGACTTCCTCGAAGACAAACGCTCCGTAGCCGACGACTCTATCGTGGGGACCGGCGGTATCGCCGGAGTTGCGCAAATCAACGGTGCGCGCGCGCAGACCATGCCGGCGCGCGGCCTGCAAAAGACCGCGAATGGGCATCCGGCCACAGGCGCGCTCGTCGCCGATGCCCGCGGGCTTGAGGGCCTCGATGGCGGTGGCGGTGGCGCGGTCGAGGCGCCGGGCGGTTTGGAAATCGTGGTAGTGGCTGAGGTCGGAGCTAATGACGAAGCGGGTTTCGGGGCCGTCCCAAAGGGCGTCGAGGACCTGGCTGATTTCCTCGGGAGACGCCTCGCCGACGGCCAGCGGGACGAGCGTGAAGGCGCCCAGGACACACTGCAGGAAAGGCAACTGCACTTCGAGCGAATGTTCGCGCGCATGGGCTTCGTCGAACTCCCTGACTTGCGGCAGTGACCGGACCTGGCGAACGGCCTCGACATCCACCGGCACGATGCCGAGCGGCGTAGCGAAGGCTTCGGCGGAAGTCGTCGCCAGCCCGTCAAGGGCAACGTAATGCGACGGTCCGAACAAGACGATGCGCTTGATCTGGTCGCGCGCGGGGATGAGTTGGGCATAGGCGGAGGCGGCGATAGGCCCGGAGTAAAGGTAACCGGCGTGCGGCGCGATGAGGGCTTTGGGCGCCGGTCCGGTGGCCGGGGGCGCCTGGGCCAGCAGGGCGGTGATGAGCTGGCGCAGTTCGACCGGATCGCCGGGATAGAAGCGGCCCGCGACGGCCGGTGGCCGGACTTTGCCGGGTTGGATTATTTCAGAGGTCGCCACTCAGTTCACCCTCACGCCGCGTGGCCGGCGGCTATAGTAGTCGGCTAGGCTTTCGCCGAGCGTTACCTTCGCCGCGCTGGTGGCCGGCCAAATGCCGGGTATGGGCGCGCGGCAGCTCGGGCATTTGCCATCCGGCGTCAGCTTGTATTCGCGCACGAGGTAACCGGAGCGGTCGATCAGCTTTTCACGGCAGTTGGGGCAATAGGTGTTCTCCCACGGGCCGACGCGGCCGGGGGCGTTGCCGGCATAGACAAAACGCAAGCCCTCTTGGGCGCCGATCTCGGCGGCGCGGATGAGTTGCGCGGCGGCGGTGTTGGGCGGGCCGGTCATCTGGTAGTCTTTGTGAAAGGCCGTGACGTGCCAGGGGATGTCGCGGCTGATGGAAGCGAGGAACCGCGCAATCTGGCGCAGCTCGGATTCGCTGTCGTTGAATCCCGGCACTATCAGGGTGACGACCTCGAGCCAGAGGCCGCGCTGGTGGACCATGCGGATGCCTTCGGTGACGTGCTCGAGGGTGCCGCCGAGTGTCCGATAGCGTTTGTCGTCGAAGCCCTTCAGGTCAATCTTGTAGGCGACAATCCAAGGGCGCAGGAAATCCAGCGCCTCAGGCGTGGCGTTGCCGTTCGAGACAAACGCGCAGTCCAGGCCGGCTTCCTTGGCTTCCCGGAAGACGGCCACGGCCCATTCGGCGGTGATGAGCGGCTCGTTGTAGCTGGACACCACCAGCCGCGCGCGGGCGCGGCGGCCGGCGCTCACCAGTTGCCGCGGGGTGACGGTTTGGATGGGCGCCAGCGCAGTGTCGTCGCGCAGCGCCTGGCTGGTGACCCAGTTCTGGCAGTAGGAACAATGAAAATCGCAGCCCAGCATCCCGAACGTCAGCGCGTCGGTGCCGGGATGGACATGGTAGAACGGCTTCTTCTCGACCGGATCGCACTGCACGCCCGCGACGTAGCCGAACGGGACGCGCAACTGGCCGTTCTGATTGAACCGCACCCGGCAAATCCCGTGGCGCCCGGCGCCGATCAGACAGCGGTGGCCGCAGGCGACGCAACGAATCCGGTCCCCCTCGGCGCGCCACAACGAACCGACGGTCGTGTGACGGCCCAGGACATCGGCCAGCACCTCGCCGGCCACGCGGGGCTTGGCGGACGAAGCGGGATTGGCTTCCAGCTCGGGGTTTGGAGTAACATTTTGCATACAGGGCACTGCAACCGTTCAAGGCAATGTTGCGCCGTGCGGGCGTGTTGTCAAAGCCGCAATAGTTTCTTCGTTGACCTCGCCGCTGCCGCCGCTAATATGCGCGCTCTGATTTTGAGCATAATCTGAAATCGAACTATGGCAGTAAAAGTAGCAATTAACGGGTTCGGCCGTATTGGTCGTCTGGTGTTCCGGGCGATGGTCGAACAAGGTCTGGTCGGGAAAGACGTCCAGGTGGTTGCCGTCGGCGATATTGTGCCGGCGGACAACCTCGCGTATCTCCTCAAATACGACTCCATCCAGGGCCGTTTCACCGGCACCGTCGGCTCGGAGAAATCCGCGGCGGACAAGCCGGACGATGATGTGCTGATCGTCAACGGCCAGAAGATGGTGGTGGTGAGCGCCAAAGACCCGTCGCAGTTGCCCTGGAAACAGTTGGGCGTGGACGTGGTGATCGAATCGACGGGGCTGTTCACGGATGTCGAGAAGGCCAAAGGCCACCTCGCGGCCGGCGCCAAGAAGGTCGTTATCACCGCACCCGCCAAGGGCGATTGCCCGACCATCGTGATGGGCGTGAACGAGGGCAAATACGACCCGAAACTGCACCACATCCTCTCGAACGCTTCCTGCACGACGAATTGCCTGGCGCCGATTGTGCATGTGCTTTTGAAGGAAGGCTTCGGCGTGGAGGAGGGCTTGATGACCACCATCCATTCCTATACGGCGACGCAGAAGACGGTTGATGGCCCGAGCAAAAAGGACTGGAAAGGCGGCCGGACGGCGGCGCAGAACCTGATTCCCTCGACGACCGGCGCGGCCAAGGCCGTGGGCCTGGTGCTGCCCGAAGTCAAAGGCAAGCTCACCGGCATGGCCTTCCGCGTGCCGACGCCCACCGTCTCGGTCGTGGACCTCACGGTCCGAACCGTCAAAGAGACCAGCTACGCTGAGATCAGCGCGGCGATGAAGAAGGCCAGCGAGACCTATCTCAAGGGCTACCTCGAATACACCGAAGATGAGGTGGTCAGCTCCGACTTCATCCACAGCCAGGCCTCCTCCATTTTCGATCAGGGCGCCGGCATCGAGCTGAACAAGCGGTTCTTCAAGCTGGTAAGCTGGTACGACAACGAGTGGGGCTATAGCTGCCGCGTGGCGGACCTGCTGAAGTTCATGATCAAGAAAGGAATTTGACTCCTGGTTTGGGTTCGTTGGGAACGGCGGCTCGGCAACGGGCCGCCGTTTTAGCTTCCGGCGGGATGCTCGGTCAGGCGAGCCGGCACCCGGCGCAGCCGTTGCCTTTGAGCATGATTGCGCCGGTGGGACAGACCTCGGCGGCGCGCCGAGCCGACTTCCGCAGCGCCTCAGCCATCGGCTTGTGGAAAGGTGTGGCCACCGCCACCTGGAATCCGCGCCCGATAAACGAGAGCCCCAGGTCCTCGCCCGCCTGCACCGCCACCTGCACGCAGGCGCCGCAGATGATGCATTTGCCGGGCTCGAAGATGATGTCCGGGTGGGAGGTGTCCCGCGCGAAGTGACGCCGCTCGCCGACAAAGCGTTGCGGGTCCACGCCATAATCGGTCGCAAACTGGCGCAACCGGCAGGGGATCGCCTTGCCGCACCCGCAGCCCAGGCAGCGCCGGGATTCGCGGGTCGCGGTTTCCAGCGAGAACCCAAGCTCCACTTCCTCGAAAGTGGTGCGCCGCTGGTCCATCGGCAGGTGCGGCATGGGTGCGCGGGGAGCCTGCTCAACACCCCGCAAGAATACGGCCAGCTCTTCTTCGGTCAGCTTGCCCATGAGCACGTTGACCGACTCGGGCGCGCCGATGACTCTCTTCCCGCTTAGGTATTGGTCGAGGGACGCGGCGGCGAGCTTGCCGGCGGCCACTGCCCGCACGGCGAGGTCCGGCCCGGTGACCGCGTCGCCGCCGGCGAAAACACCAGGGAGGTTCGTCGCCAGGGTCTTCGGGTTGGCGGCGATGCCCCATTTCGATAAAGTGAGCTGCGCGGCGTCCACGGGGGTCAGGTCCACACTCTGCCCGATGGCCGCAATGACGCACGTGGCGTGGACATCGAACTCCGAGCCGCGGATCGGCACGGGGCGGGCGCGCCCGCTTTCATCCGGCGGCCCCAGTTCCATGCGCTGGCAGGTGAGGCTCAGCTTCCCCGCCTTGCGTTCCAGGCGCACCGGGGCGACGAGGAAGTCGATTTGGACGCCCTCGGCCTCCGCGGCTTCCACCTCCTCCATGAGACATGGCATCTCGCGGCGGGTGCGGCGGTAAAGCACGCGCACAGACTTGGCGCCGAGTCGGACGGCGCAGCGGCCGGCGTCCATGGCCGTGTTGCCGCCGCCCACGACGACCACATCACTCCCGACGGTCGGGGCCGGGCCATCGGTGAGCTTTTCGAGAAACTCCAGCGCGGGCGTGGCCAACTCTTCCCCGGGGCAGCCCAGGCCGCGCGAGCCTTGGGCGCCAATGGCCAGAAAGACCGCGTCGAAGTCCCGCCGCAGGTCGTCGAGCGTGAAGTCCCGGCCCAGCCGTTTGCCCAAGCGGAATTCGGCGCCCAGTTGGCGGATCAAGCTGATTTCCGCATCGAGCACTTGCCGTGGCAAGCGAAACGCCGGGATGCCGTAGCGCAGCATCCCGCCCGGTTGCGGGTGCGCGTCAAACAGCACCGCGCCATGACCCCGGCGGAGCAGATGATGCGCCGCCGCCAGCCCCGCCGGCCCGGCCCCAACGATGGCCACCCGCTTGCATAGTGGGGCAGGCGTCTCGCTTGCCCCTTCGGCTATCCCGGCCGCGTCAAGTCCAGGGACAGGCGAGACGCGCTGTTCTACGTCGGCGGCGAAGCGATGCAGATTGCGGATGGAAAGCGCCTCTTCCACGTCGCATTGCCGGCAGCGCTCCTCGCACAGCCTCGGGCAAACTCGCCCCAGGGACGCCGGCAACGTGAGATCGTCGGTCACGATTTCGGCGGCCTTCCGGGGGTCGCCCGCGGCGATTGCCGCGATGAAGCCGGGGATGTCCAGCCGGGCAGGGCATCCCGTCCGGCAAGGGCCGACGCAGTCGCCCGCGTGATCGGAGAGCAGGAGTTCCAGCGAGGTTTTGCGCGCCGCCCGCACCTCGTCCGAGTCTGTGATCACGGCCATTTCCTCCGCCGCAGGTATAGCGCAGGAAGGCCAGAGATTGGGCCGCCCTTCAATCTTCACCGCACACAGGAAACAAGAAGCGGATGGCTCGAAGCCCTCGACGTGGCAGAGCGTCGGGATGGCAATGCCTAGTTTGCGCGCCGCCTGCAGGATGGTCTGGCCGGCAGTGACTTCGGCTTTGCGACCGTCGATGATGATGTTCACGGTGGTCATGGCGGCGCGAAAACCGAAAACCGAAAACCGAGATCCGAAGGAAATCCGAAGGCCGAAATTCGAAGGCGGTAGTGCGAAGTGCGCGGTGCGTGATCCGAAAGCCGAAAGCCGAAAAAGTGGCTGTGAACGTGCATCGATTACTTCCTCCAAATGGCACCGAAGATGAGGTTCAATTCCTTTGCTTCACGCCAGAGCAGTCGGGCTTCGGAAGCCAGACTCTCTTCTGCTGTTGCAACCATGCGGAGGAAGAACATCGTTTCTTTTGACTCCTTGCGGCAGGTGCCAATCCTCTGCTTGAAATCCTTTCCAGACACTGAGTTGTCGGCCTCGCAAAAGTTTGCGCCAACGCTTGTTCCAGCTCCCACAAGTTGATCAATCAACCGGTTGTTGACTGCATTCCGTGGAATCTTCTTGGCGAAGCGAACGATAGCCTCGCCAAACTGCGCCGTGCGTTCCCCCAAATCCTTGAGCGGAGGTCTCGCTGGCAGCGCATCCTCTCTCAGCACCAGTGATTTCGTGGAGCTGTCATCTCCCCAACTCCAAGATTCCGAATCCTCCCCCAAAGCGATTGCAGCGCCGCTAGCTTCGGGTTTCGGATTTCGGGTCTCCTTCGGATCTCGGTTTTCGGCTTTCGGATTTCTGCCGCTCGGATACTTCATACAACCTCCCTCATGCGACTTCCACCGCATCATACGGACACACCCGTCTGCACGAATCACACCGCGTGCACTTGTCCAGGTCTATCACGTGCCGCGCATAGGGCGTCATCGGGATGGCATCAGCCGGGCAATGCTGGGCGCAAATCGTGCAGCCCGTGCAGTTCTCCAGGACGCGATACTTGATGAGCGCCGTGCATTTGCCGGCCGGACACCGGCCTTGCAGATGCGCCTCATACTCGTCGCGGAAATACCGCAGCGTGGTCAGCACCGGGTTGGGTGCGGTCTTCCCAAGGCCGCACAGACTGCCCTGGGTGACCTGGGGCGCCAGTTGCTCGAGTTCCTGCAGATGCTTGCGACTGGCTTTGCCGGCGCAGATGAGATCGAGCAGTTCGAGCATCCGCTTGGTGCCGATGCGGCAGAAGGTGCATTTACCGCACGACTGGTTCTGGGTGAACTGAAGGAAATACCGCGCGATATCGACCATGCACGCGGTGTCGTCGAGGACCACCAGACCGCCGGAACCCATGATCGCGCCAACGTCGCGCAGCGCTTCGTAGTCCACCGGCGTGTCGGCCAGGCGCGCCGGCACACAACCGCCGGAGGGCCCGCCGATTTGCACCGCCTTGAACGCGCGCCCCGCCGCGACTCCACCCCCGATCTCCTCGACGATCTGGCGAATGGTTGTGCCCATGGGAATTTCGATCAACCCGGCCCGCCGGACCTTGCCCGCCAGCGAGAACACCTTCGTGCCTTTGCTGGTCTGGGTTCCGATGCCGGCAAACGCCTCCCCTCCATGCCGGATGATCCACGGCACCAGCGCCAGCGTCTCGACGTTGTTGATAAGGGTGGGCTTGCCCCACAGCCCGGACTGCGCGGGGAACGGCGGTCGCAAGCGCGGCATTCCGCGGCGGCCTTCCACCGACGCGATCAAAGCCGTTTCTTCACCGCACACGAAGGCCCCAGCGCCTTCCTTGATGGAGACCTGCAACGGGTAATCGGTCCCCAGAAGACGGGCACCCAGCCAACCACGCCGCTCGCACTCGGCCAGCGCCGCTTTCACCCGCCGCAAGGCCTGGGGATACTCGTGGCGGACGTAGAAGAGAGCTTCGTGCGCGCCGACCGCTACCGCGGCAATGGCCAGCCCCTCGATGACCCGATACGGAAAGGATTCGAGAATCATCCGGTCCATGAACGCCCCCGGGTCGCCCTCGTCCCCGTTGCAGATCACGTATTTGGTTTCGCCGGGCTGGCGCCGCACCAGGCGCCATTTCCGGCCCGTGGGAAACCCCGCGCCCCCGCGACCGCGCAGGCCGGAGTTTTCTATCGTCTTGATGATTTCCTCAGGCAGAAGCGCGTCGCATTTCGGACGTCGGACGTCGGACGTCGGATGTCCCACTCCCAAGCACCTGGCCAGCGCTACAAAACCATCGTGGGCGAGGTATTCATTCAGGTCCAAGGGGTCGAGTCGCCCGTAGTGCTCCATGGCGATGTGGACCTGCCGGTCGAAGAACGCCCGCAGGCCGGGGTCATCTCGGTTAACAGTCAAGCGCCCGATTGGCGGGGTCGCCACGTCATCTTCCACCAGCAAGCCGTCCACGACCTTCGTCCAGAGCCGCGACACGCGGCGCGCGAGCCCGCGCGGGCGGAAGTGCGACTGCACCAGTTCGCCGGCTTGGGTCAGGGTCAGCCCCGCGTAAGTCACACTCGACCTGCCTGGCACGGCGACCTCGACCATTGGGGTCTTATAGCATGCCCCGACGCATCCGACGCGTTTCACCGTTGCGTTCGCGCCGTTCAGCGCCAGGCTCTGCTGTAAGGCCTGAAATACCCGATCCGTTCCTTTCGCCAGGCAGCACGAGTCGAGGCAGACCTTGATCTCAGCGCCCCCGTTAGCTTGCGTGGAGGCACGGACGGCTGGTTTGGCGGCGACGGCGCTCTGCCGGCTGGCCAGAAAATCACGAATTGCGCCCGGCACCTTCTCGGCTGCGGCGTAGCCGATCGTTTCCTCCTCGATCCGCACCACCGGGGCCAGGGTGCAGCAGCCGAGGCACGCGACGCGCTCGATCGTGAATCGCCGCTCAACATCGGTGTCCGAGCCATTGGGAATGCGCAAGTGGCGGCGCAAAGCGTCCTCGACCCGCTCAGCGCCGCCCACGTGGCAAGCCGTGCCATGGCACACCTGGACGATGTGTTTGCCGCCCGGTTCATGCCGGAACATGTCGTAGAACGTCGCGACCCCGCTAATCGCTGCCGGCGTGATTTGCGTCGCCGCGCAAACGCGCCGCAAGGCCTCCTCCGGCAGGTAACCGTAATGGTCCTGCATGGCCTGAAGGATCGGGATGACCGCATCAGGGGTTCGCCCGATCCGTTCCGCCGCCTCATCCACAAATCTCAGGTCAACGCTCATGGATTAAAGTCCGAAGTGCGAAGTCCGAAGGAACCCGAAGCCCAAAGGTTCAACGGCTCTGAACCTTCGGGCTGTAGGCGATCTCGGATTACGGACTTCGGTCATTCGGCGCTCCTTCGCACTTCGGACTTCGGACTTCGGACTTCACCCACGCACCACACATTCGTCACTCCTCGCAGGAAAATCCTGTCCTGCGCGAACGCCGGGCTGGCATGGAAGCCGTCGCCCATTTCGGTGCGGAACAACTCCTTAAACTGCCGCGCGGCCTCGACCACCACCGCGGTTCCCTTCTGGCTGAACAGGTAAAGCCGGTCCCCGGCCAGGCTCGGCGAGGCGTGGCACTCCATGTCGAAATCATGTTCCCATTGTTTCTTGCCGTCCTTCGCATCGAGGCACGTCAACATGCCCGAGGTCGTCACCGCAAAGACCAGTTCGCCGTTGCTCGTCGGGCTGGTGACATCCGGCACGTTGTCTTCGTTGGTCCAAACTACATGGGTCTTGGTCACATCGCCCAGCCCGTCAGGACGAATTGCGAGCAACTTCTCGGACGGGCTGGCCACGAACAGCAAGCCGGCGGCGAACACTGGCGAGGGGGTGATCTCCCCGTTGAGGCATTCGACCCGCCACAGCTCAGCGCCATCTGTCGCCGCGTAGGAGATGACATACGGAACGGCCAGCGTGATGACCTGGGCTTTTCCGGCGGCCTCGATGACGATGGGCGTCGCCCAGGAAGCTCCCGCTTTGCGCGGGCGCTGCCAGACGATCTGGCCGGTGCGCCCGTCCAGCGCGTAGAGTTTGGATTTGTTGTCCTCGCTGTCTCCCTGGTCGAGCTGCACAATCAGCCGGTCCCGCCAGGTGGCCAAAGAGGTGGCGTGGCCATAGGGGTTCTTCAGCGCGCCAAAACTCTTGGACCAAGCGGGTTTCCCTTCCAGGGTGAAGGCCGCGCAGTCGCCGTTCGCGAAGATCACATAGACCCGCCGCCCATCCGTCGCCATGGTCGAAGCCGCATACCCGGTGGACTCCGGAACCTCGGCTGCCTGCGCCGGGCCATTGGGAACACTTGCCACGGGTTGCCGCCAAAGAGTCTGCCCCGTCTTGGCGTCGAGACAGAAGACTTCGCGCTGGCTCGCATCGCCGCCGGAGAAGAAGACCCGGTCGCCCCAAACGATTGGCGAATTGAAGCCGCTGGCCGGCACCGGCGCCTTCCACGCAATGCCCGCGCCGGTCTTCGTGTCCCACGGCATGGGCACGTTCGTGAGCATTGAGACGCCGCTGCCGTCCGTTCCCCGGAAACGAGGCCAGTTCTGCCTGAGTTCCTGGAGCGACGCGGCATCGCTCGCCTTTGCCTGATCAGTGGAATGCAACTCCTCGGCACCCGTCGCTTCGCCCGCGCCAAGCAATCTCTCCACGTCTGCCGTCCGCTTGGGCAGGGCCGCGCTCAGGCCGAGGCTCAGGATAAACAGAAATGCGCCGATGGCCGCGCCGCCTGCCGCCACTGACCAGCGCGCCCTGGCCGCCGAGCGCGTGGCTTGTTCCGGGGCATCCGGCTTGGGCTGGGGCATCGGGAGTTGTCTCCGATAACGAGCGCCCTGCGTGACTGCCACCACGAACACAGCCACCCCGCCGAGCAACAAGCCGACGCCCGATCCCCTCTGTGACAACTGTCGGAAGTACCGCTGGCGAAGCTGCAAATCGAGCTGGCGGATGCGCTGCTTGGTCTGTTCGTCAGTGGGGTTGAGCCGCAGCTTCTCTTTGTATTCCTTGAGCTGTGGGGATTTCAGCGGATCATCCGCCTTGGCCCTGACATACCCCGCTAACAGCGTTATGCTCATCAGCACTGCGAACACGCCCCCGACCCACGCGGCCAACCACCATGCCCGGCCAGCCGCCTCGGCACCGCCTGACTGCGGCGCGGCGGTAGCTTTGTTTTGCGGTGCGGTTGACACAGGCCAACTCCTTAGGAATCACTCAGATTTGCAGCCCCACCCAAAACCGGCGCCGCCACCGGCATCAAGCCGCGCCGGACCAGTTCGTTCGGGCAGTATTCGAAGCAGCGGGCGCACGCGAAACAGTCGCCACGGTCCGGCTCGTAATCCGTCCGCTTCCGGCGAACGGACAGGCTGATCAGCTTCGCGCCGATCACCAGCCCGACCCACGCGCCAAAAATCCAGCCGCCCATATCAAACTTGCGCCGGATGGCCGCCGCCTCGGTCAGAATTTCCTTCGGAGTCTGGCGCGCGCGTTCGAGCGCCAGGTCGTCCGGTGACAAGGCGCCGAATTGGGGAGCAGTTCCCTGTGCGCTCACCAACTGGTCGGCCAGGCTGACCGTGGGATGGAGCCGCGACGCCGGCGCGCTGAATTGAGATCCCAGCCAGCCGCCGCCGGCCAGGAGCACCGGCAAGAGTGCCAATATCCATGCCAGACGCCGGCGGTCTTTGGCCAGAGCTGGCGCGCCAACCGGGCCGGATTCCGGCTCGCGCATCGCGCCGAACGGGCACGACGCCTCGCACAGCCGGCATTGCGTACAGTAGTCAGGCGTCACGCGCACGCGCCATTTTGCGACGATGGCGCCCAGCTTGAGCAACGCGCCATAGGGACAAAGAAACCGGCAGTAAGGCCGCCCGACGAACACTCCCAGCAGGAGCAGCGCTGCGCCGCTCAGCACCATCAGAGTCCGCCCGCTCAGCCGAAAGATGGGCACGAACGGATCATATTGGCAGATGATGAATGCGCTGCCGGTCGCGGCGAACAGCACTCCCGCCCCCAGGTAAATGTAAGGCAGCACGCTCAGCGCCTGCTCGAGCCAGGGGGGCACCTTCACCGGTTTCAGCAGCACCAGATCTTGCAGCGCGCCATGCGGGCAGACCCCAGCGCAGAAACTTCTTCCCGCGAAGAGAGCCAACACGAGCGGCAAGATGAAAAAGGCAACTACTCCCAGCGGCACAGCGTAGCCGCGGTCGCAGAGCGCGAGCGAAACGTTCTGCAAGGAGCCAATCGCGCAGACGCAGCCCTTTCGCCAGAACCCGAAGTAGAGCAGCGAGAAGAGCGAAAGCGCCGTCAGGCCCTTGCGCGAACGACGCTGATAGACCAGCCAGCTTGCGAGCGCCAGACTGGCGGCGAGCACCGCCACGTCGAGATATTGGAACAGGACCCCCCGGGCCGCAGGGCTCATCGTCACCGGCAGTTGATGCCCGCTCTCAAAATCCGGCGGGGGAAACCGCTGCTCAGCGACGGCAACGCCAGTGAGAACCGAAAACAGCAACAGGGCACCAAGCAAGGCCCGCAATTTGCGATTTACGCTTGGCGATTTACGCGTGGAATACGTGCCCGCTCGTAAATCGTAAATCGTAAATCGTAAAACTCCGCCGTCGGCCTTCATCTCAGTGGCTGGTCGCCTTCAGCAGATACGGCTGATCGGCCGGCACCCGGCGGAAGGCGTCCCCGGCGCAGACTTTGGAAATCGCGCATTCGTTGCAATTCAGGCAGCGGTCGTGCCGCACCTGCAGGAAAAGCGAGCCGTTGCCGAAACGATTGCAGCCCTCGACACACTTGGCGCAGCCGAGGCACAGCCGCTCGTCGATCGTGTACTCGTAATACGGGTCTTCGACGTAGGTCCGTTTGATGGCGGCGGTGGGGCAGAGGCAGTTCTCCGCGCCGGTGTTGAGGGCGTTCGGCTCCGGTTCAAAGTAGCCGGTGCAAAGCTGGCAGTAGCCGCAAATGGCGAAGGCGTGCACGCACTTCACGGCGGACTGCTCCAGCACGCAATGGGTGGCGCAATTGCCGCAGCGCACACACTTCTGGGGGTCGAGTTGCCAGACCGTGCCTTTGGCCGTGCTGCGCCCGGCCACAACGCCCAACAACCCGCCCAACCCGGTCAGCGCGACCGCCCGCGTCCCGTTCCGCAGAAACTGGCGCCGCGTCACCGGGGATTGCTTCTGGGGGTCGGGGTTCATCTAGCCTCCACCCTCATGCCTTGTGCCTCATTACGCGCACGTCGTTGGCGACCAGATCGAGAATGTAGATGCGCTGTTGCGAATCCACCGCCGCATCCAGGCCGCCCAACCGGCAGTCCTCCGTCCCCTGGACGAAGGTCGCTTTCGCGTTCTCAACGAAAGATTCCGGCCCGGCCACGACCGATTCGAAAACGCCCTCCGGCGAATAAACCTTCACCCGCGGCAAACCCTTCTCGCAGGTCACGTAACGCCCATCCGGCAGCAGTGCCAGGCCCACCGGGTTGCAGCAACCGCAGAAACCCTCGATGGCCGCCGAAGGTTTGCCCCAGAAGAACTCAAGGTCGCCGGTCACGGTGTAGGCCTCCACGCGATGCCGCCCCGTGTTGTTCACCCGCAGCAGACCATCCCGCGCCAGTTTCACATCCAGGTACGGGCTGGGCATGATCAGACCGGGAATATTCCGCTCCTTGTTCTTCTCGCCAATGCGGCCGGCCAGCTTGCCGGCCTTGTCATAACGCAGCAGGACCCGGTTGCCGGCATCCGCCGCGAAGACATCATTTTCTCCCACCGCCAGGCCGGTGAACCACGTCCGCTTGCCAGGCGAATCCCACGTCGCGAGGCGCTGGCCTTTGCGGTCGAACACTTCCACGTGAGCGCGAACCCCGGCATAAATGGTTCCATCGCCCGCGACCGCCACACAGCGTGCCGCGGTGCCGAGGCCAATGTCATTGATTCGCGTCCCTTCACGGTCAAGCACGCTCACAGAGTTGCCCGCCGCGATGTACACGCGGTCCTCCGGGCCAATGGCGATGCGGCGCGGCTTGGGGTTCGGGCCGGGGAAATGGGCGACCTGCTCGTAATGGATCAGTTTGGGGTCGGTCTTGCGCAGCCGTTCCACGTCATACGCGAACGGGTTGGGGTCCTTGCCAGCGCTGGCCCCGCGGGCCAGCCCAACCGAGGCGGCGAAGGAGCCGCTGCCCACAGCGAGAATCCCCGCGCCCCCGGCGGTTTCTTTGAGGAAGTGGCGTCGGGTGATGGTCCGGTTCCGGTTCTTCATATCAACCTTTCTCCTGAGCGCGTTTTGCGGAGAGCGCCTGAGGAAGACTGCAACCGGCGAAGATGGCGCAACCGCTGCAAACACCACGGTTTACGCAGCGCTGCCCCCCCGGTGTTCGAGGTCGCGCCGCCAGGCCGGCCGCCGCGCTCAACAGCGCCAGCAAGGCATAGCGCGCCGTGGCGCGGAAAAAGCCGCGCCGGCTTTCAACCTTTTGGGGTGAAAAGCGCATAGCACAGTGAATGAAATATAGCTCACAGAGTTTCCCCCATGATAGCAAAAGCGGCTACAACCGTATTGCCAATTACCAACCCTCTTTTGTCCACTCGATGGCAGAAATTGGCAGGTTGCAGAGCAGGGGCTGAAGCACCCACCTTGTGGAGGTATGCCCGGGCGTCTCCAGCGCCACGAGTCAGGCGTGTCCTCCATGCGCCGCGCGGGGGCGCCGAATCAATCCACTTTATTGATGCGCAGGTCGCTCTTAACGACTTCGCCGCTCTCGGCGGAGATGAAGATTTCCCCGATGTCCACGGTCGCGTCCGGCTTGTTCAGTTTAGCCGCCCAGAGACGCACCTTCCATATTGGCGCGGCCCCGCTGTTTTCCAGCCAAAGCTGGGAGGCTTTGATCGTAAGTTTGTCGAGCAAGTGTTCGGCGGTGGCGATCTTGATGGCATGGTCCGAGTCAATCTTAAGCTTCTTGAGATCCAGCAATTTGTCCACCGAACCGCCGCCTCCGAGCGGGCGCCAGTTGTGCTTGATGCCCATCTGCCGGCCGGCGCCGAATTTCACCTCCGCCCGCTTGGACGTCGCATCCGGATCAAAATACACCACATACCAGATGTTCGGCGTCAAGCTGGCGACCGACTTGTCGGAATGGATTTCCAGGACCTTGTCCTTGCTTTGCTCGCCGAGGGAGCGGTTGCCTTCTTTGATCAACTCGAACGCAGTCGGCTCAGCCCCGCCCGCGACCCACGCGCCGAGCAAAGAAAAGCAGAGCACCCCGCGCAACCAAAGTGTCCAACGAACCTTTAGACTTTTCATAGGTGGAACATAGCAAGCCCACGAAGGACTGCAACTGTAAATCAGCCCGGAAGAGCGGCTAAGCCGCAAATGCGCCCGACGCCGCTTGGCTGGCTCTTTCGCTTTTTCCCCGCCCTCCGTCGGCCGAGAGGCTTTCCCTCCTGCCCTGAGCCCGCTTCTCGACAGCGCCAATCGTTTCTTGCACCTTCCCGGTCGGCCCGGTTCCTTCTCACCAGTTTCGGTTAGCCGGGAGCCTTCTCCCGCGCCAGCCACACGTCGGCGATCTGGTCGATCAATACCTGCAGTTCCTCGAACTTCCCCGGTTTCGCCGCGTAGGAATTTGCGCCCAGCTCCAGCGCCCGGCGGATGTCCGCGCGAAAGGATGAGCCCGCCAGCACGACCACCGGCAAGCTCGTGGTCCCCGGGTTGGTCCGAATCCACTGGAGCACCTCGAAGCCGTCCCGGCGAGGCATTTTCAAGTCGAGCAACACCAAATCCGGGAACGGATGCTCTTCGCGATCTGCGTAATCGCCGGCACCGCTCAAGTAGGCGACGGCTTTTTCGCCGTCCTCAGCGTGCTGCAACGAGAAGGGCGTGCCGCATTTCCGGCTCGCCAGTTTGAGCAATGCAAAGTCCTCCGCGTTGTCCTCAACGTATAAGACAGTCCGCGGCGAATGTTGGATGCTTTCCATAATCGTCACTCGCGTTCTTCCGGCGCAAATCTGCTCGCTCTCATTCCCGACGAGCCTCTTAAACTGCCCCTGACCCGCTCACTTTATCACCTTTCTTGTGGGATGGGGTATGGGGTGAACACCCCATTTCGTCAAATCTGTCTGTTCGTGCCCCAGTTTTCTTGACCGCGCCTCCTGCCTCGAACATCTTGCAGTGGCGAACTCTTATGTCACTCGGGCAAAACATCATCTCCGACCTGCGGCGCGTCGCGGGTGCCGATAACGTCCTGACGGAAAAGGAAGACCTGATCCCTTACTCCTTTGACGGCACCGCCGCGCTACAACAGATGCCGGGCTGCGTCGTGTTCGCCAAGACGACCGAGCAGGTGGCCGGCGTGCTGAAACTGGCCAATCAGATGAAGGCCGCTATCGTCACGCGCGGGTCCGGCACGGGGTTGAGCGGGGGCAGCCTCCCCAGCCCGGATTGCATCGTCCTTTGCCTGGCCAAGATGGACAAGATTCTGGAGCTGGACCGCGCCAATCTCACTCTGCTGGCCGAGGCGGGCGCCACCACGGAGGCAATTGCTGATGCCGCAGTTGCCGCCGGCCTGTTTTACCCGCCCGATCCGGGTTCGATGAAGATCTCGACCATCGGCGGCAACGTCGCCGAGAACTCGGGCGGGCTGCGCGGGCTGAAATACGGCATTACGCGCAGTTACGTCATGGGGCTGGAAGTCGTGCTCCCGAACGGTGAAGTGCTCTGGACCGGCAACAAGTGCGTGAAGGACGTGGCCGGCTACTCGTTGCGGGATTTGTTCATCGGCTCGGAAGGGACGCTTGGCGTGATCACGAAGGTGCTCCTGAAGCTCATCCCCAAGCCGGCGGCCAAGAAGACGCTGGTCGCCACGTTCGCGCAGATGGATCAGGCCGCGCAGACGGTCTCGGACATCATCGCCGCTCAGATCATTCCCTGCACGCTGGAGTTTCTCGACCGCACCACCATTCATTGCGTGGAAGACTTTGCCAAAGTCGGCCTGCCGCTCGATTGCGAAGCTCTGCTGCTCATGGAAACCGACGGCCATCCCGGCGCTGTCGCCGATGAAGCCGCCCGGATGGAGAGCATCGCCCGCAAGAACGGGGCGGTCGAGGTGCGCGTGGCCAAGGATGACGCCGAGGCCACCAAGCTGGCGACCGCCCGGCGCAGCGCCTTTTCGGCCCTGGCGCGCGTCTCGCCCACCACGATCCTGGAAGATGCCACCGTGCCGCGCAGCGAGCTGGCGAAGATGATCCGCTTCGTGGCCGCCGTCGCGAAGAAGTACCAGTTGCGCATCGGCACCTTTGGCCACATGGGCGATGGCAACTTGCACCCCACTTTCCTGACCGACGAGCGCAACAAAGAGGAAATGCATCGGGTCGAGGAGGCGTTCAAGGAGATTTTCACTGAAGCCATCCGCCTGGGCGGCACCATCACCGGCGAGCATGGCGTCGGGGTGTCCAAGAAGTCGTTCCTGCCCAAGTTCGCCGGGGAGGCCTCGATGCGCGTGATGCGCGAGTTCCGGCGCGTCCTTGACCCGAACGGGGTGCTGAATCCGGGGAAGATGTTCGACTAAAGAGCGGGCGATGGGACCTATTGATGACTCCTTCCCCTTCCCATCTTAAGGGCCTTGACTACTCGATCGTGCAGCAGTGCATGCACTGCGGCCTGTGCCTGCCCACCTGCCCGACCTACGACGCGACGAAAGTCGAGCGCCACGGGCCGCGCGGCCGCATCTCGCTCATGCGCGCCATTGCCGATGGCCGCCTGGACGCGACCAAGACCTTCGCGGACGAGATGTATTTCTGCCTCGGCTGCCTCGCCTGCATGACGGCCTGCCCTGCCGGCGTCAACTACGCCGAGCTGTTCGAGCACGCCCGCGCCGAGGCCGAGGCCAGCGGCGTGCTCAAGTCGCCCAAGCGGAACTTCATCCGCGCCTTTGCCATACGCTGGCTATTCATGGACCTGAGCCGGCTGCGGTTGGTGGGCCGCGTTTTACGACTCTACCAGCAGCTTGGGCTGCAAGCCCTCGTCCGCCGCAGCGGCGTTCTCAAGCTTCTGCCCAAACGCCTCCAGGAACTCGAAGGCATCACGCCCGATATCCAGCCCAAGTTCTCCGCCGAGCTGATTGCGCCCGTCACGCCCGCTGTTGGCCCGAAGAAGTATCGGGTGGCGATGCTCATCGGCTGCGCGCAGGACCTGATTTTCAGCAACATCAACCGCGACACGGTCGAGGTCCTCGCGCGCAACGAGTGCGAAGTCGTCACGCCGCCGAAGCAGCTCTGCTGCGGCTCCCTCCACGCGCACAACGGCGAATGGGAGTTGGCCCAGCAGCTTGCGCGCAAGCAGCTTGAGCAGTTCCCGCCGGACCAATTCGACGCCATCATCACCAACGCCGGCGGCTGCGGCTCTCACCTCAAGCACTACCACAAACTCCTCGCCGATGACCCTGCCTATCGCGACCGCGCCGCGCTCTGGGACAAAAAGGTCAAGGACATCCACGAGTGGCTGGTCGAGACCGGCATTCAGCCGCCCGCCAACCATGCGCCGGCACAGGTGGTCACGTATCACGAGTCCTGCCACCTGGCGCACGGCCAGAAGATCACCGCCCAGCCGCGCCAACTGCTGGGCCTGATCCCGAACCTGAAACTGGTGGAGTTGCCGGAGAGTTTGTGGTGCTGCGGCAGCGCGGGCATTTACAACATTGTGCAGCCGGAAATGGCCAACCAGCTTCTGGAGCGCAAACTCAAGCACATCAAAACGACCGGCGCCAGCATCGTGGCCAACGGCAACCCCGGCTGCCTGCTCCAGCTCATCAACGGCGCGAAGCAGCGGGGACTGAACCTGCGCGTCGTGCATCCGGTAACGCTCTTGGCCGAAGCCTATCGCCGGCAAAACTGAGTCGTAACCCAGAAGAGGCAATATGCGAACTAAGTCAGACATCATCTCCCTCCTCACCGACCCCGGCATCATCGCCGTCGTCCGGGCGCAACAGCCGGCACAAGTGCTGCCGCTCTTCGAGGCGCTCATCGCCGGGGGCGTCCGCGCGATTGAGATCACCATGACCACGCCGAACGCCCTGGCGGCCATCCGGGAGGCGCGGGAGAAGATCGGCGAGCGCGCGTTAATCGGCGTGGGCACCGTGCTGGAGGCGGACACCTGCCGCGCAGCCATCGCGGCGGGCGCGGAATTCGTCGTCACGCCCATCTGCCGGACGGAGCTGGTGGCCATCGCTCACGCCGCCGGCTGCCCGATCATGCTCGGCGCGTACACCCCCACCGAAGCGCAACTGGCCCATGAGGTCGGCGCGGACTTCATCAAGCTCTTCCCCGCGGACAGTCTGGGGACGCGCTACATCAAGGCCCTGCGCGCCCCGCTGCCGCATCTTCGCATCGTGCCGACGGGCGGGGTGGACGTGCAGAACGTCGCCGAGTTCCTCAAGGCCGGGTGCGTTGCCCTGGGCGTCGGTTCGTCGCTGGTTTCCGCCAAAATCCTCCAGGAAGCGGACTGGCCGGAGCTGACCCGTCGGGCTTGCGCTTTCGTCAGCGCCGCCCGCCAGGCGCGGTCTGGTACATAGTTGATAGTTGATAGTTGATAGTTGATAGTTGAGAGTTGAGAGTTGAGAGTTGAGGGGCGGGAGGCGGGAAATCCGGGGAGCCAAGGTTCGGAGGGGGGCGGGATGAACCGCAGGAAGGTCTTGGTAATCGCGGCATTCAGTCCGATCCGACCCGGCGCGGTGCTGTCAGTCCCGGTGGCTGGAATATGGAGGCCGGCAGGCCGCTCAGCTATTTACCGGGCCGCTCTGGCGGGGCTTGGGTTGGGCCAGCCGCGCTTCCACTTCCCCGGACAAGTCCGGGTACAACTTTCGCATGCAGTCCAGGCAAAGGCTATGGCTGAACTCCGCGTCGGAGTGTTTTGCCAGATAGGTCTCAAGTTGGGTCCAATAACCTTGATCATCCCGGATCTTCTTGCACGAGGCACATATCGGGATCAGCCCCCGCAGCGTTTTCACGTTGGCCAGCGCCTCCTGCAATTCCGCAATTAGCCGCTCGCGCTCTGCTTCCGCCCGCTGGCGCGCCTGGTCGTGACGCTGCAAATTGCGCCCGCCGAAGGTCAGCCCCGTCATTCCTACGAGCCACAAGGCCAGGTGGGCCATCCCCACCCGCAGGTTTGTCCCGGGGCTCGCAAAACGGCTCATCGGCACCGTCACACTGATCCCACCGCGGATCTCCCCCGGCTGGCGGCCCGCCTCCTCGTGGCAGCGCAAGCAGGCCGGAACGGTCACCAGCGGCCGCATCATGCGGAAGCAACGCTTGTTCTGGACGGTGTCAATCGAACTGACTTCCTTGCGCCCCTTTTCAAAGTCCTCCAGCGCCTGCCGCTCCCAGTCATCCGGACGGTTCGCCGCGCGCAGAGGCTTCAAGCTCGTGAGGTGACCGCGGATGCCGGTCTGCTGCTCCTGCAGATCGAAAACCTGGCGGCTTACCACCGCCGGGTTGAGCAGGGTGAGCGTCCGGCCCGAAGGCGTGACAACCTCCCGCTCCTCGTCCCGGGCCGTCGCACCGGCTTCTGGCGGTGCTGCCGGTGGGGGTTGCACCACGTACACCCCGCCGTGGAGAAGGCTCCATTCGCGATACAGCAGGTCCTTCTCCAGTAGCGCCTGTGCCGCGCGAAGTGTTAGGGAGCGGACCTCATTGGCATGTTGAGCCAGATTCCACGCCAGCGAGCCGGCCACGGCGGCAGTCCAGGCGCACGCCAGCAGCCAGAAATACCTTCTGTGAGGCGCCTCCGGGCCCCTTTTCAGGCCGCCATTCTCCGACCGTTGATGGGGAGGCTCTTCCGTCACAATTCGGATTTGAGAAGGAATATGCTTTACTGCCTGCCGGGCGCAACATAAAATTCGGCCAGGTTCAAACAGTAGCAACCCATTCCAAACTATGATGCCGCCGCCACAGCATGTCAGCGTCGCCCTTCCGGTCGGCCAGGCCATCGAACGGGTGAAGCGCGTGCTCTTCCAGCCCTTCGACCTTGGCAAATGGTTTGCCATCGGGTTCTGCGCCTGGCTGGCCAACCTTGGCCGGGGTGGATTCCACGGAAACTACAACTTCGGCCCGGGACATGGGGGCGGAGCAGGACACATCCGCCAGTGGGGCGAGCAGGCGCGGGACTACGTCACGAACAACCTGATCTGGATTCTCCCGCTGGCGGCAGCGGTGGTGCTGCTCGGTGTCGCCATTTGGGTGCTGGTGATTTGGCTCAGCAGCCGGGGTCGGTTCATGTTTCTCCACTGCGTCGCGCTCGACCAAGCTGAAGTCGCCGTCCCCTGGCGCAGATTTGCGCGCGAGGCGAACAGCCTGTTCTGGTTCCGTCTCGTGGTCGGTCTGGTGGGCTTGGTTGCGACTCTGCCGCCCGTGGCGGTAATAGTCATCACGGGCTGGCGGATGATTGAACGTAGTGAACTCAGCGTGAGCGGCATCCTGGAGCTGGTCGGCGTCGGGCTGCTGCTTCTGGTGGTCGGAGCCGTATTTTGGGTCGTGGCGAAGCTGACCACGGATTTTGTCGTGCCGATCATGTTTCGGCGCGGGGGCGGGTGTCTGCCAGGCTGGGGAGTGCTGCTGGGCCTGCTGGCGGGCAACCTGGGCCGTTTCATCCTCTATTTCCTCTTCCAGATCATTCTGGCCCTCGCGATCTTCGTCCTCGTCCTGACCGCTGTGCTGATGACCTGCTGCATTTTCGGCTGTCTGGCGGCCATTCCTTACCTGGGCACGGTGCTGCTGCTGCCGATCTTTGTCTTCCGACGCTCTTATTCAGCCTGCTACCTGGCACAGTACGGCCCGGAATACGACGTATTCCGCCTCACGCCGGGAGAGTCCCGGTAAATGTCGGCGCGGGATGCGCGGCCCAATCCGGGGTCAGCACGCGCTCCATCGGGAGAACGACCTCCCTCAGCGCAACGCCGAAATGGACAGGCACATCATGGAACTACCATCCGCTTAATTACGGACAAAAACGCCGTGACAAATACCTTGCTTTTCCATTCTTTTCGTATAGGTTTCCGTGTCAAAAGCGGCGCGCACCGTGTGACAAGCATGCAAAGCAGAGTTGCGGTATGTGTGGGCTTGATGGTTCCAGCGTTGCTGCTGGGGCCGGCCGGACTGGCCGACACGGCGACCGTGACGATTGACGGGTCACAGACCTATCAGGTCATCGAGGGCTTCGGCGCAAACGTCAATCACCGGAGTTGGAACAACAACGAGTTGCAGCCGGTGCTGGACGCGTTAATTGATCAGGGAGGCCTGACGCTGTTTCGGGTGGTCTTCGACAAAACCGACTGGGAAGCCACCAATGACAACAGCGATCCCTATGTGATGAACTGGAGTTACTACAACCAGGTGTACAGCGCCCCTGATTTCCAGAAGCTGTGGGATATAATGGCGTATCTGAACCAAAAGGGGATAACCAACGGCCTGATGCCACATTTCCAGGGGACCGGCCCGGATTGGATGATGAGCAACGGCTACCTTACCCCCGGCTATGAGGCTGAATGGGCGGAGATGGTCGCTTCGGCGTTCATCTACGCGCGCAATACACAGCACCTGCAATTTACCCTGATCGCACCTAACAACGAACCGGACAATTCCAACACGAACCAGGGGGTTAATATGACCGCGACCCAGTATGTCACCGCCTTGCACATACTGGCCCAGCTTCTGGATACCAATGGCTTGAGTGACTTGCGTTTCGTCGCCCCCGATCTCGCTTCTACCAGCACTGATACCGACACTGATTGGCTATCGGCGATGATGAGCGACCCCAACGTCATGGCCAAATTGGCCCATTTTGGCCTCCACAGCTATCAAGACAATGGCGGTGGCTCGGTGGGTGTTTACGACTTCCTTCAGGAGTCGGCGTATCCTGACATCACGTTTTGGATGACCGAGTTCAATGTCTGGTGCGACAGTTGCGAGGCCGGTGTGGCAGGCACGAATTCATGGGATTACGCCTGCGGTGCGGCGCGCTATCTGCTTTGGCACCTGTACTACGGCGCCTCCGCCGGGCTGGTGTGGGACGGCTATGACAGCCAGTATAACTACTACGCCCCGGGCCAGTGGAGCTACTGGGGGTTGTTCGCGGTGGACAATATCTACGCCTTCCCCAAGACTTACACGCCGCGCAAAATCTTTTACACGCTATCTCAGATCACCCAATTCGTGCGCCCCGGCGCGCAGCAGATTGACGTCAGCGATTTCTTCGGGCCGTACCCGCTCCTGGCGTTTTACCATCCCGACAGCGGCCAGCTCACGCTCACCGGCATCAATGCCGATACCAGCGCGGACACTCTGTCCGCTGTGCTGGCCAATCTGCCGCCCGTTGCCAGCCTCGATCTCTATTACACCGACAGCACCACCAACCTCTGCCACAGCGCCACTTTCCCGGTGACCAACGGCTTTTTGGCCGCAACCGTGCCGGCCAATTGTGTCTTCACTCTGGTCGGCTTCGA
>JBEKJO010000101.1:0-23113 GCA_050011195.1 Verrucomicrobiota bacterium | reverse complement strand
GAGGGGGCGCAAGGGGGTTTTCGGCCCTTGCGCCCATAGTCGTGTCGGGTTCGACGCAACCGGCAACGGTTCTGAGGCCCGCTCACCGGAGCCGTGGTCTGAGCAATCCACGAGGCTGGGGGAAGTACTTATACTATTTCCATCACACTGTCAAGTAGAGGGTTAGACCCATTGGCTTCCTCGGCTGAGGGCGAAGCCACCAGCAGGACTCAGTGAATAATAGCAGTCCTTGATGGAAAACGCACTATTCCTGAAGCGGAGGCACCCCGGCCCTCTTGCCCCTCGGATGGGGGGGGGCGTGATGCGTGATGCGTGATGCGTGATGCGCGGCCCTCTCGTATGGGAGGAGCGCAGGGGCGAGGGGGGCGCATCCTCGGAATAGCGCATTTTCGAGCTGGAAGTGGTATGATTGATCTACCCGGCAGGCTGTTGTGCCTAAGAGCCAGAATCCTCGAGCCTCCGGTTTCTCATTATTGCGAAAATGGGGCAATAGTGTCCAGAAATTGGACATGAACAAGGTCTGGCAGGAGATAAAATGAGTGATGCACAAGGGAGTGCCGCCGTCCAGCCCCCGTCCAGCCCCGGGCCAGCCATGCTTGCTTGCCCCTTACGGGGGTGGTCGTGTCCTGAAATTGGACAGATTCGCGTTTCCAGGAAAAGCTGGAGCCGCGGAAGGTAATGCGAAAAGGTCGAACGCGGGTTCGGGTCCGGTGGACGGGGAGGTTTGGGTTCTGAGTTGCTCATTTGCTGAGATTAGCGCGAACTGCCGTTCGCGGCTACGTTCGCGGCTACGTTCGCGGCTACGCTCGCGGGTACGTTCGCGGCTACGGGGCTACTCCATTTCGCGCGGGGGGAGGAGTCGCTTCTCGATCCCGGGTTCGCGCGCGGCGTAGTAGTGCTTCCAGAGCCACGGCCAATAGTCACCGTCAAACGGATTCAACTGAGCGTAGCCCGGAACCACCGCCCCCAGGTACGGCCAGTCCCCGGGCGCCCGGACCAGCCCCGCCCTCAGCGGATTGAGCAGCACGTAATCAGCGCAGGCGACGCTGAAGGCGTGGCGCT
Source organism: Verrucomicrobiota bacterium (assembly GCA_050011195.1). GTDB lineage: Bacteria > Verrucomicrobiota > Verrucomicrobiia > Limisphaerales > UBA8199 > PALSA-1440. Next base: position 22,051 of record JBEKJO010000101.1, on the reverse strand, counting down.
GGCGTTCCTCGGGCTTGAGCAGATGGTCGTGCGCCTGGTGTTGAAACCGGGCGGGGGTTAAGCACGAACCGAGTCGGGCGCGCAGAAACTTCATTCCGTTGCGTTGGTCGCTGTCGCGGCGCAGGCCCATCCAGACCAAGTGAAGGTGATCCGGCATGAGGCAATACGCCGGACAAAGCAATCCTTCGCGTGCGGCCGTGTGGAGCATCATTTCGCGAAACGCCGCGTGGAAGCTCTCGTTCAACCAGCCCCGGGCGTGGCGGGCGACGGGCAGGGTCCAGAAAACCACCGCATCGGCCTGGTAGAATTCGCGCTGGAGCCGCGGAAGGTAATGCGAAAAGGTCGAGCGCGGGTTCGGGTCCGGTGGACGGGAAGGCTTGGGTCCTGAGTTGCTCATCGGCTGAGATTAGCGCGAACTGCCGTTCGCGGCTACCACTTATCTCTACTTGCGCAGTCGCCCGGCTTGAGATAAAACCTCGCGCGCTATGCGCGCAAGAGATATTGGCTTAGGCTTGTTGATGATGCTGCTGCTGCTGGTTTCGGGCGGCGGTTGCGGGAAATCCGCCTCCGACGGCGGCCCCCCCCAATCACTGATTCCCCCTCACCGATCACTGATTAGTAATCTCTCACCCACGGTTGCCCAGTTGCATTGGGTGGGCCTCGAACAGATAGGACGCGAAACCAACGCCGCCAATTTCCTGAGCGTTTGGAACTTGCCGGAGAGCCGGCAACTGACGGCCCAGACGCTCGATAAACTGGCGCTGGCGCTGGGTGGCGGGAGTCAGGCGACGAATCTCACCAATCCCCAATCACCAGTCACCAATCCCCGGTCACCAGTCACCAATTACCAATCACTGGTCACAAGTCACCCGGTCGCCGCCCGGCTTCGTCCGCTGCTGGAGGATGTCCTCGAGGCCGAATCGTACGTTGAGCTTCGGCAGGCCACCAACCAGCCGGGCGAGCTGGCGCTGGCCATCCGGCTCGAGGCGCCGCGCGCGGGGCTGTGGACCTCGAACCTCACCGCGGCGCTCGGGTCCATGACCAACGCGCAATCGCTGCCCGCGCCGGCCAACGGGTGGGCCTGGCGGTTGCCCCTCGCCTCGCCTCTCTCCCGCCTCGATCTGGCGCGCGCCGGGGAGTGGACCCTGCTCGGAGTGGCAGCCGAAACCAACGGGTTGCTGGCTGAATTGAGCCGTCGCATTAGCGCCGGGCACACGCCGGCGGCCGGGTCGGAGGCTGCTGCGCCCGGGGACGGGCGCGCTCCGGCGGCGACCAATTACTGGCTGGAGGCGGACGTTGACCTGGGGCGGCTGGGCAGCGCGCTGGGACTGGAGCGGGCGTGGCCGGCGGGGCTGCCGAGGCTGGCGGTGACCGTGAGTGGCGTCGGGGGCGAAGTGCGCACAGCGGGCGAGTTGAAGTTTGCCCAGCCGCTGCCGTTCGAGGAAGCGGCCTGGAACATTCCGACCAACCTGGTCTATCAAAACCTGATCAGCTTCACGGCGGTGCGGGGTTTCCGGCCCTGGCTCGAGTCGCAGAAAGTGTGGCAGGAGCTTGGGTTGGGGGCGGCGCCGAACCAGGTTTTCTTCTGGGCGCGGCAAGGGCTGCCGTTCCTGAGCTATGGGGCGGCGCCGCTGGCGGACGCGAGCAACTGCGTGGCCCGGCTTACGGAGCGGTTGGTGAACGAGGGCAATGCGTGGATGACTACTAACGGCATGGGCCGGTTCCTGCGGGCGGAGAAGACTAATGGCCTCGCGTTGTCGGTGCCCTTCATCGCGCCTTATCTCGAAACGGCTAAGGTCGGGGGAAGCGATTATGTTCTGGGCGGCTTGCTCCAGCAGAAGCCGGGCACCAACAGTCCAGCTCCGCCGGCACTGTTCCGCGAAGTGACCAGCCGCACGAACCTGGTCGCTTACGACTGGGAGCTGACCGGGCCGCGGCTGGCTGCGTGGCTTGACACGGGCCAACTGTTTCGCCTCTTGTTCTTCCGGAACCGGTTGCGGCCGGAATGCGCCAGCGTCAAGTGGTTCAATGCGGCGGCGCCGTGGCTGGGCAACTGCGCCACCGCGGTGATGCGCACCGGTCCGGACGAGCTTTCGTTTGCGCGGCGGTCGGCCATTGGGTTGACCTCGGTCGAGCTGCACCTGCTGGCTGATTGGCTGGAATCGCCGCAGTTTCCCCGCGGGTTCAACTCGCAGGTCGTCCACCGTCCCATGCCGCCAGCCAAAACCCGGGCGGGGACCAACTCGGTTGCTCCGCCCCGCGGGCCGTAGGGAGAAGAGTTTTAGCCACGGATTGAACACGGATTAAACACGGATTGGAAGGCACTCCTGTTACCACCCTGTGGCTGAGTTCCAGGTTCTGCCTGTCGGTTCTTCATCCGTGTTTCATCTGTGTTCAATCCGTGGCTTTAAACCTGTCTTTCCCCCGCTATCTCCCCGCCCGTTGGGTTAACTGCCGTGGCCAAAGGGCCATGGAGTTTGGGGTTGAACTGAACGGCGCGTTCCGCAACGCTCATTGTTCTCGATGGACCGGCTGGACAATACGCGGCGGACGATTCTCATTTGCGCGCTCCTGTGCGCCGTGACGCTGGCCATTTACGCGCCGGTCTATTACTACGACTTCCTCAACTACGATGACGGGGATTATGTCGTCGAAAACCCGCAGGTCAACGCGGGAGTCACGAAAGGGGGATTGGTCTGGGCCCTGGTGAATCTGCACGGGGAACACACCTACTGGCACCCGCTGACGTGGGTTTCGCACATGGTGGACTGCCAGTTGTTCGGGTTGAAGCCCGGCCCGCATCATCTGGTCAATGTGCTGTTTCATAGCGCCAACAGTGTTTTGTTGTTTCTGGTGTTGAAGCGGATGACCGGCGCCTTGGGACGGAGCGCGATGGTGGCGGGCCTGTTTGCGTTGCACCCGTTGCAAGTGGATACGGTGGCCTGGGTGGCCGAGCGCAAGAATGTGTTGAGCACCTTGTTTTGGCTGCTGACGCTGTGGGCCTATGTGCGGTATGTGGAAGGCCGAAGGCCGAAGGCGGAATCAATCCACGAAGCCGTAGTCGCCGACGGCAGTCGGCGCACTCTTTCTCAGTCACAGAAATCAGCGCCGACTGCCGTCGGCGGCTACGGTTCGATGTTCGAGGTTCGGCGTTCCCCGCCATCAGCCATCAGCCATCAGCCATCAGCCACCTTCTATGTTCTTTGCCTGTTCTTCTTCGCGCTGGGGTTGATGGCCAAGCCGGCGCTGGTGACGCTGCCCTTCGTCCTGCTGCTGCTTGATTATTGGCCGCTGGGAAGAAGCGCGAAATGCGGAGTGCGGAGTGCGGAATCAGGCCAGGGGCCGGGCAAATTTCGGCGGGCCAACTGGGGGCAGTTGTTGCTGGAAAAGCTCCCTTTGCTGGTCTTGGCGGCGGCGGGGTCGTTCATGACGGTGGCCGCGCACCGGGAGTTGCAGTCGCTGAATCGGCTGGGACTGCCGTTGGACTGGCGGATGACCAATGCGGTGGTTTCGTACGTGCGCTACCTGGGCAAGGCGTTTTGGCCGGCGCATTTGGCGGTGTTCTATCCGCACCCGGGGGTCTGGCCGGAGGAGACGGTGGCGGGGAGCGGCCTGGTGTTGCTGGCGGTGACCGGGCTGGTGATTTGGCGAGGGCGCGTCGCCCCTTATCTGGTGACGGGCTGGCTCTGGTTTCTGGGGGTGCTGACGCCGATGATTGGGATTGTCCAGGCGGGGGACCAGGCGATGGCGGACCGATTCGCTTATGTGCCCTTGATCGGGTTGTTTATCATGGTGGTGTGGGGGGCGGCTGATTGGGCCGGGCGCTGGTCCTGGGGCGCGACCGGATTGAAGTGGGGGAGCGCTCTGGCGCTGGGGGCCTGCGCCCTGTTGACCTCGCGCCAATTGCCGTATTGGCAGAACAGCGTGACGCTCTTTGAACATGCCTTGGCCGTGACGCCCGACAATGGGACGGCACATCAGGTGTTGGGCGCCGGGCTGTACAGCCAGGGCCAGTACGAGCGGGCGCTGGCTGAATACCGCGCCGGCGCGGCGCTCGAACCGTTCGGGACAAAAGTTCATTACAATATGGGTCTGGTGCTCCAGGTGCAGAAGAAATGGCAGGAGGCCGCGGACCAATACGAGATCGTCGTCCGCCGCGACCCGGAGTACTATTCCGCGCATTTCAATCTGGCGGAAGTCTTGCAGCGCCTGGGTCGAACCCGGGAAGCGGTGTTCCACCTGCGAGAGGCCGTGCGCCTCGAACCAGACTCGACGCCAGCGCTCAACAACCTCGCCTGGGCGCTGGCCAGCAGCGATGACGCAGAGATCAGAAACGGGGCCGAGGCGGTTCGACTGGCGGAACATGCCTGCGAACTGACGAAGCATCAGGTGACGCTGCTGGTCGGCACGCTGGCGGCCGCGTACGCGGAGGCGGGGCGGTTTGGGGAGGCGGTGGCCACGGCGCAAAAGGCTTGCGCCCTGGCGTCCAAAGCGAAAGACCAGGCGCTGCTCAGGAAGAACCAGGAACTCCTCGAACTGTATCGCGCGGGACAAGCTTATCACGAGCCTGCCCGCCCCGCTCCGGCCAGCGGGAATCCTCCAAGCATTGAGCCGGCGAGAACTTAAGCGAAACCAACCGCCAAACTTGGGAGGACAATTAGCTTGCGGTGTGAGCCCGAGTCTGCGACAGAATGCCCATGTCAAATCCACTGGAAGCGAAGGCAACGCCGGGGCCCGGTTCCTCAGACCCGCCTCGCGGCAAATGGCCGAAGGTTCTGCCGCCGCTGTCTCCCGAACAGAAGCGCATTAACGACGACTTCATGGCTTATTGGCACGAAGTGCTGCCCCGCGAGTACCACGTGGCGGACCGGTTCAACCACCAATACGTCCGCCGCTGTCCGTCGCCCGGTTTCCGGCGCACCCTGGAAGTGGGCGCCGGCCTTGGCGAACACCTCCTCTACGAGCGACTCACGCCCGAACAGGAGCGGGGATACGTCGCCTTGGATTTTCGCGAAACCATGATCGAGCGGCTCAAGGCGCGCTTCCCGAGGATCCGGGCCTGCGTTGGGGATTGCCAGACCCAGCTCGACTTTCCCGACAATTTCTTCGACCGCATCCTGGCCATCAACGTTCTGGAACACCTGCCGGATTTGCCGCGTGCCGTCGAAGAACTCCACCGGCTCTGTGACAAACACTCAGGGTTCCTGTCTGTGGTTATCCCTTGCGAAGGCGGCCTGGCTTACAGCCTGGCTCGCCGGATTTCAGCCCAGCGCATCTTCGAGCGTCGATACAAACGCCCTTACAAACTGTTTATCGGCCGCGAACACATCAATCTCCCCTGGGAGATTTATGGCGAACTCGACCGCCGCTTCACCCTCCTAGAGCGGACCTTTTTCCCAATCCCGATTCCCCTTGAGTTCTGCAACCTTTTCATCGGGCTGACGCTCCGGCCCAAGTAAAGCTGGCCCCTGCGGCGTGCGGGTCCAGTCCGGATTTGAGGCCCCAACTGGTTGGAACTCCCTGCGGCAACTGGCTTCTTGACAAACCCCAACCGGACTGTACCATCCGAACACCCTCGGACAGGCGTTCCGCGGGCTGTTCGGCATACCGCTAACTTTTTTCAAACTATGCGACGTGTTTGTCTGACCAGCTTCGTTCTGTTCCTCGGGACTTTTGCGGTCTTCAGCCGCGTATTGCTCGGAGGTTTCATCCACTGGGACGACGATCTCAACATCTACGACAACCCCCGCATCCAGGGGTTTAGCGCGGCGAATCTGCGCTGGATCCTTACGAATTGCGAGTATCCACCCCGCTATATGCCGTTGTCCTGGCTGGGATGGGCAATAAACTACCAGTTGGGCGGCTTGAATCCCGCAGGCTTTCACCTGACGGACCTCCTGTTCCACGCGGCGAATGCTGTCCTAGTGTTCTTCCTCATTCAGAGATTGCTCTTGCTGGCCACGAAGAATGCCTTGGGCGGAGAACAGAACCGCCTGGTCTGGTTCTGCTCGGCCCTGGCGGCATTCTTGTGGGCCGTTCATCCCTTCCGCGTCGAGTCGGTCGCGTGGGCTGCCGGTCGTGTTTATGTCCAGTCCTTCTTTTTCCTGATGATTTCGGTTCTGTGTTACTTGCGGTGCGCGGCTGCGCCCGCAGGGAAAGGCCGGAGCCTGTTTTACTGGCTATCCATCCTGGCTTTTATCGTTTCCTTGTTCAGCTATCCAATTGGCGTCACTCTGGTCGTCGTTCTGGCTGTGCTGGACTTCTACCCCCTGCGGCGTTTCAAGCCCGGTCTAGCTGGTTTATGGGACGCTGCCGCGTATCGCATCTGGCTGGAAAAACTTCCCTACGCGCTGCTATCCCTTCTGGTCTTAGTGGCCACACTCCTGTTGCGCGCCTCTAACAAACGCTTGGGGCCCCCGCCAAGCCTGGAGCTGTTCGGCCTCGGTGCGCGGGCGATGCAGGCGTTTTACGTCTGGGCCTATTACGTCTGGAAACCCTGGCTGCCCTTTCATCTGTCGCCGGTTTACACCACGCTCCTAAATTTCAATCCCAACGCCTGGCCCTTCTGGCTGAGCGCCGCGCTGGTGGTCGGGACGACGGTGCTGCTGGTGCGCCGGCGCAACCAATGGCCCTGGGCGCTGGCGTTATGGGTCAGCCACCTGGTGCTGCTGGTGCCCGTGCTGGGGCTCACCGAACGGCCACACTTCCCCTCGGACCGCTATGATTACCTGCCCAGTCTGGTTTGGGCCGTCGTGATCGCCGCGGCCCTCTGGAGAACAAGCATCCGCCCCAGGCTGTTCGCGGCCGGGGCGGCGTGCGCGGTCGGCCTCGCTCTGTTCTGGGGAACCTTAAGCGTGCGCCAGACGCGCGTCTGGCATGACAGTATAACCCTGTTCAATTACATGCTCCGCGAATTGGGGAATCATCCTTACTGCGCTGACATCCACTGGCGCTTGGGATGGGTCCTCGCCCGCGAGGGGAAAACCGACGAGGCGATTCGCCAATACCAGGAAGCCCTCCGCCTGAACCCGGGTCACGCTTTCGCCCACAACGTCCTCGGCGTCGCCCTCGTCAGGAAAGGCCAAATGGACGAGGCGATCCGCCAATACCACGAAGCCCTCCGCCTGAACCCGGATTATGCCGAGGCCCACTACAACCTCGGCGTCATCCTCGTCAGGAAAGGCCAGATTGACGAGGCGATCAACCAATACCAGCAAGCCATCCGCCTCAAACCGGATGACGCCTTGGCCCACAACAACCTCGGCACCGCCCTCGGCCGGAAAGGCCAAATGGACGAGGCGGTCCGCCAATTCCAGGAAACCATCCGCCTGAAACCCGATTTCGCCGAGGTCCACAACAACCTCGGCAACGCCCTCGCCGAGAAAGGCCAAATGGATGAGGCGATCCGCCAATACCAGGAAGCCCTCCGACTGAAGCCGGATGACGCCCTTGCCCACGACAACCTCGCTCGCGCACTGAGAAGGAAGAACGCTCCGGCGGGCCCGTGATTACACGGGCGGTGCCGTTGGCCTCGGGGACCGCGCCCGCAAAAACCTGGAGGTCGTGCTTGACACCAAGACCGATTCATCGCAGCAGCCAGGCGCCCCCGCCGACCCCTGAGTGGCTTGGGCGGGCGCTCTGGCGCTGGGCGCCTGCGCGGAGATCAGAAACGGGGCCGAGGCGGTTCGACTGGGGGAACGCGCCTGCGAACTGACGAAGCATCAGGCGACGCTGCTGGTCGGCACGCTGGCGGCCGCGTACGCCGAGGCGGGGCGGTTTGGGGAGGCGGTGGCCACGGCGCAAAAGGCCTGCGCCCTGGCGTCCAAAGCGAAAGACCAGGCGCTGCTCAGGAAGAATCGAGAACTCCTCGAACTGTATCGCGCGGGAAGAGCTTATCACGAAGCCACTCGCTCCGCTCCGGCCAGTGGGAATCGTCCAGCGATTGAGCCGGCGAGAACTTGAGCGAAGGCCACACCATCCGGCTGTAGCCGCGGACGGCAGTTCGCGCTGATTGTTCCCGCGGGAGAGCCGGGTGAAGTGGGACAGGCTGATCAGTCTCGGAACATTGGCGCCGACTGCCGTCGGCGGCTACGATTACCTGAATCCGCCCGGGGTCATTGTCTGCGCTTGAAGATGAGGATGTGATTCAGGGTGGGCGCTTCCTTGGCCGGCTTGTCCATGTCCGTCCCCCGTTCCCGCCCCTCTTCGACTTCGAGGGTCATCACGAGGTCCAGGTTCGCCGCCCAGTAGGCCTTCCACCAGTCAAAGATCCTTTGCTGCGAATGGGGCCGGGGCAGCCAGGAGAATTCGTCGTCAATGTAGATCATGTATTCGGGGCGCGCCCGCTCAATTTCGCGGATCATTTCCTCTTGCATCTTCAACGCATAGGGATGTTCTTCTATCAGGGGGTACATGTAGATGTGCCCGGAGGCCGAGCGCCGGCCCGACAGGAAGTAAATCTCCGGCTCGGAGCCCAGGACGGCCACGCGCGCGTCCCGGGTGGTATGAGACTTGAGGTAGTCCGCCGCCCGGGCGGTTTCGGCAAAGAGTGTCGAGCCGAAGACGCTGCGCATGGCCTGGGCCTGCGGCAGGGCCAGCCAGACAGGCCCGTGGCCGATGAGGGCCGCGCCGACGGCGATCACAAACATTCCGAGGATGAGCAGGGCGAGGAACAGTTCGATGGTCTGGTCGTGCTTGAGCAGATGCAGGGCGCGGCTGACCGCCACGCCGGTCAGCAGGGCCAGCACGGGCAGCACGGTGATGAAATAGTGTTCGCGGAAATACAGCCCCACGCTGGCGGAGGCGAGAGAGCAGAAAAGGAGGGCCGTCAGGAAGAAGCGGGGACAGGGGATGGGGAATTTACGATTGACGAATGACGAATGACGGGCTCCGGCTTGCTGTCCCTCGAGCTCGGACCTTGGACTTTGGACTTTGGACCTTGGACTTGGAACTTCGGACTTCGATTTGTCCTTCCGCGCTTCAAACCGTTCCTCCCACCACATCACCAGCGCTCCGATCCAGGGCAGCACCCAGAACACGAGATTCGGCCCGATGACGACGTGGAGGGCGGCGCGCAACATGTCCGGCCCGTTCACGAGCGAAATGGCCGAGGCGTATTTGACCGCGTAGGTGAGGGTCCAAAAGACGAACTGAGGCAGGACCCCCGCCCACCACAGCACCAGGCACGTCAGGCCGCAGGGCAGCAGCCAGCCCAGCGCAAAGCAGCCCAGGCCCCGGATGAGCCGCGCCAAGGCGGCGCGGGAGGCTGGACTGGTGAGCGCAAACCCGGTCCGCTCGCGCAGACTCCGGACGCCCGGCTGCTGGGTCCGGACGCCGGACGCCGCCAGCCATTGGCCACCCCTGACCCACAGCAGGTAGAGGGCACCGAACAGGCCGAAGAACAGCCCGTGCTGTTTCATCAGAAACGCCAGGCCGAACAGGAGGCCGCTGGCGGCAAGCAGGCGATAGTCGCGGGTCGAGGGTTGAAGGAGGAGGGCGGGGAGGGCGGAACGTCGAACATCGAACTTTGAACCTTGAACGTCGAACTCGGAACCGCGAGGTGGGGCGTGTTGCGTAGTGCGTGTGGCGTGTGGCTGCAGGCTGGAGGCTGGATTCTGACTGCTGTTTCCTGTCTCCTGACTTTGGACTGGGGGCGGGCGATCGAGCGCCTTTAAGAGGAGCCAGGTGCCGCTCAGCGCGGCCAGCACGACAAAATGGGTCGCATGGGCCGCCAGGCCCAGCACGGAAGGGCTTAAAGACAGCAGCGCAAAGGCGACTGCCGCAGCAACGCCCGCAGCGTCATCCAGCAATCTCCGGCCCAGCCGGAACACCAGAACGATTGAGGCGGCATTGACCAGGGCCAAGCCCAAGTGGATGCCGGCGGGGCTCTGCCCGAACACCGCCATGATGACGGCATAGGCGGCGTAGGTGCCGGGCAGCTTCATATTGTAAGCTTCTTTGTAGGGCGGCACGCCCTGCAAAATGAGCTGGCCGGCGTAGGCGTATTCGCCCTCGTCGCGCTCGATAGGCATTTCCCGCAGACGCACCCGAACGACCAGAACAAACAGGAGCGTCAGCCCTACAAGGCCCCAGGCTCCACGGCGCGAGACCAAGTTCTTAAATGCGCTCGACATTCAGGCCCGAAAGCATCACTGAAACCGGCGTGAGGGTAAAGGAGTTATAGCGCCGCCGGGATTGGTGATTGGTAGTCAGTGATTGGTAATCAGTGATTGGTAATCAGTGATCAGGAAATCGAAAATGAGGCGAGGATTGCGGTGGTTCAACCGGTCGGCTCGGCGGACACGTCAAACCGGTCGAACAGCCAGCCGAGCAGCATGATGCCCAGGGCCGCTTCGACGGCCAAAACGATGGCGGCAGCAATCGAGGCGAAGGGAATGGCGAGGGCGGTGCCCAGCAACATTTTCCCCAGAAAGAACACGCCGGCGCCAAGGGCCGCCGCTGGAATGAGGGCCACGAGGAAGACGAACAACTGGCCGAGTATAAAGAGGAGGCGCTGGCCCATGGCCTCAATGCCTTGCGCGCCGCCTTTGACCGCCTGGAACCAGGCGGGAAATGCCAGCGCGGCGGCATTGGGAACCTGGAAGAGGATGAGATTGAGCATGGGCATGATGAGGGTGGCGCCAAAACCCAGGCCGAGCCAAAAGGGCCATCCCAGGCCGGCGCCAGGCATTTTCGGGACCAGCCCGAGGGCCATCATCAGCAGGAGCCACTGGATGCCGGTCAGGATGGCGGCCGGGGCGAGGAGTTCGCCGAGGGCGAGTTGCCAGCCGCGCAGGGGGTAGGTCTTGAGGAGGTCGGCTAACGGGAGGTCCTGTCGGAAGTCCTGGCGGAGCAACTGCGGTCCGGCGAGGAGGGTCCAAAACATCAGCATGGCCGCAAAGAATCCGAGCCCCGAGCGCAAGCCGGCGCCGCCGGAAGTCAGCGTCATCCCCATTGTCGGGCAGACAGCAATCACCGCGACGATGATCCAGATGCGCAAGGTAAAGGCCTGGCCGGCGCTGATGAGGTTCTTCCAGAGGAGCGCGACGGCGGGCGGGCCGGTGGGGCGCAGCGTGAAGGGCGGGCGCTTGCTGCGGGGCTTTTTCCGCGCGGCCTGCCAGTTGCCGGCGCGGACGGCGGCGATCTTTTCGGCGAGCTTCTGCGAGGCCTGGACGGAGGCTTCTTCAAAGGCGACGTTCGACCGCACGACCCACGCGTAATGCAACAACATCAGCACGAGGGCCGGGCCGAGCGCATAAAGGAAGGCGAGCGCGTTGGGCGCGAAGAAGGGACGAACGACCAGCCGGAACGGATACAGCAAGAACGGAATGGGGCCGGCGGCCAGGACTTGTTGGAGGTAATTCTTGAGCGCCTGCAAGTCGTCGAGGCGGGAGAAGTCAAAGGCGGGCATGGTTTTCCCGCCCCAGACGATCACAGTACCGGCCAGGGCGAGGACCAGTGCCAGAATCGCCAGGCGCCGCTGCCAGGCAGTGATGCCACGGTCCAGCAGTTTCGTGAGGGCGAAGGAGGCGCCGAGCGAATGCAGGCTGAGGGTGGAGAGGATCAGCCACCAACCGAGGGCGCGAATCCAGGCGTGGCCGCCCAGCCGGTTGCTTAAGAGCGTGAGCAGCAGGCAGGTGAACAGAATGGCGGTTTGGGAGCGCAAGAGTTTGAAATGGATGAGGCCGCGGCGGCTGATCGGCGCGGGAAAGAGAAAGGCGACCTCGGCTTCGGTGAAGGTCAGGGCCGCGCGCTGGTGAGGAATGATCCAGCCCAGCAACACCATGATGAGCAGAATCAGCGCGCCGAGGGATTCGAAGAGGGCCTGACTGTCCGGCGAGGCGAGCAGAGCGAAGGCTTGCCCCCGGGTGGGCGCCCTAAAGAGCGTTCGGAAGAAATACCAGTAGAAGTAGAGTCCGCCGACAATGCCGCCGATCAGATATTTCGGCTGCTTCAGCCGCTTGATCCGCATCACGACCCGGTTCGTGATCGAGTGATACTGGAGGTAGAAGAGGGCGGAGATCATCGCAGCGCGGCAAAGCCGCAACCGAAGCAGTTAAATGGGTTAAAAGAGTTAAATGAGGAAACCGCGCTGGAAGATTTCTTCGCGGCCTGCGAACAAGTGAGGCCACTGCGGTACAGAGAACTTGGTTGGCCGGCGATGGGTTTCATGTCTGAGGCGGGATGCCCCCGGCGTTGCTTTTCTCCGTGTCACTGGTGGCGCGAAAGAAAACCTCTTCGAGGCTGGCATCGCCCGCCTGGGCGGAGAACTTGCGGGTAATATCGGCCAGCGTGCCGTGGATGATTTTCCGGCCCTCTTTCAAGATGAGGATGTGCGAGCAAATCTCCTCGACCAGGTGCAGCAAGTGGGAGCTGATGATGATGGCGGCGCCGTCGCGCGCGCGTTTGAGGATGGAGTCTTTCATGCGCCGGATGCCGATGGGGTCGAGGCCGGTGAGCGGTTCGTCAAAGTAGATGACCCGGGGCGCGTGGAGCAGGCCGCAGGCGATGGCCAGCTTCTGCTTCATGCCGCGGGAAAGCTCGCCGGGGACGGCGTTCTTCTTCCCGGCGAGCTCCAACTCGTCGAGCAACTGATCGGCCAGGGGTTCATAGTGCGGGACCTGGTAAATGCGGGCGGTGAAGGCCAGGTGCTGTTGCACCGTCAGGTAATCGAAGAGGCGTGGCTCATCGGTGAAGAAGGCCAGTTGCTGCTTGGCGGCAATCGGAGCCTGGGCGAGGTCGTGTCCGCAGATGTGAATGCTGCCGCGGGTGGGCGGAATAATGCCCGAAAGGCAGCGCAGGGTGGTAGTCTTGCCCGCGCCATTGGGCCCGACCAGGCCCATCACTTCGCCGGGCTGGACTTCAAAGTCGAGTTCGTTCACGGCGACGAACTCGCCGTATAATTTGGTGAGGGCTTTAACCTGAATCATAGAAGAAGGTGCGAGGGGCGAGGAGCGAGGGGCGAAGCCGGAGAGAAATCCGAAAACCGAAGGCCGAAATCCGAATTCGGACCTGAGTGGCGACGCCTGGAATGTTCACTGCGCAGCAGGCTAATCGCGCCCTCCCGGGGAGGCAAGGCTGTGGTGGCTGCGGCGGCGATGAGCCGGGCGAGGGATGAAAGATTTTTCTTGGCAAGACCGGGCCAAAGGCGTACGAATCACATGTTCTTTGAAACCGATGGACCCGCTGTCCATCCTTAACACTGCCAAACGTCAGGGAACCCCGTGAGAATCGGGGACGGTTGCGCCACTGTAACGGGCTACAAACTCCCGAAGCCACTGGTCTCGCCAGAGACCGGGAAGGCGGGAGCAAGGTTCCAGGCCCGAAGTCAGGATATCGGTTGGGCAGTGCTCGTCATGGCTCTCCATGCGGGACGGGCGGAATGCCTGTTCTGTCTTGGGGGGCCAACTTCTCCGTCAAAGAGAAGGATGAGGCCAGCCCGTCGCGCGGGTGCGTGGCGGGATTCGCCGAGTGCCTTCATTCTCCGATTTGCCGGGGTCTGAAGGCTTTTGTTTTCAGACGCCGCGCTGGTCTCTCAATCGTTAACCCTGCTCCGCAAACTCAATTCGCGGGGCCTTTGAAAGATCAGCCTATATGCTTAAAGTTCGGTTGTCGGTGCTGGCCCTGGCCGGCTTGTCGCTTGTGTCCGCGTCGCGCGCGGTGACCATCGTCGAGGACTTCTCCACCAACCCGTTGCAAGACGGCTGGCAGGTGTTCGGCGATACCAACCTGTTTCAGTGGGATTCCACGAACCAGAACCTCGATGTCACCTGGGATTCGTCGCAATCCAACAGCTATTTTTACCATCCGCTGGGCACGATTCTCACGCGTGACGATGATTTCAGTCTCGCGTTTGATTTGCAATTGAATGTCGCGGAAGCCTGGGGCTGGGGTTTTGAACTGGCCATTGGCTTTTTGAATCTGGCGGAGGCCACGGGCACAAACTTCAATCGCAGCACGGACGAAAATTCGCCCGATTTGGTCGAGTTCGATTATTTCCCGGACGTGGGCTTTGGCCCGACCGTGTGGCCTACCCTTGTGGATACAAACAGTGGCTTCAATTGGAATTCGGCCAGTGATTACGCCATTTACTTGCCCAATCCCGGCGACTGGTATCACATCGTGATGACTTACACCGCGTCAAACCGGACAATGGTGACAACGATGACGAATTTCGAGCAAACCTCCGGCGTGACCATCATTGATCCACTGGGCTTGACCTTTACCGGTCCTCCTTTCACCGACTTCCGGGTGGACACGGTTTCCATCAATAGCTATCAGGACGACGGCTTCGGTGATTCCATCTACGCGCAAGGGGTCCTGGATAATTTTGTCGTCACCTTGCCGCCGCCCATTCGAAACCTGAGCGGCGCGTTCAGCAACGGGGTCTGGCGGGCGCAATTTTGCAGCCAGAGCAACTGGCTCTACACTTTGGAGCGCACGTCTGATTTCCAATCGTGGACAAACATTTGCCCGGCAACTTGCGGCAACGCGACAAACCTGTGTTTGCAGGACGCAAACCCGCCGGCAGACAGGGCCTTTTACCGCGTGAGCGCAAGCAGGCCATGAATCTGACGCACAAACAGGCCAAAGCCAACAACGGTCGTGCGGCGTTCACGCTCATCGAACTCCTTCTCGTCATTGCCATCCTCGCGATTCTCGCGGCGATGTTGCTGCCGGCGTTGAGTCAAAGCAGGTTGTCCGCGCAAAGCGCAAAGTGCATGAGCAATTTGCGCCAGCTTGGAATCGCGGCGGAATTATATTGGGACGACAACGGCGGAAACTGTTTCAGTTATGCCTTTGCCCCGACCAATTATGGCGCCATCTACTGGTTCGGCTGGATTGGCCCAGGCCCCGAAGGCCAGCGTCCATTTGACCTGTCTTATGGCGCTCTTTACCCGTATCTCAACGGCAGCGACGTGCGGCTCTGTCCCTCGCTGGGATACGCCCTCGCGCAATTCAAACTAAAGGCTGACGGCGTGGTGTTCAGTTACGGCTATAATTTTTACCTTTCCGTGCCCATCGGAAAGCCGCCGATCAATGTTTCAAGGCTTCGCCAGCCGGCTCAAACCGCGCTGATCGCCGATGCGGCGCAGGTGAACAATTTTCAAGCCCCCGCTTCGCCCTCAAACCCGATGCTCGAGGAATGGTATTACTTGGATTTGGAAACGAATTACGCCAGTGCCAACAATTATCCCAATGGCCATTTCCGTCATTCGCAAAAGGCCAACGTCGCTTTTTGCGACAGCCATGTCGGTGTGGAAAAGTTTGTGCCCGGCTCGATTGATCCCAAATTGCCGAGCCAGTTTGTCGGCCAATTGCGTCCGGAGATTCTGACTCTGCCGTAACCCGCCGGCTCCCGGCAAGGCGCTGGCGCGGTGCGCTCCCGAGCGAAGGCGGCGCTGCTTACGTTCCGGCCATTGCCATTTCGGGCACGGTGATCAATCCCTTGGCGACGGCGAACCGGGTCAAGCCCGCGATGCTGTGGATGCCGAGCTTGCGCATCAGGCGCTCGCGATGCGTTTCCACCGTGCGGGTGCCAATGTTGAGGCGACAGGCAATTTCCTTGTTGCAGAGACCTTCGGCGATTTGGGTCAGCACTTCCCGCTCACGATTGGTCAGGTCGGAGGGATCAGGCCCAAAACCGTTGCCACTGACCAATTGGTTGAGGGCGAGCCGTGCGACGTCGGGACTGAAAAACGGCTGGCCGGCGTTGACGGTTTCTATGGCCTGCACATATTCATCGGGAGACGCCTGCTTCAGGACGTAGCCGTTCGCGCCCGCCTGGGCGCACCGCAGCACAAATTCGGCGTTGGTGTGTGTGGATAGCATCAGGATTTTGATTTTCGGGAGTTCCTTGTGCAGAGCTTCGGTCACGGCCAGACCAGTCAGGCGCGGCATATCCATGTCGGTCAGAAGAACATCCGGCTGCAGCTCCCTGGCCTTGCGCACGGCTTCCTGGCCGTCGGCGGCTTCGCCGACCACTTCCAGGTTGGGACGCCGTTCCAGGGTGGAAACGATGCCTCGGCGCACGACCGGGTGGTCGTCCGCGAGGAGTAATCGGATCCGTTGGTTCGTGCGGGAGCGGAGGCGTCCGCCGGCAGCTTCAGCGTGCGAGCGGAAGGGAATATTGTTTGCTGACGCGGGCGCGGGAGTAGTAGTAGTGAGTGTGCGTGATTTCATGTCTAAAATGTCATATTGCGCCGCTAGCCTGACACGCCGGGCGTGAGCCTTCAATACAGGGCAAGTCTGGAAATGATACCGGGGATTTACCGGGGGTTGAGGAGAATCTCCCGGATGCCCACGCCGTTCGCACTGGCGGCTTCTGCCGCTTATCCCCCCACCTGTTTCCTGATGGCCTCAGTAATCTTGCGCGTCCATTTCTGCACCGTCGCCGGGTCGCGTCCCTCGATCAGCAAGCGCGCTTTGGGTTCCGTGCCGGAGTAGCGCAGAAACACACGGCCATCCTGCCCCTTCAATTCCGCTTCCGCGTCCGCCACGAGTTGCCCCACTTCATCCAATTCCTCGAAGGGCCGTTTTTGGCGCACGACGATGTTGGTGACTATTTGGGGGAAGCGGGTCCAGCACTGCGCCAGTTTGGAGAGCGGCAGTTCCCGGGCCTGCATGATGCGCAGGATTTGCAGGGCGGCGACGAGGCCGTCGCCGGTGGTGCAGTAATCGCGGAAAATCAAGTGGCCGCTCTGCTCGCCGCCGAAGTTGCAGCCCTGGCGCAACATCTCATCAATCACCTGGCGGTCGCCGACGCCGGTGCGCACGACGCGCCCGCCCGCCGCCGCGATGGCCGCTTCCAACCCCGCGTTGCTCATCACGGTGCTGACCAGGGTTCGTTTCGCCAGCTTTCCCTGCTCGAGCAGGTCCAGCCCGGCAATGGCCATCATGTCGTCTCCGTCGATCAACGTGCCCTTCTCGTCGCAGAGCAAAACGCGGTCGGCATCGCCGTCGTGCGCGATGCCCAGGTCGGCGCGATGCTCCCGGATTTTCTGGCACATGAGTGTGGGATGCATCGAGCCGCAGTCCTGGTTGATGTTCTTGCCGTCGGGCTGGTTCCCATAGACGATCACTTCCGCGCCCAGCTCGCGCAGCACGCACGGGGTCGATTTGTAGGCCGCCCCGTGGGCGCAGTCCACGACCAGGCGCAGCCCTTCGAGGGTCAGGCCGCGCGGGAAGGAGGCCTTGGCATACTCGATGTAACGGCCCAGCGCATCGTCAATGCGCACGGCCTTGCCGATGGCGTCGGCGGTCGGGCGGATGTTCTCGATCGCGCCGCTGAAAACCAGGCTCTCGATCTCGTACTCGATTTTGTCGTCGAGCTTGTATCCGTCGGCCCGGAAGAATTTGATGCCGTTGTCATCGTAGGGGTTGTGGGAAGCGGTGATGACGATGCCGGCGTCGGCGCGCAGGCTGCGGGTGACGTAGGCGACCCCGGGGGTGGGCAGCGGGCCAATGAACAATACGTCCACGCCCATCGAAAGGATGCCGGAAGAGAGAGCGTTCTCGAGCATGTAACCCGAAAGCCGCGTGTCTTTGCCCAACACGATCTTGTGCCGGCCTCGTCCGCGGGGCTGGCTTTCCAGAGTTTTGAAGACATGGCCGGCGGCGCGGCCAAGCTTCAGGGCGGTTTCGGCGGTAACCGGCTCGGTATTGGCCGTGCCACGAACGCCGTCCGTGCCGAAGATCTTTCTGGGGGAGCTCATCGGGGGAATGAAATCATCGGTCAGGCGGGAAGATGACCTGCACCTCTTCCGGCGCCACGCGCAGGTAGGTAACGCCCGCCGGGACCGACACCTCGATACGCTTGCGGAGGTCGCGAGCGACCGCAACTCCGGTCAGATCCACCGTCGCCCGGATGTCCTTGCTCTGGAGGTTCTGCAGGGTTTTGGCGTCGCCCTGGACGGTGACAATGACTTCATTGGGGCTGACCTTGAAGTTGCGCACGTCCTCGGCTGACGACAAGACGGTGACCGGGAGATTGTAGAAGACGCGTGGAGTTGGAGTGGTTCCGGCCTCCTTTTGACTGGCAAAGGTGACGATGAGCCAAACCACGACCGCCAGCGCCAGCGAGAAGAGTTTGAGCAGGAAATCGTCGATAAAGAGATGGCGCAGGAACTTGATCATTTGCCGGCCTCGCTGGTGGCCGGAGCCGCGGCCGAATCCGCCTTCGCCACGGCTGCCGGTCCTGGCTTGACGCGGTCGGTCGTCCAGGACCGGAGCCAGCCCAGCCAGTTCCGGGAGCGGGCGGGGTTGAGCAGCACGGAGGTCAGGAAGGCGCGCAGCTCCTCCAGGGTGACGCCCCGCACCAACTGGCCTTTGTAGGCATAGGAGACCGCGCCGGTCTCTTCCGACACCACCACCACCACCGCGTCGGTTTCCTCGCTCAGGCCAATGGCGGCGCGGTGGCGCGTGCCCAGGGACTTGTTCAGGTCCTGGCGCCGGGTCAGCGGGAAGATGCAGGCGGCAAAAGCAATGCGGTCGCCTTTGATGATGACCCCGCCGTCATGGATGGCGTTGTTCGGAAAGAAGATCGTCTCCAGCATTTCGGGTGTCGCTTCGCAATCCACCGGCAGGCCGGATTCGACGGCCTCCTGCAATCGGATGGATTGTTCAACCGCGATCAGGGCGCCGATGCGGACCTCGGCCAGGCGCTCAACGGTCTGGATGATAACCTCGATATTCTCGCGCTGCTCATGGGTGGTGGCAAAAAGCGGCAGGTTGCCCAGCTCGGCCAGCATCCGCCGCAGCTCGGGCTGAAAAATCACCAGCACCGCCAGCACGAAAAACGCCGAGAACCCTCCTAAGAGGTATTGCAGGACTCTCAATTCCAGCAGGTAGCTCACCAGTACCATCGCCAGCAGCACCACCAGAAAACCCGTCACCACGGGGGCGCCCCGCGTGCCGCGCACGAAACGAAAGGCGTAATAAATGCCCACCGCCAGGATCAGCACTTCCAGCACGGACCCCGGACGGCAGACGGTCTTTACAATTTCCCACATTACATTCTTTGATTTGCCAGGATGGCTTCGGTCATCCGAATTGCCTGCACGGTTTCCGCGACATCATGCGCGCGGATGATCTGCACCCCCGCAGCGACCGCCAGGCAGGCGCACGCCAGCGCCCCCGGCAGCCGGGCCTCGAGTTCCGCGCCCAGCAGCTTTCCGATAAAGGACTTGCGCGAAACCCCAAACAGCAACGGGCGCTCCAAGCTTGTAAAACTCCGCGCCGCCCCGAGCAACTCCAAATTGTGCTCCACCGTCTTCCCAAAGCCGATCCCGGGATCGAGTATAATCTGCTCCCGGCCCACTCCGCAATCGCTCAATCGCCGGAGGCGCTCGGAGAAGAATTCCCCGACCTCGCGCACGACGTCGGTGTAAACCGGATGGGCCTGCATGGTTTGGGGCGTGCCTTGCGCGTGCATGACCACGTAGCCCGCACTGGCCTCCGCCACGAGCCGCCAGAGGGCGGGGTCTTCGCGATTGCCCGCCACGTCATTCACGATGCTCGCCCCCGCCGCCAGGGCGGCCCGCGCCACGCCGGGTTTGACGGTGTCGATGGAAATCGGCACTTTGATTCGCCCGGCCAACTGCGCGATCACCGGCATCACCCGGCGCAGTTCTTCGGGTTCGGCCACCGGCAACGCCCCCGGGCGGGTGGATTCGCCGCCGACATCAATAATCTCGGCGCCTTGCTCGACCAATTGCAGCGCGTGATCCACTGCGGCCTGCGCGTCCAGAAACCGCCCGCCGTCGAAGAACGAGTCGGGCGTGACGTTGACGATGCCCATCACCAGCGCTGGGCGCGGGAAGACAAATTCGAATTGGCCGGCGCGCAGTTTCACATTGCCAATTGCATCCAACAGTCTGGCCCGGGCATTTCATACGGAAGGTAGGGCGCACAGTCCTCTGCGCGCCGTTGACCCGTCCCCGGCGCGCAGAGGACTGTGCGCCCTACCTTGTGGCCTGTCGGCGATTGGCGATTGGCGATTGGCAATTGGCAATCCTCAATGGCGGCTTGGCTTGCCCGCCTGCATCAACTCAATCTCGTACCCCTCCGGGGCGTCAATAAAGGCGAGGCCGCTGCCGTCGGCGTCGAAGTGCGGGCCGTCGGAATACTTCAGCCCCAGCCTGGCCAGGTGCCGGCCAAACTCCTCCAGGCTGTCCACCTCGAAGGCGAGATGCGTCAAATCCGGCTGCACCTGTACGGGGCCGCCGGCTGGATAGCAGCAAAGCTCGATCAGCTCTTCGCTCCCGGGCGCTTTGAGGAAAACCAGCTCCGAACCGCGCGGCGACTTGTGCCGGCTCACTTCCGTCAGGCCCAGCGCGTCCCGGTAGAACTTCACCGTCCGCTCCAGATCGTTGACCCGATACCGCGTATGCAGGAGTTTCTTGACCTTGCTCATGCGTCCACCATAGCGCCGAATTAGCCCCAGGCAATCGCCAATTTCAACCGCCGGCCCTGAGTGAATTAAGGCCAAGCCCCGTCAGGAGCGGAATGTTTATAGAAGACTTAAACAAAAATCACCTGTATCGGTGTCTATAGTGCATGAACCACAAAATCAGTCTCAGCAGGTTTTTACCTTTGTTGAGAATGTCACTGGCCGCTTGTTGTTCCGTCTCCGGGTGCGCAACCCACACGCCAGACAACCCCCATTCAAGTAAACCGGGCGGCATTGTAGGATTTTACCAGGGATTCACGAACCACGTGGCTTCGCCGCTGCCGAAGCCAACCGGACCGTTCGCGGTTGGCAAGGTGGACCGGGTGTTCACCGATTCTTCCCGCGACATCCTTTATCGGAGTGTGACGAACGGCTCGTTGATGACAACGATTTGGTACCCTGCCGGTGAAGTCGGCCATCGGATTTCGGGTCCGTATGTCAACCAGCGAGAGATGCAAGCCTGGATTGAGCTTTTCGGAAAGTATGGCTACCACTGGGGCGCGGCACAGATCACCCGGTTGACGAATTCGTATTCCTATTCGTTCCCCGACGCGCCGTTGTCATCCCGCCCCCCCAAATTTCCAGTGGTGCTCTATGTTCATGGCCATGTCGGATTGCGCACCGACAATACAGGTTCGGCGGAAGAACTGGCCAGCCATGGATTCGTCGTCGTGAGCAGTGCGCACGGCGACACCGCCGGCATGGAATTGCCGGACGGCACACTGGTTAAACCGAAACTGGAATTTCATTTATCCGGCAATGATACGAACTCGATCGCCGTGGTCGTTTTCCAGGACCACACGAGGGATCTCCAGTTTGTCATTGATGAACTGGAACGTTTGAATGCCAACGACCGGGTTTTTGCCGGGCGATTCGACTCGGACCGCATTGGTGTGTTTGGCTGGTCATACGGAGGAGCGGCGGCGGCGGAACTCTGCAACGTCGAGCCACGCTGCAAAGCTGGAGTTGCACTTGATCCGGGCGGACATCCCAATCTGTCAAAAATACGATTCAAACAACCCTTCTTGATCTTGACCGGGCCGCACGGCGTTTCAGCGGGCGCACGGCAGTTGTTTGAGCAACTGAACCAAGACGCCTGGTTCATCAAAATCCGAGACGCCGGCCACGATGAGTTTGGAGATAATGCCGAGTTTTTCCGGCACTCTGAAACAGGTCGCACCCAAGCACTCGTCCGAACTTATCTGGTCTCCTTTTTCACCAGGTATTTGAAGAGTGAAGACGGACATGAGCTGGATGCTCCGCTGTCAAATCATCCAGAAATCGAGGTGTTCCTAAAGAAGTGATCATAAACGGGTCGGAACAGAGTGATTTCACAAGCTCCCGACTGCCGCGGGCCATCACGTGATACACCCCGCCCGGATACTGGATGCGAATCGGCCTGACCATGGTCCGGGCAGACTACCGCGCCGGAATCCCGCCCGTCAAGCCCAACCGGTCAGTGACGGCGGGCGCAAATGCCGATAGGGTAGGGATGAGGGATTAACCTCACCCCTCCCTCCGAACCGGACGTGCGGATTTCCCGCATCCGGCTCTCCAGTCAGTGGGTTCGTAGTCCTACGATTGTCCGCGTCCACTCGTGTT
>JBEKJO010000100.1:0-23134 GCA_050011195.1 Verrucomicrobiota bacterium | reverse complement strand
CGCCCTATCAAGCACTTCGCATGGATGCACCGCAACTGCGCCGCAGTTGGAATGGTTCACCTGTCAGGTGAAGACTTCCCGATTTTGGATTGATACCACTTCCAGCTCGAAGACGCACTATTTCCTGTAAGGTAAACAGGCACAGTAATTTGTGCCATATTTGTACAGACCTTGGGGGCTACCGCAGGCACGACGACTACGGCGGGCGGCGGTGTGGAAGGTATTGGGAGGATCATCGGAGCGGCATCATGCCGGTGACCGAATTCTCAACGCAAACCCTTTCATTTTTGCCGCCCGGACGAAGGGGCGCAAGGGTGTTTTCTGCCCTTGCGCCCATAGTCGTGTCGGGTTCGACGCAACCAGGACCGCTTCTGAGTGAGGGTCGCTGGAGCCGTGGCCTGGGGAGACCACAAGGCTGGGGGGTACTTATACTATTTCTATCACACTGTCAAGTAGAGAGTTAGACCCCTTGGCTTGCTCGGCTGAGGGCGAAGCCGCCAGCAGGACTCAGTGAATAATAGCGGGGGAAACGTGATGCGTGATGCGTGATACGTGATCGGCCCTCGTATGGGAGGAGCGCAGGGGGTGAGGGGGGCGCATCCTCGGAATAGCGCATTTTCGAGCTGGAAGTGGTATAAGGCAGGGCAAGGCGGGCGCAGGGCGAGCAAAAGAGGCGGCAAAGCTGGAACTGTAGAGGATTGAGGATAGAAGATTGAGGATGGACGGGAGACACGGATTTGACGAATTGACACGAAAGGAGCAGCCGTTGGCGGGGATGAGGTCGTGCCGGCGGGTGGAGAACTCTTTCCCCGGCCAGAGGGGGCTTCGAGGCGCTATGACGTGATGCGTGATGCGTGATGCGTGATGCGTGATGCGTGGTCCGCTGTCCGCATCGTGCGACCGGACGGGGCAAACACCAGATTGCGAACGGGGCGTTGAGTGACGTAGAGCAACGTATAGCCACTCTCGGTTTCTTGACAAAAGCGCAACTTTTATTGCAGGGGGGAGGGAGAAAACAAGGGCGGGATTTGGGGGGCGGACTATGGCCGCGAGCGCGCCAGCAAAGGCCGGGAAGCGTGCTGTGCCCGTTCCGCTCCGAAGGCAAGAGGCGGAGCGGCTGCGGGCTCCAGGGCGTTGTCAGGTCTCATCACGTGGCCTTGGATATTTCATATCGCAACTCTTTATACCGCACTCCCAAAAATGCGCTGACTGCCAGGAATAATCTCCTTTCCGGCTAGTTGGGCCGAAAAACCTTGCGCTCTCCGGGGTGAGTGGGGATTCAATACCTTTTCCCAACAAACAATTACCGCAGACGCGCTGGCCCGTCTTGCGGTGCTTCCAAAATCCACGCCCTTGAATAAATTCGTATCTGCTAATCAACCACTTCTTTGAGTATGAGCGATATAAAAACACACCAAGCACTAGACACAGCAGGGATGGTGTGGCCACTAATGACAGTTGTCCTTGTCTGGACAGCTTCGGTAAAAATGTGTCCGCAGAGAAAGACCATATATCGTGTGCAAGAGGTGAAACTATGAATCCAAGCAGTGCTGCCAGGAGGCTTGCTGCGGCTGTTGGTAATATCCTTTTCACTGCTTATCGCTTCAACGATTGGTGCTCACAACGACGTGGGCGGGATGAGACAAGTAACGGGCATCATAAGTCGGCGGCGGTTCGCTCCGGTGGTTGGGCTGGGCTGGATCATTGGATGGGAAGTCCAAGAACCTGGGAGGCCGATTCCAGAGCACCCTGTTTATCCGAGCGCGTAGTCTCCGCTTGTTTCCGAGACCGATTCCTGACTGCGCGGACCGCATCCTCCGCCTGCGTGAGCAATTGTTCGAGAGAAGAGACCATCTCTCGCGTCAGTTGAGGGGAAGAGACAACGAGACACCCTGAGTCCATCCGCAATCGGAGCGCCTGGAATCCTGGTGTCTGACCACGCCGCTGAGCCTCCCGAAAAACAGGGGCAGTGAGGCGTGGTTCTGTAATGAACGCAATCGTGCCGGTGTATGGCTGATTGCGGCTTACTGCTTCGTCTATGGCTTTTATCTTCATTCGCTGTAAGGGTGCCACAAATAACGAGACGCAGCAAGGGGGCAATGAAATGTGGCTGGAAGGAACGTTGCGTCGATTCGATGTTTGGCTGGCACCGTGGCTGAGCTGACGGGCCAGCGCGGCGGGAGTCGCGAGGAGGGAAAGTCGCCGGGCTGGCGAGTCGGCGGGGCGGCAGCGGGCTAGATCAAGCCTGCCTGCTTCTCCGGCTTGGCTTCGCGCTGGGCCTTGGCAAAGGGGTTCATCTGCGGCGGGGCGTCAATGCGCTCCGTCTTATTCAGCAAGCCTTCGACTGTGAGAATCTGGATTTTCGGATAGTCCTTGTCGTGCCAGAGTTTTGACTGGTAGCGACCGGCATCCGCCGCTTCATCGCGCATTGGCCCGGTGGGGCTTTCGAGCGTGAGGAGAATTCCACCTGCCGCCTTCTGGTTGTTCACGTCGCCAAGCAAGGTCGCCACATCACCGCGCTTCACGCCGCCGCCCTTGACCTGCACGATGATCTTGCGCCGTTCGTCTTTGGACTCGTAGAAATACAACAGGCCGTCCACGCCGCGATCCGCGCCCTTGCCGTCGCCTTCCTTCATCGGTCGGGCGTCAATAAGGGAAAGCGCCCAATGCTGGAACTGGAACTTGTCCAGTTCCGCGAGTCGCTGGGCGCTATGGAAATCGGTGGGCTGGCCCTTTTCCTCAAATTGCAGTTCCTCGCCAAAGGCATCGCGCAGTCGGCGCTTGATGAGATTGATGGCTAGATACGTGACATCTATGCCGATCCACTGGCGACCCGTCTTTTGCGCTGCATGGACTGTTGTGCCGCAGCCGCCAAACGGATCAAGTACGGCGTCGCCGGGATTGCTGCTGACCAAGATGATTCTCTCTAACAACGCAACTGGTTTTTGAGTCGGGTAGCCGAGGGTTTCATTTCCTGCTGCCTGTTGAATGTCGTCCCAGTTGTTTGTGATTGTGCGCCCCTTTGAATCTTCGAGGTAGAGCTTATACTGTGGAACTGCGCCGGGCTTTAGCTGCACAACCAGGCCGTCCTTGTATGCTTGCTGCATCCGTTCCTTTGTCCACCGCCACACGCGGGTGACGCCCAGGAATTCGTAAGTCAAATTGGGGCGGTTATCGTTTGGATTCAAGAGCGGCAGTAAACGATAAGGCCCGCGGGCGTCGCTGTATCTGTACGCCTTTTCCACGTACTCGGGGTCATGCTCTCCAAACACCTTGTTGAACGTGCATGACCCGGTTTTTGAGTACCGGAGGATGATGTCGCGGCAATTTGGGAAATTGATCTTGCTCAGGCTCTTCGGATTGGAGCGAACCCATGAGATTTCATTCCGAAAGTGCTCAGCACCAAATACCCCATCGAGCACGATCTTCAAGTAGTGACTCGCCGTCGGGTCGCAATGCAGATAGAGGCTGCCGGTCGGCTTGAGGACGCGATGGAGTTCAACGAGGCGCGGGGCCATCATCGCGAGGTAGGCCATCATGGGCGAGCTCTTGAGGAAGTGGCGGAAGGCTTCCATCATTTCCACCACAGCGACATTCGGGCAGGTGTCAATGAACTCGCTGTAAACCTCGGCGGCATCGGCCCAGGTCCAGGTGTCGGTGAAGGCGTGGAATTGGGCCTGGCTGGCCTCGCCGGATTCCTCGCGGAACAGGACGTTGTAGTCCGCGTTGGAATTGAAAGGCGGGTCAAGATAAACGAGGTCAACGCTGGCCTCGGGAAATTCCTTGGTGTCGCGCAGCCAACTGAGATTGTCGCCAAAGAAAAGGCGGTTCATGCGGGGACTGGTTTAGCAAACGGGGCGGGCGAGTGCCAGATAGATTTTGAGCGGTCAAAGTACACGGCTGGTGCGCGATTGTGCTGCGGTTCTTGAGGTGCAACTAAACCCGTTCGGTCCAACAGCGTGCAAGCCCGCCGTGCCATTCCCCGGAGACCGGGGGAAAACGATTCTGCCCTGCGCGCTAAAAAGCTACAGGCAGACATCGAACCGGAGCTTCGCCGCCCGTTAGGCGCATCTCAGCCTGTTGCACCACGGAAAGCGCCAGAGGACTGGCGCAGTCCAAAACCTCGCGGGCTTCGGGAGGCGCGTGCTCGTAGTCGCGCCAGCGTCTTGGACTGCGCCAGTCCTCTGGCGCTTTTGGCGAAGGCTGGCAAGAAATCGAGCTGCGCCCCCGCCCGTTAATCGGCCCTCGTGGGGGGGCCAAGGAATCCAACGCGATGGGGGACCCGCCGGAGCGCCGACATTCCTGTCGGCTTAACGTGCTCGCCCATCCGGGCGCGTAACGGGCATCCCAATATATTGGCGGCTGTGCCTTGACCGTCCTCAATCGCCAACCGCGAAAATGCCCCATTCTTGGGCGCTTATACCCCAAATGGCCGCTTTCGCGCCCAGTTCACCCCCTTCCATCCTCATTTGAGCGTGGTACGACGGTGATGCGACGGTGATGCGACGGTGGGGCGACGTTGGTACGACGTTGGTGTGACGTAGGTACGACGTTGGTACGACGTTGTTGCTCCCACCCCCCTCCCCCCCGGCCACCCCAAGCCGCCCCCGTCACATGAACCTTCCTGGGACCGGTGTCCGTTGCGAAATCGGTAGTTGTGCCGGGGGCGGTTTTCGGCTTTGCTGGGGGAGGAACAGCGAAGTGTGCGTCAACCAAATAGAAAGAAGAAAGACTGCTCTATGCGAAACTACAAGAGGTCCGTGGCGACGGTGTTGCTGAGTTTAACGACGCTGGCGGGGGCGTTCGCGGGCGCGAATGCCGCGGCCAGCGCCAGTGATCTGGCGAAGGGTTTTGTGTCCCCGCCTCAGTCGGCGAGGCCGTGGGTGTATTGGTTCTGGCTGAACGGGAATATGTCGCGGGAGGGGATTACGGCGGACCTGGAGGCGATGCGGCGGGTGGGGATCGGCGGGGTGCTGATCATGGAGGTGGATCAGGGGGCGCCGTTAGGGCCGCTGGCGTTCGGCAGCCCGCAGTGGCGGGAGTTGTTCAAGTTCATGCTGGCGGAGGCGAAGCGGCTGGGCATCGAGGTGAACATGACGAATGACGCGGGGTGGTGCGGCAGCGGGGGGCCGTGGATCACGCCGGCGCTCTCAATGCAGAAGGTGGTGTGGACGACGACGCAGGTGGAGGGGCCGCGCCATTTGGAACAGGTGCTGCCGGAGCCGGAGAGGGCGCACGATTACTACGAGGACATTGCGGTGCTGGCGTTCCCGACGCCGGCGGCATACCGCATCGAGGACATCCAGGCGAAGGCGGCGTTCGTCCAGCGAGCAGTGGCGCCGCAGAGGCTGGCGGAGCCGTTGCCGGCGGAGAAGACGATTCCGCGGGGCAGCATCAAGGAGTTGACGGCGCAGATGTCGAAGGATGGGCGGTTGGTGTGGGATGTGCCGGCGGGGAAGTGGTCGGTGGTGCGGTTCGGGCACACGACGACGGGGGTGGAGAATCATCCGGCGCCGAAGGCGGGCCTGGGGCTGGAGACGGACAAGTTGAGCCGGAAGGCGACGGACGCCATGTTTGATGGGCTGATGGGGAAGCTGATTGCGGATTCGAGGGCGCTGGCGGGGAAGACGCTGGTGGCGACGCACATTGATAGCTGGGAGACGGGGACGCAGAACTGGACGCCGGCTTTCCGGGAGGACTTCCAACGGCTGCGCGGCTATGATCCGCTGCCGTTCCTGCCGGTGTTGACGGGGAGCGTGGTGGAGAGCCTGGAGGTTTCGGAGCGGTTCCTGTGGGACGTGCGGCAGACGGTGTCGGACTTGATAGTGGAGAACTACGCGGGCCGGTTCCGGGAGCTGGCGCATCAGCACGGGATGCGGCTGACAATCGAGGCTTACGATGCGCCGTGCGACAATATGACTTACGCCGGACAGGCGGATGAGCCGATGGGCGAGTTCTGGTCGTGGGCGTTTGGCGGCGCCGCCGAATGGTGCACGGTGATGTCATCGGCGGCGCACATTTATGGGAAGCAGATTCTGGGGGCGGAGGCGTTTACGGCGACGGACGGGGAGAAATGGCAGGGGCATCCGGGCGGGATCAAGGCGCTGGGGGATTGGGCGTTTTGCGAGGGGATCAACCGGTTCGTGTTTCACCGCTACGCGATGCAGCCGTGGCGGGAGGTGAAGCCGGGGATGTCCATGGGGCCGTGGGGGCTGCATTACGAACGGACGGAGACGTGGTGGGAGCAGTCAAGGGCCTGGCATGAGTATCTGGCCCGCTGCCAGTTCCTGCTGCAACAAGGGCAGTTTGTCGCCGATATTTGCTACCTTGAGCCGGAGGCCTCGCCTTATGGCTTTCGCCCGCCCCCCACACCTGGAAGCCCGCCCACAAGGCCGGGCTATAACTTCGACGGCTGCACGCCGGAAGTGCTGCTGACGCGGATGAAAGTGAAGGATGGCCAGTTGGTGCTGCCGAGCGGGATGAGTTACCGGGTGCTGGTGCTGCCCGAGGTGGAGACGATGACGCCTGAGCTGCTGCGCAAGGTCAGCGAACTGGTTAAGGCGGGCGCGACAGTGGTGGGGCCAGCGCCGATGAGATCGCCGAGCCTGTCCCGTTACCCGCAGTGCGATGAGGAGGTGCAGAAGCTGGCGAAGGAGTTGTGGGGCGGCGGGGCAGTGGAGGGGACTGCGGCGTTGGGGCGGGGCCGGGTGATTTGGCCCCTGGAAGGGAATAAGCCAGAGGCTGCGCCGGAGCCGCCGCCTCGGCTGGGCGCGGCGAAATGGATTTGGTTCAAGGAGGGCAATCCGGCGGTGGCCGCGCCGGTGGGCAAACGCTACTTCCGGCGGGTGCTGAACATCGAGGACGTGGCCGGCCTCGAATCGGCGCGAATGGTGATGACGGTTGACAACGAGTTTCAGCTATGGGTCAACGGCGCGCGGGTCGGTAGGGGCGACGACTACACGCACACTTATATCATGGACTGCAAGAGCAGGCTCAAAGCGGGGACCAACGTCTTTGCGGTGCAGGCGGTGAACGGAGCGACAGAGCCTAACCCGGCGGGTCTGATTGCGACGCTGATCCTCAAATACAAAGATGGCCGCACCGTCCAGATCCATTCCGATGGCAAGTGGGAAGCGGCGACAACAGTGCAAGGGAAGTGGCAGACAAAAGCGGCGACAGGCGTGGCGTGGGAGCCGGCGATGGAGCTAGGCTCATTGGGAATGGCGCCGTGGGGAGATGTGGATCATTCCGCAGGGCCGGCAGGGAACCTTTATCCGAGTGCCGATAGGATGGCTGGGCTAATGAAGAAGCTGGGCGTGCCGCCGGATTTCGATTACCTGACGCAAAGCTCGGAGCGAAATCTGCGTTACATCCACAAGCGGATTGGCAACACGGACCTGTTCTTCGTGGCGAACGAGAAGCCGCATTCCGAGGAAGCCTTGTGCGGTTTCCGCGTTGAGGGCAAACGTCCCGAGTTGTGGTGGCCGGACAGTGGCCGGATCGAGCGGGCGGCGGTTTATGAGGAGGCGGGCGGTTGCGTGGAGATGCCGGTTCACTTTGATGCCAGCGGCTCAGTGTTTGTCATGTTCCGTCCCGGCGAGGCGGTTGAGCGGGACCGGATCACTTCCGTGAAGCGAAACAGCGAACTGGTGGTCGATGTCAGCAGGAAGGAGTTGACTGTCGGGGAACCGGGAATTGAGATGGTTCGAGGAAAGGGCGGTGCGATCGAAGCGCAGGTTTGGCAGGCGGGCACATACACGTTGACGAGCGCCAGCGGCAAGAGCCGCCAGTTCGAGGCGGGGGCGATTCCGGAGCCGGTCGAGATCACCGGTCCGTGGGAGGTGCGGTTTCCGCCAAAGGCCGGCGCGCCGGAGCGGGTGACGCTCGACCGGTTGATTTCGTGGAGCCAGCATAGCGATGCCGGCGTGAGGTATTTCTCCGGGACGGCGACCTACCGCAAGACGTTCGACGTGCCGGCCGGGCTGATTGCGAAAGGCCGACGGTTGTATCTCGACTTGGGCAAGGTGGAGGTGATGGCCGGCGTGAAGCTCAACGGCAAAGACCTGGGCCTGCTGTGGAAGCAACCGTATTGCGTGGAGGTCACCAGCGCGTTGAAGCCCGGAGAGAACGCGCTGGAAGTGGAGGTCGTCAACCTTTGGATCAACCGGCAGATTGGGGACGAACAGTTACCCGAGGACAGCGAGCGCAATCCGAACGGGACCCTCAAGCAATGGCCGCAGTGGCTGCAAGAAGGCAAGCCCAGCCCGACGGGACGCTACACCTTCACGAGTTGGAGACTCTGGCAGAAGGGTTCGCCGCTCGTGGAATCAGGTCTGCTCGGCCCGGTGAAGCTGCGGGTCGCGCAGAAGGTGACGGTGCGGTAGAGAGATCGTCGCAGAATTACCTGTTCGGGAGGGCGAGCGTCCCGGCGCGCCCAATTATGTCCAGAGAATGCGGCTCGCGGGGACGCTCGCCCTCCCGGGTTGGGCTATGCCCAGGCATTCTCGATATGCAACTGTCCGGTGGCACGCAAGAGTTCAGCGAGCCCATTCAGGCTGAAATCCTCGACGAGCAGAGTTCCTTTGCCCGGAACAAAAAAGGTTACCTTAAGGGGTGCTTTTCGAGCGCTGCGGTAGGCGACGACACATTGGGAAACAATCTCAATCGGGGCGGTGATATACACGGCAAACAGGGTTACCGCAACACCTTCGTAGGCGGAAACGACTCCGCGCTCGGTGGCCACACCGTAGTTGCGGCAAAACTCCTCCAGCAGACACATCTCTTCGCTGGAACCCGTAACTGTGAGCCGGAAGTCTTCCATGCAGGGTCAGGGGGCGGGAGTATTCATGCCGATGGCACGCTCGAGGCGGGCGCGAGCGACCGAGTAGTCGCGCAGGGCCTGGATTTGCGTGGTGCGCGCTTCGGTCAAGGCCGTCTGCGCGCTGAGAACGTCCAGTTGCGTGCCGGTGCCCGCTTCACTGCGCGCCCGGGCCAGGCGCAGGGCTTCCTCGGCTTCTTCGAGGACTTTCTCCTGCGACTTGAGCACTTCATCGGCCTCGATGAAATTGGAGTGAGCGGTGCGGACTTCCAGTTCGATGCGGCGGCCGGTGTCATCAAGCTCCACGCCAGCCCGCTCGTAGAGGGCGGTGGCCTGCTTGACCTTCCCTTCGGTGAGGCGCCCGTCGAAAAGGCTCCAGGTCAGTTGCACGCCGGCGATCCAGCCGTGCTTTTCATAGCTAAGATCCTGGCTGAGCATGGAGTTGTGGGCGTCGTAGCCGCCAAAGGCCTCGACGGAGGGTTTGTAGGGCGCTTTGGCGTTGACGATGTCCTCGTTCCGCAAGGCTTGGGTCTTGCGGAGCGCGCCCAGCTCCGTGCGGCGTTCGAGCGCCAGGGCAATCGCGCGGGGCAGCTCGATCTGGTAAGGCTCGGCCTGGAGCTTGCCCGCCAGCGTCAACGGTATGTCTTCAAAGGTTTCCTTGGGCACGCTGAAGCCGAGCTGGTTGACGAGGTTGTTTTTGGCGATGCGATAGCTGTTGCGGGCGCGAATCAACCTGGGCCGCGCGTTGGCCAGCTCGACTTCGGCGCGGAGCACATTGAAGCGCGGGACAGTGCCGGCGTCGTACCGCCGCGTGGTATCCGCCAGCTCGCGGGTCAGCAGCTCGACGGAGGCTTCCTGGACGGTGATTTGTTGCAGGGCGAGCAACACATCGTAGTAGGCGACTTGCACCTCGACAACCGTGTCGGCTACTGCCGTTTGGTAATCCAGCAAAGATCGCTCCTTCGTCAGCCGGGCGACGCGGAGGGCCGAGAGAATGCGTCCGCCCTCGTAAAGGGATTGCACCAGCTTGAGCTGCGTCGCCCAGTTCTGGTCGGTGCCGAAGGTAATGCCGGGGACGGTGAGCATGTCCACGTCGCTGGATTGGGCCGCGGAGAAGTTGCCGGAGGCGTTGACCTTGGGAATGGCGATGGCGCGAGTCTGAATGACGACCCCCTGCGCCACTTCCAGGTCCTTTTGGGCGCGCAGGATGTTCGGATTCCGCTGCAACGCCAGGTTGACCGCATCGGCAAGCGAGAGCGGCTGGGGGATGAAGGCGTTAGTTGCGGATGAGGAGGGGGACGCGTGGAGCGGCGGGACTGACGCCAACAGACACGCCAAGGCGAGGGACAGCAGGGCAGGGCGCGAAAGGCTTCCAGACATAACCCCACCGCGCCCGCCCGGCGGGAGCGTTCCAGTCAGGTCCAGGCACAGTTTAACCGGCTCCGGCTCTTCCACTGCTTTGGTTTTTGCGTTGTCGCTCATCGGAATTACAGGTGATGGTTTAGCATTTTATGGATTGGCGGCATATACTAAAATTTGAGCATGGTCCAGTTGCTCGAAAGACTTGAACGGCGTTCGCAACCCTTTCTGATTCTCACCGGGTTGGTGGTGCTGGTGGTGATCGGCGCCATTGATTACCTGACGGGGTTTGAGATGCTGTTCTCCGTGTTCTATCTGCTGGAGGTTGGGCTGGCGGCCTGGTTCATCGGGAAGGGCTTCGGCCTGCTGATGTCGGTGTTGAGTGTCCTCGTCTGGATTGGCGGCGACCTGGCCGCCGGCGCCCACTACTCGAATCCCATTATTCCGGTCTGGAACGCACTGATTCTGATGGTGTTCTACTTTGTGGTGGTTTGGCTCCTGACCAGCCTGCGGTCGCTCCACCGGGAGTTGGAGGCCCGAGTCCGCCAGCGAACCGCGGCTCTGGTGCGGGAGATGGCGGAGCGCCAGCGGTTGGAGGAGGAGATTCTCAGGGTCAGCGAGCGGGAACAGCGCCGGATTGGGCACGATCTGCATGACAGCCTGTGCCAGCACCTGACAGGCACGGCGCTGGCCGGCCAGGTGCTGGGCGAACGCCTGGCAGCCAAATCGCTGCCTGAAGCCGCCGATGCCGGCAAAGTGGTGGAGTTGGTCGAGGAGGGAATAACGCTGGCGCGCAACCTGGCCCGGGGGCTTTACCCGGTGGAAATGGAAGCCGAGGGTCTGATGGCCGCCTTCCAGGACCTGGCCGGCAACATCACCAAAGGGGCCAGGGTCCGCTGTGTTTTTGAGTGTGATGCGCCGGTGCTGATCCACGACGATGCCGCGGCGACGCACCTTTATCGCATCGCGCAGGAAGCGGTCCGCAATGCGATCCAGCACGGCAAACCAAAGCGCATCGGCCTCACCTTGTCGGAACGCAACGGGCTGGTGACGCTGACGGTGGAGGATGATGGTGTGGGAGTGCCGGAGACGGCGCAGAGGAGCGAAGGGCTGGGCATTCGGATCATGGCGCATCGGGCCGCTATGATCGGAGGTTCGTTTGCGATTGAGCCGGCGCCAACGGGCGGAACCATCGTGACCTGCTCGATCCCCAAAGCCCCCGCCACCTCAGGAACACAACCAGCCGCACCCCCATGACACCCGATACTGCCACCCAGCCCAAGCGCATTTTTCTCGTGGACGACCACCCGCTGGTGCGGGAATGGCTGACCAATCTCATCAATCAACAGTCGGGCCTCCGGGTCTGCGGAGAAGCCGAGAGCGGGCCGCAGGCCAGGGAGAAGATCCTTGCGCTCAGGCCCGATGTCGCGATCGTGGACATAGCGTTGAAGGATTCCTCCGGCATCGAACTGATCAAAGACCTCAAGGAGTGCTGTCCGGCGGTCGCCGTGCTGGTCCTCTCCATGCATGAAGAATCGCATTACGCGGAACGCGCGCTGCGGGCGGGCGCCCGGGGTTACATCATGAAGCGGGAGACGGCGAAAAAGGTTGTCACGGCCATTCGCCAGGTCTTGCAAGGCAAGCTCTATATGAGTGAGAGTCTGACCGCCGCGATGGCCGCCCAATTCGTCGCCGGCAAGGCGCTGGCCACCGGTTCCCTGGTCGAGCAACTCAGCGACCGAGAACTGGAGGTGTTCGAGCTTCTCGGTGACGGACGGGGAACGCGCCAGATTGCCGAGGCGCTGGGCGTCAGCATCAAGACCGTCCAGGCCTACTGTGCGCGCATCAAGGAGAAACTGAACCTTGCAAGCGCCACAGAACTGGTCCGCGAAGCAGTGCGTTGGCGCGAGAGTGCCAATCAATAGACCCAGATTCGCATCCCCTTCCAAGACCCTGGCGGGCATCGGCTTACAAAAGAATTAGGCGATGCCTGACATGAGAATTATACCTTGCCCAATAGACGGGAATTTGCCCGTCGCTATCGTAAAGGTGGGAAAACGAAAGCCTGATGAATCGCTCGTCTCATGCGAGTGCAAAGTCGGCTCGGGACCGGCCTCGGGGTTGGCCACCCTGGTCGTCGCGCGCTACAGGCGGCACGAGACCAGAATCGCTTGAATTTACGATGAAAAGTCCATTACAGCTTGGCACGAGAGCAACCGCAGCGGTTGTGACGGTTGCGGCGATTGTTTGCGCAACCGTCCTGATGAAATCCGGGTCGGGCCAGCGCGCCCACGCGAACCCCCCGCCGGGGCCGGCTGCGGCTTCCAACGCCTCCCCATCCGAAGCGACTGTGGATTTGTCACCGGGCCAACTGAATGCGATCAAAATCGAGCCGGTGGGAACTGGCCTTTTCCCTGTCGAGAGAGCGGCCATCGGCAGCATTGACTACGATGAAGACCTTTCGGTCCAGGTCTTCCCGCCTTACCAGGGGAAGATCATCACGGCCTTGGCCAGCCTCGGAGACGACGTTCAAAAGGGACAGCCGCTCTTTACGATTGACAGCCCGGACCTCATCCAGGCCGAATCAACCCTGATCGGGGCCGCGGCGACGTTCGCTCTGACCAGCAAAGAGCTGGCGCGCGCCAAGGGCCTTTACGGAACCAACGGCGTTTCCGAACGAGAGTTCGAGCAGGCGACTTCCGATCAACAGACGGCGGAAGGGGCCCTCAAGGCGGCGCGGGACGCCGTTCGCTTGTTCGGCAAGACCGAGGCCGAGATTGACCAGATTGCCGCCACCCGCAAGATTGACCCCGCCCTGGTCGTGCTCAGCCCGCTCACTGGCCGGGTCACGGCGCGCAACGCACAGCCGGGCCTCTTGGTGCAGCCGGGCAACGCGCCGGCGCCTTACTCGGTCGCCGATCTCTCGACCAAGTGGATGGTGGCGAATGTCACCGAAAGCGACAGCCCGCTCTTCCAGGTGGGCCAACCGGTCCAGGCCAAGGTGATGGCCTATCCGGGTCGCGTTTTCGCAGGCAGGATTTCCACGTTGGGCGCGGCCGTTGATCCTAACACCCACCGGGTCATGGTGCGCTGTGAGATAGCCGACCTCAAACATGAGTTGCGTCCTGGAATGCTCGCCAGCTTCGTGATTCGAGTTCAGGACCCGGTCGAGTCGGTCGCCATCCCGATGAATGGCGTGGTTCGAAATGGCGATAGCACGATGGCGGCCTGGGTGACCACCGACCGCCACCGCTTTTCACAACGAATCATCAGGCTTGGCCTGCAAACCGATGGCCAATATCAGGTTCTCGAAGGCTTGCAGCGCGGAGAACTGGTCGTGGCCGATGGGGCCGTATTCCTCAGCAACATCCTCTACGCCCCGCCGGCTGACTGAGTGACTCAATAAGGGCCGATCATGCTCAAGTCTCTCATTGCCTTCTGCCTCAGCCGCCGTGCGATCCTTGTGTTCGGCTTGCTGGCGTTTGCCGGGGCCGGGTTTTTCGCCTTCAAGAAGCTCAACATCGAAGCGTATCCGAACCCCACGCCGGTCATTCTGGAAATCACCGCGCAGGCGGCGGGCCTTTCCGCCGAGGAGATGGAGCGTTACTACACGCTCCCCATCGAGATTGGACTCTACACGACGCCCGGCATCGAGGTCATCCGCTCCACTTCCTTCTATGGCTTGTCCTTTGTCCGGGTCGTGTTCAAGTATGGGGTTGACTACCACTTTGCCTACAGCCAGGCGGCGATAGCGATGCAACAAAACGTTACCCTTCCCGGGGGGCAGACACCACAAATCCAACAGAACAGCTCGACCGGGGAAATCTATCGCTACCAGGTGGTCGGCCCGAAGCATTTTGGGCTGACCAATCTCCGCACCGTTCAGGACTGGATCGTGAGGCGCCGCCTGTTGACCATTCCCGGCATCGTTCAGATCAACAGTTGGGGCGGCACCACCAAGGAATTCGATGTCGAAGTGGACCCTCAGAAACTCGAAGCCTACAACATCACCGTGCCCCAAGTGCTGACCGCCCTGGGCAACGCCAACATCAACGTCGGCGGGCGCGAAATCCGCATCGGCCAGCAGTCCATCAACATCCGCGGCGTCGGCCTGATTGATGACGGCGGCGCGGATGATCTGACCCAAGGCTGCAAGATTGATGACATTGAGAACGTAGTCCTGACCCAATTGAATGGCGTTCCCGTGCTGGTGAAGGATGTCGCCAAGGTGAAAGTGGGCTATGTGCCGAGGCTGGGAATTTGCGGCCGGGACCAGGAGGACGATGTGGCGGCTGCCATCGTGGTGATGAGCCGGGTGGGACAAACCGCCGATATGCTGCCCAAGGTCAAAGCCGAAATCGCCAAGCTGAACCGCGACGGCAGCCTGCCATCGGGAGTCCAGGTGGTTCCCTTTTATGATCGCGGTTCGCTGATCGCGGTCACCACGCACACTGTTCTGCACAATCTCATTTTCGGGTGCCTCTTAGTGTTCCTCATCCAATGGATTTTCCTGGGGGACCTCCGCAGCGCCATCATCGTGGGGATCAATATCCCGTTTGCCTTGTTCTTTGCCATCCTGCTGCTGGTATTGCAGGGTGAAAGCGCCAATCTGTTGTCCGTCGGCGCGGTTGATTTCGGCATCATTGTGGATTCGGCGGTGATCCTCGTCGAGAATATCTTCCGCAATTTCCAAAGGCCCGCGGAGGAAAGGCGGGGCCTGCTGGCGCGTCTTAAGGACGGCTTTTATGGGCCGGACCCGACGAACACCTTGCATTCTTCGCCCAGCCACGGCTGGACCGACCGCTTGCGGATGATTCTGATCAGTGCAGTGCAGGTGGACAAGGCGATCTTCTTCTCCGCGCTCATCACCGTGGCCGGCTTCGTGCCGCTGTTCACCATGCAGGGAGTCGAGGGCCAGATCTTCGGCCCCATGGCCCGCACCTATGGCTACGCGCTGGCGGGGGCCTTGATCGCCACCTTCACGATCACGCCCGTGCTCGCCTCCTTCTTCCTTCCCGAGCACGTGAAGGAAGCTGAGACGATGGTCGTCCGTCTGTTGCACCGCCTTTACAATCCCGCGTTGCGTTTTGCGCTGGCCAACCGCGCACTCACGGTCGGGATTGGAATTGTCTTTCTCGCCGCGTCTGCGTTCCTGGGGCTGCGGCTCGGCAGCGAGTTTCTTCCGCACCTGGAAGAAGGCAATTTCTGGATTCGCGCCTCAATGCCGATGACGCTCTCTCTGGAAGACGGTGAGGCGGCGACGAGGAAAATGCGCCTGATTCTCCTGAAGCATCCGGAAGTCATTACCGTGGTTTCCCAGCATGGCCGGCCCGATGACGGCAGCGACGCCTCGCCGTTCTCCAATGTCGAACTCTTCGTGCCGCTGAAGCCGATGGACGAATGGCCGAAAGGCTTGACCAAGGAGAAATTGACTGAGGAGGTCCAAGCGGAGTTCCAGAGCGAACTGCCGGGAGTCACCTTCAACTTCTCTCAATACATCCAGGATAACATCGAGGAGGCCATCTCGGGGGTCAAAGGCGCCAATTCGGTCAAGATCGTCGGCCCCAATCTCGAAATGCTGGAGAAGCTGGCTGCGCAAGTCAGGGACGAAATGAGCCATGTTCGCGGAATCGCCGACCTGGGCATCTTCCCGGTCCTGGGGCAGCCGAACTTGAACATCACGGTGGATCGCGCCAAAGCGGCGCGCTACGGCCTCAATTCCGGCGACGTGAACACCGTGGTCCAGGCGGCAATGGGCGGGGCAGTGGCCACCACCGTTCTGGAAGGCGATCGCCAGTTCAACTTGGCCGTGCGTTTTGCGCCCGAATACCGGGACAGCGTCGAAAAGATTCGCAACCTCAAGGTGGCCTATCAGACGAGCAGCGGCGCCAATGCCTGCATCCCCTTGAGCGAACTGGCGACGATCACCCTGCACACCGGGGCGGCCTGGATTTATCACGAAAGCACTCAACGCTTCATCCCGATCAAGTTCAGCGTGCGCGGGCGCGACCTCGGGAGCACCGTCGCCGATGCCCAGGCGCGCATCACTAAAACTGTAAAACTTCCCAGCGGCTATCGTATGGTCTGGGCCGGCGAGTTCGGAGACCTTCAGGAAGCCAAGGAGCGCCTGGCACTCGTTGTGCCGGTCAGCCTCGCGCTCATCCTCGTGTTGCTCTACTGCCTGTTCAATTCGCTGCTGGAGTGCCTCCTGACGCTTTCGGGGATTCCCTTCGCGATCGCCGGCGGCGTGTTGGCGCTCTATGTCTCCGGTCTCAACTTCAGCATCTCCGCCGCCATCGGCTTTGTCTCGTTGTTTGGCGTCTCGGTCATGAATGGCATTCTGTTGATCACCTACTACAACCAGGCGAGGCTTCGCGGCGGGACACCCCTGGATGCAATGTTTCATGCCGCCTCGACTCGTATGCGACCGCTGCTGATGACAAGCCTCTCGGCCTGCATCGGCCTGTTTCCCGCGGCGATTTCCACCGGCATCGGAAGTCAGGTGCAGCGTCCGCTGGCCACCGTGATCGTGGGCGGCATGTTGGTCGGACCCTTCATGCTGCTCGTCGTCGTGCCGGCGCTCAAAATGGTGTTTCTGGGCGGTGGCGACGATCACCACAAACCTAAAGTTCAATCCGCCTAGAATTAATATGAAGACGGCGCGCTTCCTTTTCACCATAGCTGGCTTTGGCGCCTTAACGCTTGGGCTGACTTTTGCCGGCGAACCGTCCCGGCAACCATCCGGACCAGCGGCCTCCGAGAATCATACAGCCAGTGATTGTCCTGCCGACCCAGTCAAACGCACCTCGGCAAATGATCTTCATCAACCTGGGTTGAACAAGGCTGCCACCCCCGCAAAGGATGGATTGATAATGAACAAAACGGGAAACCCTCGCGAACAACTTGCCAGGTTGCCGCTTGGCACGAGGCCCGCCACGCCATTGCCCGGCGTTGTTCGTGGCCGAGTTGCCGCCACGGCGAGCATCGGTGGATTGGCGGCCTCCAGCGCCAAAACCTCGGCGGCGGTGATCAATGGCACCGGGATGAAGCCCAAGCCTTAGCTAATTTGACAAGATGACACTATCTCACAAGTCGCACGTAATAGGTTTGCTGGCACTCGCGGCATTGACCCTTCTTGCCAGTTGCGCGGTGGGGCCGAACTTCAAAAAGCCTGCCGCGCCTACGGTCCATGATTATACACCGACTCCGGTTTCGACCACGAGCAGCTCGACCAACGTAGTGGGTGGAGAAGCCCAACGCTTTGTCACGGGCCAGGACATTGCGGGAGATTGGTGGACCCTGTTTCACTCCCAGCCGCTCAACGCCCTGATTGAGCGCTCGCTCACCAACAATCCCAGCCTCAAGGCGGCGCAAGCGGCCTTGGCGGTGGCGCGGGAGACGAGGCTGGCTCAGAAAGGCGCCTATTATCCCAGTATCTTTGGAAGTTTCTCCGCCTCCCGCCAGGCGACCCCGGCGGATATTTCATCCACGCCCAGTTCCGGGGCGTTGAACTTCAGTCTTTATACTCCCCAGGTCAGCGTGTCGTACGCGCCGGACGTGTTTGGCCTCAACCGGCGAACCGTCGAGTCCCTCAAGGCACAGGAGGAACAAGCGCGCTTCGCGTGGGTGGCGACGGATATCACGCTGAGCGCCAATGTGGTGGCCGCCGCCGTCCAGGAGGCCTCCTTGCGGGAGCAGGTGGCCGCGACCCATCACCTCATCGAAATCAACACCAACATGCTTCGAATCTTGCGCACCCAGTTTGCCAAGGGTCGTGTCAGCCGGCTCGATGTCGCGGCGCAGGAATCGCAACTCGCGCAGATCGCCGCCACACTGCCGCCGCTGCTCAAACAACTGGCTCAACAACGCGATCTGTTGGCGGTGCTCTCCGGGGGCTTTCCCAGCGAGGGTCCGGCCGAGAGGTTTGAGCT
This sequence comes from Verrucomicrobiota bacterium, assembly GCA_050011195.1. Classification (GTDB taxonomy): domain Bacteria; phylum Verrucomicrobiota; class Verrucomicrobiia; order Limisphaerales; family UBA8199; genus PALSA-1440. Next base: position 5,026 of record JBEKJO010000100.1, on the reverse strand, counting down.
TTCCGCTCTGCAACTGCCCTCGGAGTTGCCGTTGAGCCTTCCGTCGCAGCTTGTGGCGCAGCGCCCGGACGTGCGCCAGGCCGAGGAGAACTTGCACGCTGCCAGCGCCCAGGTGGGCATCGCCGTCGCCAACCGGCTGCCGAATTTTATGCTGAGCGCGGATGCCGGCTCGATGGCGCTGGAGGCCGGCCAAATGTTCTCTTCCGGCACGGGCTTCTGGGGCTTGGCCGGCTCTGTGACACAACCCATTTCCCAGGGTGGTGCCTTGCTGCATCGCGAGCGCGCCGCCCAGGCGGCCTATACTGAGGCCGCGGAACAATATCGCAGCGCCGTCCTGACCGCCTTTCAGAATGTAGCCGACACGTTGAATGCGCTCGAACAGGATGCCAATGCTCTGCAAGCCGCCGCTGCCGCCAGAGATGCCGCCAAAATCACCCTTGATCTGTCCATCCAGCAATGGCAGTCCGGCTACGCCAGTTACCTGGCGCTGTTAAGCGCGGAACAAGCCTACGCCCAAGCCGTGATTAACCTCATTCAAGCCCAGGCCAACCGCTATGCCGATACCGCCGCTCTCTTTCAGGCCCTCGGCGGCGGATGGTGGAACCGCGCGAATCTGACCAGCAACTAATCAAAAAGGCGGGCCCTGGAGGCACAACCATGACACCAGACGCGCACAGCCAGAAAAGAAGGGTCTTCCTTGTGGATGATCACCCACTGGTCCGGGAGTGGTTGACCACCCTGATCAACCAGCAACCAGACTTGGCCGTGTGCGGGGAAGCCGCAACGGCTGCGGAGGCAATGCAGGCGGTCGGGGCCTCGAAACCCGAGGTGGCAATTGTGGATATTGCGCTGAAAGATTCCTCCGGCATTGAACTGATCAAGGACCTGACGAAGGTCTGCCCCAGTCTCGTGGTGCTGGTCCTCTCGATGCACGAAGAATCCCATTACGCCGAGCGCGCCTTGCGAGCCGGGGCCCAGGGCTACATCATGAAACGCGAGACGACCAAAAAGGTGATCGAGGCGATTCGGCGGGTTTTGGAGGGCAAATTCTACCTCAGCGAGGCTGTGGCCCAGGCCATCACGACCCAATTTGTTGAAGGCAAGACGCTCGCCATCCGCTCTCCAGTCGAACAACTCAGCGACCGTGAATTAGCGGTCTTCGACCTCCTCGGGCAGGGCCTTGCAACGCGCCAGATAGCCGAAAGACTCCGGGTCAGCGTCAAGACCGTCCAGGCCTACTGCGCGAGGACTAAAGAGAAGCTGAATCTCGCCAGCGCAAACGAACTGGTCCGGGAAGCAGTGCGTTGGCGCGAAAGCACTCACAAAGGCTGATTGCGGAGTGTAGTACTTCGCCCTACATAGAATTTAGGCTTGGCCTGATGGACAAGCAAGAGCGCTTGGCTATGCTCATCTATACGTAACGACAGAAGTCCCGCCGCGTGAGGGCACGCGGCCTACAACACCCTGTAGCGCAGGGACTTATGACGTTCAGCATAGAGAGATTTCAGGCTTGATAAAGCGCTTTCTCGGTTTCATACGAAAACAGGGCGGCCTTTGGGCAGCGGTGTGTTTCGCGGGTCTGGTTGTGGCGCACGCTCAGCAACCGACCGACACCTCCCCCAGCGCCACCCTCAGCAACGACCGGTTCCAGCGGCTCTCGCTCGCTGACGCCCAGCGCCTTGCTTTTGAGAAGAACTGGGACTTGCTGGCCGCCGCTGCCGGTGTCGATGCCGCCACCGCCCAGAAAATCGTCGTCCACGAGTTCCCGAATCCTACGCTGTCCCAATACAGCTCCTTGATCAACGTGGATAACCACCCCAGCTCGACGTCCGAGGGCAACGGCTTGTGGGACCGGAGCTACGACACCATCTTCGCCATCAACCAGCTCTTCGAGATCGGGGGCAAACGCCGCAGCCGGAAGGTCTCCGCCCAGGCGGGGTTCGAAGGGGCCAAGGCCCAGCTCTTTGACGCCCGGCGCACGCTGGACCTCGCGGTGGCCAAAGCCTACGTCGCCGCGGCGCAGGCGGAGGAAAACGTCCGCGTGCTCCTGCAATCAGCCGGGACGTTGCGCGAGGAAGCCAAAATTGCGGAGGTGCGGCTCCGGGCGGGTGAGATTTCCAGTTCCGACAAGAGCCAGATCGAAATCACCGCCGAGCAGTACGAGTTGAATGCGCAATCCGCCAAGTCGGCTGCCGCCCAGGCACGCGTCGCCCTCGAGGTCCTGTTGGGCGTGCCCCATCCCAATGCCGACTGCGAACTCAGCGACCGGCTGGAAACGCTCTGCGCGTCGGCCACGCCGCTCAACACCAATTCCGTCGGCACCTGGCGCCCGGATGTCATCGCCGCCGAAGCGGCCCTGCGGAAGGCCGAAGCCGATTTGCGCCTCCAGAAAGCCATGCGGGTCCCGGACCCCACCCTCTTGGCTCAATTCGAGCATGAACCGCCTGATAACCCCAACAGCGTCGGTTTCGGCGTCAGCTTCCCCGTACCGCTCTGGAACCGGAACCGGGGCAACATCCTCGCCGCCCAAGCGGCGCGGGAACAGACCCGCCTGGCGTTTGAAAAGGCCAAGGCCGGGGCGGTGGCGGACATCGCGGTCGCCCGCCTTGCCTATGAGGATGCCCTGAAGCGGTGGCGCAGCTACCGCGACAGCATCCGGCCCAAGTCCGAGCAAATCCGCCAGACGATGGCCTACGCCTATCAGAAAGGCGGCGCGTCGCTGCTCGACCTGTTGCTGGCCGAGCGTAACGACAACGACATCCGGCTGGCGTCCGCCCAGGCCGCCAGCGACACAGCCTCCGCTGGCGCCGCGTTCAAGGCCGCCACGCAGGAAATACAACCATCGCAGGTGAAACAATGACCTTCCGAACTCCGATTACCTTCTTAGCCCTATGCCTCCTGCTGACCGGCTGCAACCCGGGCAAGAACGAGGCGGAGCTTCCCGAGGCCAAAGTCAATGGGGACACCGTGATCATGGCCACCAACTCGCCGCAGTTGGCCGCGCTGACCGTCGAGCCGGTCGGGGCCGAGCAGCCGGCGTTTGTGGCCCTGACCGGGCGGCTGGTATGGGATGAGGACGCGACGGTGCGAGTGTTCACGCCCTTCGCCGGCATCGTGCGGAAGCTCTTCGTGGACCTCAACCAGCCGGTCGCCAAGGGCATGCCGCTGGCCGAGATTCAGTCCCCGGACTTTGCCCAGGCCCAGTCCGACGCGCGCAAAGCCGCCAGCGATCTGCGGCGCGCCGACCAAGCCCTTACCCGCCTGCGCGACCTCTTCCAGCACGGCGCCGCGCCGCGCAAGGACCTGGAATCGGCGGAGGCCGATTACGCCAGCGCCCAGGCCGAGAAAGACCGCGCCGAGACGCGGCTGGCGATCTACGGCGCGACGGCGGCCTCGACCAACCAGAGTTTCCTGCTGCCCAGCCCGTTGGCGGGCATCCTGGTGGAACGGAACGTCACACCCGGTCAGGAAGTCCGGCCCGACCAGATGCTGGCCAACGTGCCGCAGTTCACCGCGCCGCTGTTTGTGGTGACCGAGCCCACCCGGCTTTGGGTCTGGCTGGACGTGACGGAAATGCACCTGCCCCTGGTGCACAAAGGGATGGAACTCACGATCCGCTCCAAGGCCTTTCCCGGGCAGACTTTCCGCGGGCGGCTGGATTTGATTGGCGACTCCCTTGACCCGACGACGCGCACGGTCCGGGCGCGCGGCTCCGTGGAAGATGCCTCGAAGCTGCTGAAGGCCGAACTCTACGTCACGGTGGAAATCCCGGACCCCGTCCCCATGAGCTTGCAGGTGCCCTCCAAAGCGGTCTTTCTACGCGAGAACCAGTATTACCTCTTCCTCGAAACCGGCGCCGGCCAGTTCCAGCGTCACGCGGTCAAAGTCGGCTCGGAACGCGAGGGCAAGGTCGCGATTCTCGAGGGCCTCAAGACCGGCCAGCGGCTGGTCACCGAAGGCTGCCTGCTGCTGCAATCCCTGATGGACAACGCGCCCAAGTCATGATCGGCCGGATCACCTCCTACACCCTGCGGCACCGGGCGATCGTCCTGGCCGTGCTGTTGCTGTTCGTCCTGGCGGGCATCAATGCCTTCCAGCGTTTGCCGGTCGAGGCCTTCCCGGATGTCTCCAACATGTCGGTTCAGGTCATCACCTTGTTCCCCGGGCACGCCGCCGAGGAGGTCGAGCGGCTGGTCACGATCCCCATCGAAAACCAGATGAACAGCGTCCCCAAGCTGGTCTCGCTCCGTTCCATCAGCCTGTTCGGCCTGTCGCAGGTCACACTGGTCTTTGAGGATGGCGCTGACCCGGACTATGTCCGCAACCAGGTCAACCAGTACCTCTCCGTGGTGACTTTGCCGCCGGGCGCCCAGGCCAGCCTCTCCCCCAACGCGACGCCCATCGGCGAAATCTATCGCTACACGCTCAAAGCTCCCCAAGGCTATTCCGCGGAGGAATTGAAGGCGCTGGAAGACTGGGTGGTCGAACGCAAGCTGCGCACCGTCCCGGGCGTGGTGGACGTGGTGGGCTTTGGCGGGCCGACCAAGCAATACCAGGTACAGGTCGATCCGCTCAAGCTCAAGTCCTATAATCTCTCGCTCCAGCAAGTGTTCACCGCCCTCGCCAATGGCAACCGCAACGCCGGCGGCTCCTATGTCGAGCATGGCTCGGAAATGTACGTCGTGCGCGGGCTGGGCTTCGTGCGGGACACCGCGGACATCGGCGCCATCTCGGTGGACAGCCGCGGCGGCACCCCCATCCGCATCAGCGACATCGGCACCGTCACCATCGGGCACGCCGTCCGCCTGGGCCAGGTGGGCATGCTCTTCAAGACCTCCGGCGGCGTCAGCGATGACGACGATGCCGTGCAGGGCATCGTCATCATGCGGCGCGGCGAAAACCCCCGCACCGTCCTCGACGGCATCCACGCCAAGGTCCGGGAAATCAACGCCCATTATCTGCCCCCCGGCATCCGGATGGTGACCCACTACGATCGCACCGAGCTGATTCACCGCACCCTGCACAC
>JBEKJO010000099.1:0-23315 GCA_050011195.1 Verrucomicrobiota bacterium | reverse complement strand
CAGCAGCGATCTGGAGTCTGCCGACCGTCGAAGAGGGTACTCGCCATGAGTACGAGCAGAAGCCGTCTCAGCCAAATTCAAACTCGCCCGACCCGATCTTTTTCCCCGCCTTGCCCACGGAGAATCGCGGCGGCTTCCCACCGCCTCCCCCCACCAGCCAGTATTCTCCACCGCCCGAGCCGATCAATCGGTAGTTCAGAAGCAGATTCCGCCCACGGCGGGTAGCGGAGACGCAATTGGTCAACGGCCCGCCCACGGCCAACACTGCCGCCCGTTGCTCCTCCACCACGACCGCCTGCTCCGGCGGCGGCAGGCTCAACACCGGCATTTGCGCCCCGGTGACTTCCTCCATCACGTTCGCCATCCCGGTTCGCGGCACGCCGAAATTGAAGTAGGCCCGCGCCTTGCCCTGCTTGAGCCAGACCCGATATGGGTGGTAATGGCCGGGCGGAACCTTCACGCTGGCCGGGGGCTGGGCCAGGACGACCGTGTATGGCCCTCCCGTCAGCACGAGGCGTTCAATGAAGCTGCCGGTGATTCGCAATTCGCCCAGTGCGGTTTGCTCTTCGGTCAACCGCAACGCCAGTTTCTCCTCAGGCGCTCGCGGCTCGGCGCTCCAGTCCAACTGCCAGGCGTGGCCCTCAAAGAACACCTTGGGCAAGAAGGCGAACGCGTCCGACGCCCTCACCATTAAGTTCATCCCTGTCCAGGCAAGCGCCAAGGTGTCCTCCGGCACCTCGCAGGAGGCCAGGAACCGTTTGTTTCGCTCTTCCCAGGGACGCAGCAACAATTGGCCGTGCTGGAAGGAGCCTGGCTGGCCCGATAGATTCTGCAATAACCCCACCTGCCAATCCTGTCCTTCCCGGGTCACCTTGCCTTGCCAATAGGAGCGCAGCGCCGCGTTGCACAATACCCGATCCGGCCACCGGACAGTGTCCATGAGGAAACAAAGGTCCACCCGCATCGGCGCGCCGCTGGACGAGGCGGGAAAGGACAGGTGGAGGTTCGTGAACCCCTGGTGAAGGAAGCTCGGCATTGCTGAAAACAATACCTGCGCCGAGCACACCCCCGCCGGATCGTCGGTCAAATCCTGGTTGCGATTCAGATCGAGGAAGAGCTTCTTCGCGCCGCCTTGCCAGACGAAAGGAATGGCATTGCTCGGGTTGCCGCCGAACTTCAACACTCCCCGCACGACCGGGCCGGGCGCCAACGCCGGCTCTTTGGGGAACGGCGCCAATCGGCGCTCCACAGGAACATTCCGGTACAGGAACTGGAAGCTCGTCTCTTGATACTCCAGCGGGACCGTGGTCACCGTTCCGGACGGGGCGCCGGGCCGGGCGGAATCCTCGCTGCCGGAGACGCTGCCCGGGCAAGTCGCTGCGATGACGACCATCGCCACCAATGCGGCCCCTGGCCGCGTCCAGTCTGTCCGCGGCAGCCAGGGCATCCTTCGCTTTCTCATAATGGCCAGCCTTTGTGATGTCGGCGATTCAATGTCCGATTAGACCGTGCGGCCGGGGAAACGTCACGCATCACTTTCCGTAGTGCTCCCCGCCGGCGTGGGGAGGGTCCAACCGCTCGCTGCTCTCCTGACTCCCAATACCGCAGCTCGCCGCAGTTCCAGGGCGCACAGGCTCTCACGCCCCGGGTTGCTCCGGGTAAATGGTCACGCCGTCACGGGCGATTTTCTGCTTGAGCCGCTCATTGGTGAGGCGCTCGGAGCGGACGAGGTCGAGTTCGTAAATGAGCGGGGCATTTTCGAGGGCGTCGCACAGGTCGAGCCATTCAGCGGCGGTGGCGTCGGGGGCTGAGATGGCAAGGTCGAGGTCGGAAGCGCGGCGGGCGGTGTTGGTGGCGCGCGAGCCGAAGACCCGCACTTCGCGCACGGCAGAGAACCGCCGACAAGCAGCGCGCAACACGGCCAGGTCTTTGCTCCGCAGGGCGACGGGTTTCATGGCTTTAATCCCACGTGAGCGTCTGAATCTTGCCGGCCATCGCGCCGAGGAGCGCGGAGTAATCCCGGACCACATGCTGGTAGATGCGGGCGGCGAGGGCTTCATCGTAGGCGTGGCTGGTAAGATTGCGGTCCTCGATCATCTGAAGCCAAAGGTCGGCCTCTTCGGGCGTGACAATAAGCCCATCGGCAAAGGCCTTCTTGAGCGTCGGGCGCGGGCCGCCACATTCGTGGCCCTGGCGCTCGAGGTAGAGCTTGAGGGCCTTCCAGACCAGTTCGAAAGAGAACTCGAACCGCTGGATAACGGCGTCGCGGACAATGGCGCTCTCCGGCTGCGCAACGGCTTCCTGCAGGCGCGCGACGGCATTGCGAACTTCCGCCTGGCGTTCGATGAATCGTTCTTTGCTCATTGCCTCTGTTTAACATGGAAGGGTTCCGGCAGACAACCCTTTACGCTAAAGCAGGAGCTTGCAGCCAAGCGCTATTCGACGGCGGTCGGCGCTGATTTTCAGTTCCGAAAGATGGCGCCGACTGCCGTCGGCGGCTACACCGTGTCGGCGGTTTGTGCGAGCTATGAGAATTCCGGGCTAAGCCGGCAACGTGCCGGCGGTCAGGCAGTGGCGCCGTGCTGTTCGCGTGCCGAGGCCAGCGCGCCCATTAACCGGGCACCAGTCCATCCAGCGCGAGGTTCAGGCGCAGCACCTCCGGCGGCGCGCTCGGAGAGCACGCCCTACCTGCCCACTCCATCCAACGCCAGATTGAGGCGCAGCACGTTGACGCCGGGTTCGCCCAGAATGCCCAGGTCGGCGGGGTCGGTGTTTTGCTGGATGAGCGCGAGCACTTTTTCGAGGCTCAGGCCGCGGGCTTTGGCGACGCGGGCGGACTGGAGGGAGGCGTTCTCGGGGCTGATATGGGGATCGAGGCCGCTGCCGGAACCGGTGACGGCGTCCGCGGGCACAGGGGCGTTGGTGGCGAGGCCGTTTTGGGCGCGGTAATCGGCGAGGTTTTGGGCGATGGCGTCGCGGAGTTTCTGCGAGGTCGGCCCGAGGTTGCTGCCGCCGGAACTGGTGGGGTCGTAGCCGTTGCCCGCGGAGGAGGGGCGGGGGTGGAAGTATTTGTCCGCGGTGAAGGGCTGGCCGATTAGCCGGGAGCCGCGGACCACGCCGCCGGCATCAACAATGAGGCTGCCGTTGGCCTGGTCGTGAAAGAGGGCTTGGCCAATGCCGAAGACGAGCAGCGGATAGAGGCCGCAGCAGACGACGGCGAGAGCCAGCGTGGCGAGCGCGGCGCGGCGGAGTTCAGAGAGCAATGCTTTCATAATCAAACGAGGTTCAGGGCGGTGATGATGAGGTCAATGAGCTTGATGCCGATGAAGGGGATGATGACGCCGCCCAGGCCATAGATGAGGAGGTTGCGCTGGAGGATGGCGAGCGCGCCGATGGGCGTATATTTTACGCCGCGCAGGGCCAGGGGAATCAGCGCGACGATGATGAGGGCGTTGAAAATGACGGCGCTGAGGATGGCGCTGGTCGGGCTGTGCAGGCGCATGACGTTGAGGGGCGCAATGGCGGGGAAAGTGGCCATCAGCATGGCGGGAATGATGGCGAAGTATTTGGCGACGTCATTGGCGATGCTGAAGGTGGTGAGGGAGCCGCGCGTGATGAGGAGCTGCTTGCCGATTTCGACGATCTCGATGAGCTTGGTGGGGTTGCTGTCGAGGTCCACCATGTTGCCGGCCTCGCGGGCGGCCTGGGTGCCGGTGTTCATGGCGACACCGACGTCGGCCTGCGCCAGCGCCGGGGCGTCGTTGGTGCCGTCACCGGTCATGGCGACGAGATGGCCGGCGGCTTGTTCGAGACGGATGCGCTTCAACTTGGCTTCCGGGGTGGCCTGGGCGATGAAGTCGTCCACGCCGGCTTCGGCGGCGATGGCGGCGGCGGTCTGCGGGTTGTCGCCGGTGATCATCACGGTGCGGATGCCCATCTTGCGCAGATGCGCAAACCGCTCCTTGATGCCGCCCTTGACCATGTCCTTGAGTTGGACCACGCCCAGGACCTCACTGGCTTCGGCCACGACAAGGGGAGTGGCGCCGGAACGAGAGATTTCATCCACGGTCTGGCTGACGGTCTCCGGAAACCTCCCGCCCAATTGGTCCACATAAGCCCGCATGGCGTCGGCGGCACCTTTGCGAATACTGCGGGCGGGAGCGGAGCTGGAGAAGTCCACGCCGCTCATGCGGGTTTGGGCCGTGAAGGGCACAAACCGGGCGTGGAGTTCGGCAACCTCGCGGCCCCGGAGATTGAACTGTTGCTTGGCGAGCACGACGATGGAGCGGCCTTCCGGCGTCTCGTCGGCGAGGGAGGCCAGTTGGGCGGCGTCGGCCAGGCGCTCCGGCGGCACGCCCGGGGCGGGGATGAACGCGCTGGCCATGCGGTTGCCGAGGGTGATGGTGCCGGTCTTGTCGAGCAAGAGCACGTCCACGTCGCCCGAGGCCTCGACGGCGCGCCCGCTCATCGCCAGCACGTTACGCTGGAGCACGCGGTCCATGCCGGCGATACCGATGGCGCTCAGCAAGCCGCCAATGGTTGTAGGGATCAGACAGACGAGCAGCGCGATCAGCACGGGAACAGAGAACACCACGCCCGAGTAAACGCCGAAGGGTTTCAACGTCACGCAGACCAGCAGGAAAATCACAGTGAGCGCCGCCAGGAGAATGGTGAGGGCGATTTCGTTCGGCGTCTTCTGCCGCTGCGCGCCCTCGACCAGCGCGATCATGCGGTCCAGGAAGCCCTGGCCCTTTTCCATCGTGATACGGATGACAATGCGGTCGCTGAGGACGCGCGTGCCGCCGGTGACCGCGCTGCGGTCGCCGCCGCTTTCGCGAATTACAGGGGCGGATTCGCCGGTGATGGCGGATTCATCAACGCTGGCGATGCCTTCCACGACATCGCCGTCCGCGGGGATGCTGTCGCCCGCCTCGCACACGACGAGGTCGCCCTTGTTCAGGTCCGGGGCTGGAACCTTCTCCTCGCGGCCATTGCGCAGACGTCTGGCCATCGTATCCTTGCGCGCTTTGCGCAGGCTGTCGGCCTGGGCTTTGCCGCGGCCCTCAGCGACAGCTTCGGCGAAATTGGCGAAGAGCACGGTGAACCAGAGCCATACGGCCAGTTGGGCGATGAAGCCGCGCTCGGCGGAGGCGGCGTAACCGATGCCGGCAGTGGTCAGTGCGGCGCCGACCATCGTGACGAACATGACCGGGTTCTTGACCATCAAGCGCGGATGGAGTTTGCGGAACGAGTCGCCGATGGCGGGACCGACGATGGACCAATCGAAAAGGGAGGGAGATTTCTGCGTCATAGGGGATGTGATGCGTGATGCGTGATGCGTGATACGTGATACGTGATGAGCGAGTCGGACTAGAATAGCTTGCCCTGGGCGGTGAGGAAGTGCTCGACGATGGGACCGAGTGTCAGGCCGGGCAAATAGTTCAAAGCGCCGACCAACAGCACGGTTCCGATCAGCAGGACAACAAAGGTGAAGCCGGAGACCGGGAAGGTCCCGGCGCTGGGGGGAGCGATTCGTTTTTGGCCGAGGGCGCCGGCCAAGGCCATGATGGGCACAATCATCAGGAAGCGGCCAATCAGCATCGCCAGGCCGATGGTGGTGTTGAACCAGGGCGTGTTGGCATTGAGGCCGGCAAAGGCGCTGCCGTTGTTGCCATTGGCGGAGCTGTAGGCGTAGAGGATTTCGCTCAGGCCGTGCGGGCCGTTGTTGTTCAATCCCGCCAGTCCCCACTTGCTGACGGAAGCCCAGGCGGCAAAGCCCAGGATGGAAAGCGCCAGCACCAGCAGGGCCAGCATCGCCATCTTCACGTCGTAGGACTGGATCTTCTTGCCGAGGTATTCCGGGGTCCGCCCGACCATGAGGCCGGCGATGAACACCGCCAGCACGACGAATATGAGCATACCATAGAGTCCGGCGCCAACGCCGCCGATGATGATTTCACCGAGCTGGATGTTAAACAGCGGCACAAAACCGCCGAGCGCGGTGAAGGAATCGTGCATCGAGTTAACCGCGCCGCAGGAAGCGTCGGTGGTCACCGTGGCGAACAGGGCGGAGTTGAAGATGCCGAATCGGACCTCCTTGCCTTCCATATTCCCGCCCGCGGCGGCGACGCCGAGCTGGTGGTGAATCGGATTCCCGGCTGCTTCCGAGTGCCAGCAAAGGAACACCCCGCCCAGGAACAAGGCCATCATCGCCGACCAGACCGACCAGCCGTGGGCTTGGTTCTTCACCATGCGCCCGAGGTAATAGGTCAGCCCGCTGCCAATGGCGAAGATGGAGAGCATCTGCAGGAAGTTGGACAGGGGGGTGGGGTTCTCGAAGGGGTGAGCGGCGTTGGCGTTGGTATAACCGCCCCCATTGGTGCCGAGCATCTTGATGGCGATCTGCGAGGCCATCGGCCCTTGCACGATGGCCTGGTCCTCCACTTTTTGATCCACCATGACCGGCACATTGGTCATCACCGGTTGCCCTTTCTCATCGAGCTTCGGCACGTCCACCATCATCGCCACCCCATTGGTCATTACCGGCTGGCCTTTCGCGTCGAGTTTGGGCGCTTGCACCATGACTACGACATTGGTCGTTACCGGTTGGCCTTTGGCGTCGGTCTTGGCCACTTGCGTGGTGTAAGGCTCCGTGAGTTTGGCTTTTGTGTACGGCTTGAAGTTCTGGATCATGCCTTGCGACACAAGGACAACCGCGAAGACCAGGCATACGGGCACCAACAGGTAATAGGTCGTCCGCACGAGGTCCACCCAGAAATTGCCCAGGGTCCTGGTCGAGTGCCGGGCGAGGCCGCGCACCAGCGCCGCCGCGATGGCGATGCCGGTGGCCGCTGAGGCGAAGTTGTGGATGACGAGCGCGACCATCTGCGAGAGATACGACATGGTGGATTCGCCGGTGTAGCTCTGCCAGTTGGTGTTGGTGGTAAAGCTGGTCGCGGTGTTGAACGCCAGGTCGGGACTGAGCGCGCCGAAGCCCTGGGGGTTGAGCGGCAGCAGGTTCTGCACCCGCAGGATGATGTAAGTGAAAAGGCAACTCACCAGGCTGAAGAGCAGCATGGCAATGGCGTATTGCTTCCAATCCTGCTCTTCATCCGACTGCACGCCCATCAGACGATACGTGCCTCGCTCGAGGGGTTTGAGGACCGGGTCAAGCCAGGTCCTCCCCTTGGCATCCAGGACCTGCACAAGATACAGGCCCATGGGTTTGGTGATCAAGGCGAGCGCCGCAACAAAGAGCACAAGCTGCAACCAATCAATCGAACGCATAGGGGTGTCCTTAGAATTTCTCCGGCCGGAGCATGGCCACGAGCAGGTAAACGAACAGCAACAGGGCGATCACGCCCGCGATAAGGTTTTCCATAGATTCCTTCTACAGCTTCTCGCAGAAGCGCACATAAAGGCCGCTGATCACGAAGAACAGCACCGTGATACCGATATAGATGAGGTCCATCATAGATTTTTCATACTGAGTTGCGTCCAATTCCATTCAAACAATGCTTCAAGTTGCCACGGTGTATGGCGGAGCGGGTAATCAAAAAGGGGGCAACGTGCGTTAATAATTCGTTAATAGGTTTTGGCCGTTGGGGATCGCCTTCTCGGGCACGAAAGATGCTCAGATTGCGGGGATATGAAGGCGATTCTTTTGCTGGCGAGCCTGGCGGCGACAGCGACTCTGCTGGGCGCTAAGGTGGAAAACCTGCCGACGCTCAAAGTGGGCAGTGAAATTGGCAGTGAAGTCTATAGCAACGTGACGGTGACCTCGGTGACCGCCACACACATCTATTTCACTCACAGCCTCGGCTTGGGGAGCGCAAAGCTGAAAGATCTGGAGCCGGAGATGCAGAAGCATTTTCATTTTGATGCCGTGAACGCGGCGACCATCGAGAGCCAGCAAGCGCAGGCCAACGCCCTCTACCAGCGGCGGTTGGCGGCCGCCCAACGCCCGGCCTCCTCACTTCAGATCGTGACCAACTCCGCAGGCGCCAGGACGATTCAGGGGCCCGCCGCCGGCAGCGAAGGCGCACCGCACAAGCTCCATGCCAAATCCTTCCTCGACCAGCCGGCGCCCACGCTTCAGGTGGAGCAGTGGCTGACGCCGGAACCGGACACGACGGGCAAATTTGTGCTGGTGGATTTCTGGGCCACGTGGTGCGGTCCCTGCCGCGCTTCGATTCCGCACCTGAATGCGCTAGCGGACCACTTCAAGGACCGCCTCGTGGTCATCGGACTCTCCAACGAAACGGAGGCAGCCGTTCGGAAGATGACCAGTCCCAACATCATGTATTCGGTGGCGATTGACACCCAACGGCGCACTTCCAAAGAGGTCGAGGTCAAAGGCATCCCACACACCCTGCTGATCGATCCCAAAGGCATCGTGCGGTTTGAAGGCCATCCGAATTCCCTCAATGAGCGCACCCTGACGTGCCTTCTGGACAAATACGGGAGCTGAAATGCGCGGGGCGTGATACCCCCGGACGGGGAATGCGCGGGAGCGGAGAACTGGCCTGAGGCGGTCTGGTCGGACTTTACTTCAGCGTTTTGCTGCTCAACTTCACGGTAAGGGTCGAGCTTCCACCCGGGGGCAGGCTGATGCTGTTGGAAGCCACGTTCCCCGATTCGACACAGATCATCCGCTCGTATTCTTCGTCGCCGAAGTCGGGCATCTGCCGCGACTTGGCAATCCACGGGTTCCAGACCACGGTGGAAGCGGACCCCCGCTTCTCCACGAGGATCCTTCGACCGAGGCGCGGGTCGAGGATCTCCACCGTGCCGGTGGCGTTCAGATAGACGCGGTCCACCTCGGAGGCGATGCGCAGCGCGTCACTGGTTTCGGTTTTCTCCACAAAGCCTGCGACTTTGTCGAGATAACTGAGGCCTTTGAGCCCGCCGATGGAGATGGCGGTAACGTCGCCGACGTCGAAATAGGTATGCAGGCAATTCTCGAAGGTGAACTCCGCGTCCCGGGATTCGTTGGTGATAACGAGCTGTAGCGTGAGGGACTGATTAACCGTAACGATGTAGTCGGCGGTGAAGGCCGGGAAGCCTGCGGCCTCCGGACAGTCCGGCAGACGGAACCGCACACTGACGCTGCCATCCGGAGCCGGCGCGAACTCCTTGAGGTTCCAGGCTTTCACGCGGGCGAACCCGTGGTGGCCCAAACCTTCCCGCGACCCAAACCAGGGAAAAATCACCGGAATGCCGCCCCGGATCGGTTGTCCCTCGGCGAACCGGCTGCATTGGCTCACAAAGAGCAGTGGCGGCTCATCCTTCTTCCTGAAATGCGTAACGTGGGCACCGAGGAGATAGATTTCGGCCGTGCTCCAGGCCGTGCTGATTTCGACCATGGGCAGTTCACCCTGGCCGTCGAGAAAGGTCACGCGCCCGAGAGCTTCGGGTTTCGCTTTTGCGTCTGATGCGCTGGTCGTCATAATAGTTTACCTCTGCCGGAGCTTATACCACCCCGGCCGCCCCCTGGCACGCAAATTCTAGCGTCGGACCGCGAGCCGTCCTCGGCTCGCAGCGGCTTCGAAGGCACAGGTACGGTGGATTCAATATGAGCGTGCGGCCCTGTTGGCGGCTGCTGCGAGCCGAGGCCGGCTCGCGGTCCGTTCCTTTTGGGTAATCCACGGCTTTGGCGGCGGGGTCCGGCTGCGTCCCGCAAATTCTGGCCCGCATTTTAGGCTTTGATTTCCCCACCGCCCCGGTACTCTGCGGCGACGCTTATGGCAAAACAACATCAATACCAATTCTGTTTTGGTCCCTGGAATATCAGCGAAGGTCAGGACCCTTACGGTCCGCCCACCCGCCCGGTGCAAACCTTCGACTGGAAGCTCAAACAACTCAAGAAGCTTGGCTTCGACGCCATGATGTTCCATGACGACGACGCCGTGCCGGACATTGACGGCAAGTCCGGCGCGCAACTGCGCAAGGAAGCCAAGGAACTCAAGAAGAAGCTCGACGACGCCGGCGTGGCGGCGGAAATGGTCGCCCCGCGGCTCTGGTTCAGCCCCAAGACCATTGACGGCGCCTACACCAGCAACGACCCGAAGTGCCGCCAATACGCCATTGACCGCTCCCTGCGCTGCATTGACATCGCCGGTTATCTCGACACCGACCTGGTCGTCCTCTGGCTGGCGCGCGAAGGCACCTACCTGCGCGAGGCCAAGAGTGGCCGGCGCAGCGTCGAACTGCTGGTCCAGGCGCTCGACAAGATGCTCGCGCACAACCGGAACATCCGCATCGCCATCGAGCCTAAGCCCAACGAGCCGATGGACCATGCGTATATCCCGACCATCGGCCACGCCCTGGCGATTGCCCAGTTGACCCGCGACCTGAAACGCGTCGGCTGCCTCATCGAATCCGCCCACGCCATTCTCGCCGGGCTTGATCCGGCGGACGAGATTGATTTCGCAATGGCCTTCGGCAAGCTCTGGTCCCTGCACCTCAACGACCAGAACGGCCTCAAGTTCGACCAGGACAAACCCTTCGCCAGCGCGAATCTGCGCGTCGCCTTCAATCAGGTCCGCGCCCTCGAGCGCAACGGCTACGGCAAACACGGCGAATACGTCTGCTTCGACGTGCATCCCTTCCGCACGACCAAGGTCGAGCATTGGCTGGCGCATCTCGTCAACAGCCGGCGCACCTTCCTGCGGCTCGTGCGCAGAGCACGCACCTTCGACGAGAAGACCGCCAAGCAGCTTATCGCCGACCGCGACTACGCCGCCCTCGACCAAATGGTGCTCGAGCACCTGATGGGCGAGTGACGCCGCGCCGCCCGCGACCTGGACTGCCGGACGATATGTCGGCCCCAGGAGCCAATTCAATGCTTTCGGCCCGGTTATTAAATGGGGTTGAATGAATACAATGTGCTAAGAGAGCTAACACAAAGGATCGAACATGAGCAGCAAGAAGAAATATGAAGAATTGACCGATCTGGAGAAAATCCAGAAACAGTGGCATAAGCTGTCCGGCCTACACTCGAGAGCAGAATGGTCAGCCGCAATAGTTCGCGCAGCAACGGCTGTGGAAATCGCAGCCAATTATGCGGTGCGCAAGGAATTCGAGGACAGAAGCAAATTCGATAAAGCGTTTATCGATAGCCTTCTCCGCTGGGCGAATGGCCTGAACGGAAAGCTTACCCACCTGCTACTTCCACTTAGTGCGGGTTCCCAGAAGAAGAAAGATGTAATGAAGAAACTCAGAACTATCACTGAAACAATCAATGACCAGCGGAACGGCATCGTGCATCAAGGCGAGTTCTGTAATGAACAGAAGGCGAGAGCAACAATCAAACAGTCTCGGGAATTCATTACAACCCTGCTTCGACTCTATGAACCGACGTTCCAACTCAAAGACCGCAAGCGCTAACAAGCCGCCAGAAGCCATCAGCCACCATGCCAGTCGCGGGCGCACCGAGTGTTTTGGGATGGCGGCTGGGGCTCAGGCGGAGCGTTAATCCCCCGCCCTGCGCCGGGCGGCAAATTCCTGCAAAATTTCAGTTGGCGGGCCGGTTTCCTTCCTGATTTCGCTGTTGACCCGCGCGGCCTGCGGCCTAAACTGGCGGACGATATGTCGGCCCCAGGAGCCAAAGTTAATGTTTGTGCCCTGATATCCAATATCATGGACTTCTTTCCATGCTAATTAAGGGTTGGCCGGAGAAATATGAACGAGAAATCCATACGCGACAGACTGGTTGAGAAGGGCGAGGAGCCACGACCGCCGTTTCAGCCCACCCGCGTGCCAGAGGCGGACGCCTTGCAGAACGACCTAGACAATCACCCTCACGCCTTCGTCTTGGCGTGCGTAATGGATCGGCGGTTCAAAACCGAAAAGGTATCGCTCATTCCATACCTGCTCTCGCAAAAGCTAGGCGGCTTCTCTATGCAGCAACTCGCGCTGCTTTCGGAGGCAGAGGTCAAACGTCACATGACACAGCCTAAACCCATCCACCGCTATGCTGATATGATGAGCGGGTTCCTGTACTTGGCGGTGCAGAGGATCGCGAACCACTATGGCGGGGACGCCGCCAGTATTTGGGCTGGAAAGCCATCCAGCGCGGAAGTCGTTTACCGTTTCCTGGAGTTCGATGGTGTCGGCCCGAAGATTGCGAACATGGCGGCGAACATCCTCGTACGCGACTTGCAGGTCCCACTCGCCGACCGCACCTCGATAGACATCTCGGCGGATGTCCATGTCCGGCGAGTGTTCGACAAGCTCGGCCTTTGCAAGGCCGGTCCCCCCAAGGAGGTTGAGCGGGTGATCTACAAGGCGAGAGCCCTTCACCCGGAGTATCCCGGCATAATGGACTTGCCGTGTTGGGATATCGGCACAAAGTGGTGCCACGCACACCGCCCGGTGTGTAGCGCCTGCTACATGAAGGACCTGTGCCCGAGTTCCTCCTGAAACAAATGATCGGCCAACAAACCGCTGGAGCCAATGCTGGGGAGCGCCGGGGTGGGGCTTCCCGCAATCCGGCGTCCGAGGCGGCGCTCCCCAGCATGGCTCGGCTCAGGCGTTAATCACCCGCCCTGGCGGGGCGGGTTTGGCAAAAGCTTGGGTGCAGTCGGCGACCGGCACGGTTGCCGATGACTTCATCGGGCTACGGGTCGTGCAACGCAGTTTGTGAAAAACAACAGCGATGGCCGGGTTGAAGCGGGCGCGCCGATAGCGCCTCAGTTTCATTCGCCGCACCGCTTATCCTTCTCGTTCCTGCCAAATATCCTTTGCCCGTCTGGTGCGGGCCGGGCAACCGCGCCGCGTCAGTTCGGCTCCGGCGGGCTGAAGACGCTTTGGTCCCCCGTTAAGCAATGCGAGTCGGAGTGAACTGCTCGCTGAAGGGCGCGGGAGCGACCGCGCCAAACAACGCTCTTATTTCGGCATCAGCACCACGGAGACTGCGCGCCTGACCCGCTGGATCAACACGGAGCGTCGGAGGCCGTCTCGTGCGGTCGCGCTCGTTTTGCTCCGATTCATTAATGACTCCTGCTTGACTTCGACAGGCCGCGAACCATAATTGCCTTGCATGGGTGATTTATGCTAAAACTGGTTGTCCTCAGCCCGGGAATAACCGGGCGCACGCAGGAACTGAAGGCGGACAAAACCACCATCGGCCGGCTGGAGGACAACACGTTTCAAATTGCCGAGCCGTCGGTCTCCAGCCATCACTGCGAGGTTCTGCTGGGCGGCGGCGAGGTGCTGGTCCGAGATCTGAATTCCACCAACGGCACCTACATCAGCGGCGAAAAGGTCACCGAAGGCACGCTCAAACCCGGCCAGATACTGCGTCTGGGCCAGATTGAGATGCGCCTGGAAACGGATGCCCCCGCGGCTCCCGGGAAAATGCACTTCGACCGCACTACGGTCATATCGGGCGGCGTGAAACTGACCGAACTGGAGCAAGGCGCGCGCGACGGCGGGTTCGGCACCAAAGGCTCGGGCTTCTCGAAGAAGGACAACCGGGTCAATGAGATATTTATCATCATCGGTGTGGTGCTCGGGCTGGTGATCCTCGCCCTGCTCTTCTATATCGCGGCGACGATTAGAAAGTAGGCGCCCCGCAATTTGCCTCCCTCTCGCCGTGGATTGATGTCCAGCTTGAAATGGATATCGGGAGATTCGGCTGGCGGCCACGAACGCGGCACCGGGGCGCGTGAGAAATCTGCGGGTTATGCGCTCCGCTTCTTGGCAATGCCACGCCGCGCTCTTCCGGTCACGGGACGGGGCTTGGCTGGCCTGGCCGACTTGGCGGACTTGGCTGGCTCGCCGCGGACCTGCCGTTGGATTTTTCCCACTTGGCCGGCCAGATTCCTCTCCACGTGTTCTCTCCAGACGAAACGGCACGGGCAGTCTTTGTTCGGGCATTTTTCCAGGCGGGCCAGTTGCTTCCGCCGTTCCCGAGCCAAGGCGTTCAGCCGCACCAATTGGGCCTCAAGGTCTGTTGGCTCTTGCGGTTTGCCATTCGTTATCATCAGTCTCAAGCCCTATACTAGCCTTTCCGGTGGCACTTGTCATCTTGATGGACGTAAATTCGTGCGAACAGACCGAAAACGACAACACGGTCCAATTCACGCCCAAAAATGCCACAATGGGTCCGGTCATTCCAGGCGGGAAAGCGGGATCAGACAAATGCCGCCGTTTACAGCCTGCGCTTTTTCTTGGATGCCGTTTGAACGGATTCCCCGTTTCCTGGTCAGATAATCGAGGGTTAGGTTAGGGGTTTTCATGTGGTTCGGCGCAGTCTTCGCTGACTGCGCCGTTTTTTTGCCCAAAGGGCCGGGTCCGTTCTCGACCTTGATCTCGCCTGGTG
The DNA here is from genome assembly GCA_050011195.1 of Verrucomicrobiota bacterium. Lineage (GTDB taxonomy): Bacteria > Verrucomicrobiota > Verrucomicrobiia > Limisphaerales > UBA8199 > PALSA-1440. The sequence goes on along the minus strand of JBEKJO010000099.1, from coordinate 8,989 downwards.
ATCACCGTAAAACCCCCGACAAATTATCCGTACTCCCCGGATTTGCGTCCCCTGGCTCCGTGCAGCAAGTTGACCTTGTTCCTCCAGGAAGGGAACAGGAAGGGCGGTGGCTGTGGCCCTGGGGGGTCCGGCGCCGCCTTTCTTTCGGCGCAGTCTTCGCTGGCTGCGCCAGCCGGCAGTTTTTGGAATGACGATTGGAAAATCATGACGCCCGCTGAGACAAGACTCTGTTTGACACTCATGGTCTATGGATTGGCCGCGGCTTGCACCATCGTGATCGGCTATCTCGCCTGGCGGAAAATCCGTCCGCATCGCCACCGCCATCACTATCACCAGACCCGCAACGGCCACCAAAAGGGCGTGTGGGGCTGGGAATAGCAACCCGGCCCCACCTGCGCCGCGCGCTCACAGCAATCCAGGACGGTCACAACGCCCGACGCCCGCATCAGGGAATCGGGCCGGTTATTTCACCGCAATATTGTGCTCGGCCAAGGCCGCGCGAACGGCCAGCGCCAGCTCACTCCGAATCTGGGACCAATCCTCCGATTGGTTGATCCAGATCCGGAGCTCGAAATTCATCGAGTCGCCCGCGAAACTGCCGAGCAAGGCCTGGGGCGGCGGGTCCTTGAGAACCCGCGGTTGCTCGACCGCCGCGCCTTTGAGCAATTCCATGACCCGGCGCGCATCCGCCGGGCCAGCCACCACGACGGGCAGGTCAATCCGGCGCAGACGGTCCGAGAAGGTCCAGTTGGTCACCGTCTCGGAAATCAAACTGCCGTTGGGCACGATGAACTCCGAACCGTTGGGGGCCCGCACGATGCTGGCGCGGATGCCTATCTGTTTGACCACTCCTTCGTTGCCGGCCAATTGGATGACATCGCCGACTTTGATCGGCCGCTCGAAGAGCAAGATAAGGCCGGAGACAAAATTGTTGATGATATTCTGCAGGCCGAAGCCCAAGCCCACGCCGAAGGCGCCCACCAGAATCGTCAGGCGCGTCAGGTCGAACCCCAGCAGGGCGATGCCAATGAAAAAGCCGATGACCAGGATCGCGTAATTGACCATCTTGGAGATGGAATAGTGAAGTCCGGGAGCCAGTTTCACCCGGGAATACACCTCCTCCTCCAGGACAAAGCGCACCATCCGCGAAACGAGAAACGACGCCCAGACCGTGATCCCGAACAACACCACGTCGCCCGGGGAAACTTTGAACGAGGCTACCGCCCAGGTGGCCGTCAGCACCTCCCGGAGGTCCTGGAACACAGGCGCGCGCAATGACAGCGTCTCCAGCACATAGGCCGCCCAGAGCAGAATGGCCGCCCATTCCACCACGCCCCGCGCCCGGCTGCACAGCAAGCCCTGATGCCGCTTCACCAAACCCAGCCGCGCCAGGGGTGGAACACTCAGCGCGCTCAAGAAGAGTCCATCAATAATCCGCGCCACGGCGTATAAGATCAGGGCCATATAGGCGCTTTGCAGCAGGGCGTGGCCGAGAAGTTTGCTCAGGCTCACGTAGCCCAGCGCGTCGGCGATAAAGGCCACCGCGAACCAGCCCAACGCTACCCCGCAGCCTTTGCCAATGACCCTCCAGAAGCGGTTGCCCTCCGGCGCGGTCCCAAACCGGCCCGACCCCAGCAGCCAGCCCACAAACAATGCGCCGCCCAGCATCTCCGCCAAAAGCAGCAATCGGGACAAGACCGCTTGGGAGGCGGCGACTACCCGCAATTGATCGACAAAGTAGAAAACCACCAGGGCGTTCAAGACCGGAAACAGCCGCCGGTCAATGAGCTTGCGCACCACCAGGGTGGTCGGGATGATCGCCGCGGCGCCTGAAATGGCCCAGAACAACCGTGGCGCTTGGGGGTAAATCCAACTGCTCGCCAGCAGGGCAATTACCAGCGCCGTCGCGACCGGGGAATCGAACACCCGTGCGGCGTGGCTCGCCTCGTCTCCGCCCAGCTTCCGCAACGTTCGGCCCGCTCGGACCAAGCCGAACCAGATCGCCAGGAACAGGCCCGCCTGCAGAATAAAGTCGCTGCCTTTCCGCTCGACGTATCCGCGCAGAGCCTGCACCTGGCGCGACAACGAATGATGGCTTTGCGCCACGAGATTCTGCGCCGAGTCCGACCACAGTTCTGCGCTCCAGATCGGCGGGCTGTCCCGCACAAACAAACGGCGGATCACCGCTTCGCGCGCGCTCTCGATGGCATTGAGCGTGTGGAGCGCCCGGCCATCCTGCTCCGCCACCCGGGTTTGCAAGCCCAACACCACCATTTGTTGGGCCTCCGCCTTGTCTTGGGTTCGCTTGACCGCAGCCATGACCCGCTCCACCTGTGCCAGCACCTCCGGCGGCATCTTCGACTCCAGCACGGAAGCGCGCGTGGCCTTCCAGACCTGCTCCAGTTGGGCCAGCCGCCCCCGGTCTTCGTCCAGTTGCGTCACGCGCTTCATCAAGCTGCGTTTCCAGTCCGCCAACTCCTCGCGAACTTCTTGCCACTCCCCGTTCAACCGGCGGAGCGTTTGCAGCGAAGGACTGGACGAAAGCGTCTTCGAACTCTCTTCCAGGCGCGCGCTCGCCTCCCGCGTCAGCACAGGCAGGTCCTGCTGAATCGCCCCGGTGGCCTGGTCGGCGGACAAATTGCCTTCGATGGACTGGAGGCTGGCAAAGGCCGCTTCGGCCTGCGCCGCTACCTCCGCCAGCGGTATCGCCGCCACATTCGTGCCGGGGACTCCCGCGGCGACACTCTTACCGGCGTCTTCCGAATTCCCCTCCGCCGCGGCCACAAATCGCGCGCCACCGCAAAGCAGCCCCGCGGCGCCCATCACCAGCACCCAGCATCTTAACCGGCGCCACCCGTTTTTCATCGCCCGCAATCTTACGGATCGTTGCATAACAGAACTCTAAAGGTCATGAGGATACTCGGACACCACGCGGCCGGCAAGGATTCGAAGAGCCAGTGTCGAGAGTCAGGCGGAATCAGATTTCACTGGCATCACGTATGAAAGGGACTAAAGTTTGGGAGACGGGAACAAGAATAAGCGGGAAAAGCGAATGAAACGACAATCCATCATCGCGGCCATGCTGTTGGTCTTCCTCAGCCCGGGGATTATCGCGCAGCCCCAAACACCAATTCCGCCTCCGGCGCCGGAAGCGCAACTGCGCTCCAGCGCCGAACTGGACCAACTGCTGGGCCCCATTGCGCTTTACCCGGACCCGTTGATCGCGCAAATCCTCCCGGCTGCGACGTTGCCCTCTGAAATCGTCCTGGCGAATCGGTACGTGAACGGCGGCGGCGACCCGAACCTGATTGACCAGCAACCCTGGGATCCCAGCGTCAAAGCGCTGGCCAGATACCCGACCGTTCTCAAATGGATGGACGATAACCTCGCCTGGACAATCGCCTTGGGACAGGCGTTTCTGGCTCAGCAGCAGGACGTGATGACTTCTATTCAACGCCTTCGTGCCCGGGCCCAGGCTCTGGGAAACCTGCCAACCACTTGGCAACAGAATGTGATTGCCGACAACGGAACCATCGAAATCCTCCCGGCCGATTCGCAGACACTTTATGTGCCTGTATATCAGCCTGATATGGTCTATTTCCAGCAGCCCTTCGGCGGCCCGTTCATCTCCTTCGGGGTGGGCTTTGCGCTGGGCCCCTGGCTCAACTGCGACTTTGATTGGCGCAATCACCACCTCACCGTCTGGGGCCCTGGCCAGCCGCGTCCGGCCGATTGGTGGTCTCGTCGCCCCAGCGAACGTCCCCGGGTAGAGGCGGCCCACGCCACCGTCTGGCAAGCGCGCAACCGTCCCGCTCTGGCCGCTAGGGGCCTCGACCGCGGGTGGAACGCTGGCCCGGTCCGCAGCACGGTCACTGTAATTGGGGGCCAACCCAGGCCGGCGGCAGCGTCCCGCTCGCGGCCGGCCAACGGCGCATTCATTGGGGTTCAGAGTGCGCATCAGACCCGGCAGTTTAGCAGCCGCGGCCAGCAAAGTCGCCAGCAGACTGTATCCCGGTCGGCGGCGTCTCCCGGCCGTTCAAGCGCGCCGTCGCATTCAGAGGCTCCGAGCCGCTCCAGCGGTGGCGGAAGACGCTGATCTCTTCATTTCACGAAAGAACAATAGCCGATGAAACTCTGCCATTCTTCACCTGTTCGCCCATCCGCCAAGGTTGTCCTCAGCCTCGTCCTCAGTTCCCTCATGTGGGTGCTGCCCGGGCGACTTCTTGCCGCGGGTGAGGAGCGATTTAGCTCCCCCGAGGCTGCGGTGGACGCGCTCAAAGCCGCGGTCGAGGCCCGGGATACCAATGCCTTGCACGCGATTTTCGGTCCTGCCGCGCACGGTCTGGTTTCAGGCGACGTCGTCGAGGCGGCTGAGGAGCGGGAGCTGTTCGTGCGCCGCCTCAACGAGAAGGTCAATCTGGTGGCCGCGTCCGACTCCAAGCGGGAGTTGCAACTGGGCGCCGACGGCTGGCCCTTTCCCATTCCGCTGGTAAAGCAGGACGGGCAGTGGCTCTTCGATACCGAGGCGGGCAAAGAGGAGATTCTCAACCGCCGCATTGGGGCCAACGAGCTGGGCGCCCTCCAGGTCTGCCGCGCTTACGTCCAGGCCCAGCGCGAATATGCCAGCGTGGCTCGCGACGGCGGTGAAGTGCTCGAATACGCCCGGCATCTTCGCAGCACCCCCGGCGCCCACGACGGGCTTTACTGGTCCACGCGAACGGGCGACGAACTCAGCCCTTTAGGCCCGCTGATCGCGCAGGCCCGGGTCGAAGGCTATCGGCAACAGACCAAGATCCTGACTGACGAGCAATCGCCCTACCACGGTTACTATTTCCAGATTCTGACTCGACAGGGCAAACACGCGCCTGCCGGCAAGTACAACTACATCATCAACGGGCACATGATCGGGGGCTTCGCGCTCGTGGCCTGGCCGGAGGAGTGGGGCAACACCGGGGTGATGACTTTCGTCGTCAACCAACAAGGCAAGGTCTATCAGAAGAACCTCGGGCCTAAAACTCCCTCCATCGCCAAGGCCATGACGACCTACGACCCGGATACCACTTGGACCCTGGCCAGAGAGGAATAAGACCACTGCTCTTTACGGGGCTTTAGATTCCTTCATTCCTGTTACTGATGCAAGGGGAGTCCCGCTTCGTAGCGTTTCAACTCGTCGTTCAACTGCCCCGCCAGATCCTGCCGCCCCGCCGCCGGCGCCAATTCAATGGCCTTTTGGACGGCGCGCCGGGCGTCGTCAAATCGCCCGGTCTCGGCCAAGGCGGCGGCGAGGGTGTGGAGAATGACCGGGTTCTTTCCGCCGGTCAGCTCATTGGCCTGCCGGGCCAGTTCCACCGCTTTCTGACCGTCGCGCAGCGACGCCTCCGCACCAGTGGCCAGAAGCCAAGCCAGGTTATTCTGGACTTCCGGATAGATGGGTTTGATTTGCAGCGCCTTTTGGTAATGAGTGATGGCTTGGGCCAGGCTTCCCTTTTGGAGGAAGGCGTTGCCGAGGCCATAGTGAGCATCCGCGTAGTCGGCTTTGTTTGTCAGCGCTTTTTGGAGATGACCTATCGCTTCGTCCACTCTTTCCTTTCTTAGCAGGGCGGTTGCGAGATTGACGTGGAAGTTTGCGCTGTCTGGCTCGGATTGCAGCGCTTTTTGGAGATGACCTATCGCTTCGTCCACATTTCCCTTTCGGAATAGAGCGAGGCCGAGATTGTTGTGGGCATTCGCATGGTCGGGCTTGATTTGCAGCGCCTCACGGTAATGGGTGATCGCTTCGTCCAGGCTTCCCCTTTGGAGAAAAGCGAGGCCGAGGTTGACGTGGGCATCCGCGTAGTCGGGCTTGATTTGCAGCGCCTTTTGGTACTGGGCGATGGCTTCGTCCACACTTCCCTTTTGGAGAAGGGCGACGCCAAGGTTGTAGTGGGCTTCGGCGTAGTCAGGCTTGATTTGCAGCGCCTGGTGGAAACAGGTGATCGCCTCGTCCACTCGGCCCTTTTGGAAAAGAGCTGAGCCAAGATTGTTCCGGGCCTGCGCGTTGCCGGGCTGGCGTTGCAGCGCGTTTTGGAAATAAGTGATCGCTTCGTTCACTCTTCCCTTTTGGAAAAGAGCGAAGCCGAAGTTGTTGTTGGCTACGTCGTTGTCCGTGGTGCAGGCCAGAGCGTGGGTCCACAAGGTTTCGTTGTCGCGCCAATACGCGGTCTGGGTTCGCGCGCAAAAAGTCAAGCCCCCGAGAATGATCGCGGCCAATCCCCCCAGCGCCACGCGCCGACCAGGCCAGCCGGCGGACAGCTCGGCCGCCGCCCAGGTCAACAGCAGATACAAACCGATCTGCGGCAAATAGGTCATGCGATCCGCGTGCGCGAACGCGCTCACTTGCACCAGGCCGATCATCGGCGTCAGCATTCCCAAATACCAAAGCCAGCCGGTTAAAAGCCAGCGGCGCTTCCGCCCAAAAGCCAAAACGCCTCCCGTTATCAACGCCAGCAAGAGGGAGGAAAAGGCTATGGTCCAAAGCGAATAACCCTTCTCCGGCTCGGGATAAAAAGGCGCCAGTCCGGTCGGCCAAACCATCTGGCGCAGATAGACGGCATAAGAAACCAAGGCATTGCCGAGGCGCAAAGGCAGGGAAACGTTAGCGCGGGCGGCGATCGCTTCTCCCTCCGCCAGAACCGTCAGCGCGCACGCCCCCGCGGCCAGCGCCAGCAGGGGCAGCTTTTCCAGCAGCAAACGGAGTGGTGGAGTGGTGGAGTGATGGAGTGGTGGAACAAAAAGGCGGCGCAAAGGCCAATAGTCCAGCAGCAACAACACAAATGGCAGCGTCACCACGGTCGGTTTGGACAGCAGCCCGAGGGCGAAGATGAAGAGGCAAAGAACGTAATAGTGCGAGGCGTGTTGCATGTTCCGTGTTGCGTGTTGCGCGTCGCCGGGTTCTGCATTCCGCATTCTGCATTCCACGTAGCGGGCATAGGCGCCTATCGTGAGCATGAAGAAAAAGGTGGCGAGCACATCCTTGCGCTCCGCCACCCAGGCCACTGATTCGACCCGCAGCGGATGGGTGGCAAACACCGCCGCCACGAACGCGCTGCGCCAGAGCGCGCCGGTCATCCGGCGCAGACTGAGGAACAGCAGGAGGACCGAGGCGGTGTGCAAGACGACATTGGTGAAATGATACCCGCCGGCCTGAAGCCCGTGGAGTTGATAATCCCCCATCAGCGAAAGCATCGTCAGCGGGTGGTATAAATGGCAGTCCGCATGGGTGAAGACCCACGCGAGGCCCTTGAGGCTCAAACCGCCCGCGACCTTCGCGTTGTCATAGACATAGACGTCATCATCGAAGTTGACGAACCCGAAGCCCGCCGTCTGCCCGAAAACGGCCAGGGTAACCGCAGCCAGCCCAACACAAAGGCCCGCCACCCGCCAGCGTTCATCCCCTCCGGTCGCGCGAGCAGGCACATTTAGCGGGGGTCGTTGGCGGATCAATTCTCCTTGCGCCATAAACGGGTCGCCCCTCACGGCGCGTCGCTTGCAAGCGGTTTCATTCTTTTGTCACTTTTCCCGGCGAAGCCAGTGCGCCAGATGCGCCTTGCTTGTCACGGGCAACTTCTGTCCTGAACATGCCAAACCTCGCCAGACCCTTCAAGCCTGGCCCTGGCCCGGAATTCTCATACCTCGCACAAACCGCCTACAAGATGTGGCCGCCGACGGCAGTCGGCGCCATCTTTCGGGACTTAAGATCAGCGCCGACTGCCGTCGGCGGCTACACGCCATTTCCCGGCTGGCCGCGAGCCCTGGGACATGATGGCGCAGGATGATGCCGGGAGTTGACCGGGCAAAGGTTTGTGCCTACTAAGAAGGAAATGATGCACAGGTTCTCTTGGCCAGGGCTGAGCAGTTTCCGGCTGGCGGCATGGCTGGCGGTGACCGGGCTGGCGATTTCATTGCCGCCGGCCTTGGCGGAATTCAAAGTTGGGTTGGTGTTGGACCGGGGCGGCAAGGACGACAAGTCTTTTAACTCGTCGGCCTATGAGGGAGCCACCCGTGCCAAGGCCAAACTGGGCATCCTCCTGAAGTATGTCGAAGCCCCGGACGACAATGCCTTCGAGCCGATGCTGCGGGCGTTTGCGCTACGCGACTTCGACCTGATTGTCGGGATTGGCTTTGCCCAGAAGGAGGCGATTCAAAAGGTCGCCGCGCAGTTTCCCAACCGGCATTTCGCCATTGTGGATTCGCAGGTTGAGGCGCCGAATGTGCGGTCGCTGATGTTTCAGGAACATGAAGGGGCGTATGTCATCGGCGCCATCGCGGCCATGACGAGCAAGACGGGCAAGATCGGGTTTGTGGGCGGGATGGATATTCCCCTCATCCGCCGGTTTGAGCTGGGGTACGAGGCCGGGGCGAAGAAGATCAATCCCCGCATTGCCGTCATCGCAAACTACGTCGGCGTGACGAGTGAGGCGTGGAACAACCCGCCGAAGGGGAAGGAACTCGCCGTGTCGCAATACGAGGGGGGCGCGGATGTGATCTTTGCGGCGGCGGGCGCCTCGGGGCTGGGGGTGTTCGATGCGGCGGAGGACCAGCACAAGTTCGCCATTGGCGTGGATGCCAACCAGGACTGGACCAAGCCGGGGCTGATCCTGACCAGCATGTTAAAGCGGGTGGATGAGGCGGTCTTCTCGACCATCGAGGAGGCGAAGGCGGGGAAGTTCACTGGCGGCGTCAAATGGTTCGGGCTGGCCAATCATGGCGTGGACTACTCCTTCGATCAATACAACGCAAAGATACTCACCGAGCCGGTGCGCCAACGGGCCGACGAGTTGAAAGCGGAGATCATCGCGGGGAAGATCACCGTGCCGTATTAATATAAGATGTAGCATCCCGGGCCTCTTCCACTAACGCCAAAACCGCGCCTCGTTTGCCTCAAAAGCGGACACTGGGGCTGTTTTGGCCCGGCAGGCAGGGGGGCGGGGGGGGAGCAACACCGTCGTAC
>JBEKJO010000098.1:0-23532 GCA_050011195.1 Verrucomicrobiota bacterium | reverse complement strand
GACTGCCGTCGGCGGCTACACCCTGTCGGCGGTTTGTCCGAGGTATGAGAATTCCGGGTTAGTGGCCGCAACTTCGAGGCAACTGGATTATGTGAACTCGCAGAGGCTGAATCGGGCCCCGGCTAATGGGACTGTATCCAAACCCCCGCAAACAGGCAGTCTTGACGCGGTCTCTGACGACGACGGCCATGATTTTTTGCAGGCAGATTAACCGGACAATCAGAGTTGTGCCCGGCGATGCGGGCCGGCGTCGTTGGAATATTCCGTTGCCTTGAGGTGATTGCTCCGCTAAAGGTGTTCGGGTGAATCCGGAAGAGATCAAGGCGCGTGTCGCCGAGATCAGGTGGCACCATTCGATTGATTTGGGGCAGGGCATTGTTACGCCCGGGCAGGACAACAGCGCCCGGAAGCTCAAGCGCTTGGGGTTGCCGGAGTCGCTCGCGGGCAAAACGGTGCTGGATGTGGGGGCCTGGGACGGCTTTTTCTCCTTTGAAGCGGAGCGGCGCGGGGCGCAGCGGGTTTTGGCGACGGATTCGTATTCCTGGAACGGCTCGCATGATTGGGGCGACAAGCGTGGTTTCAACCTGGCCCGACAGGTGCTTGGGTCGAAGGTTGAGGACATGGACATTGACGTGCTGGACCTCTCGCCGGAGCGCGTCGGCACCTTTGACGTGGTGTTGTTTCTGGGCGTGCTGTATCACATGCGGCACCCGATGCTCTCGGTGGAACGGGTGGCCAGCGTCACCCGGGGGATGGTGGTGGTGGAAACGGTAGTGGACATGCTTTCGTATCGGCGCCCGGCGATGGCCTTTTACGTTGGGGACGAGTTAGGCTGCGACGCTACGAACTGGAGCGGGCCCAACCCTGCCGCAGTCGTCGGCATGCTCAAAGTGGCTGGCTTCAGGCGGATTGAAATTGTCTCGGGTGTGAGGTCGGTTTGGTTTCGACTGGCAAAGGCGGCTTACTTGAGGTGGAAGCGCGGACACGGGTTCAGGAGCATGATGCGCACGGATCGGATCGTTGTCCACGCTTGGAAATGAGGAGGGCGAGCGTGTCTATGAAACGCGGCCGAGCACTTCCCAATAGATCTCGAGGTGCCGCCGCGCAATCACCTGGGGATGAAACCGCTCCCGCGCGCGCCGGTGGGCTTGCCGCGCCACTTCCGCGGCGGCCGAAGGGTTGACCAGCACCTTTTCGATCGCCGCCGCCATGCTGGCCGCTTTGAGGGGGTCGCAGAAGAACCCCGTCTTGCCTTCCTCAATCAAATCCGGCAGGCCGCCGACCTTGGACGCGACGACGGGCACCCCCGCCGCCATGGCTTCGAGAACAGACATGGGGCAGTTGTCTTCCAGCGAGGGCAACGCCAGCACTGTCGCCTGGGCCAACAGCGCTTTAAGCTCGTCCCGCCTGGCGACTCCGTGGTAAACGCACCAGGGTCGCGCCTTGACCAGGCTAAAGAATTCCCGGCCATAGGGGTTGCTCTCGTCTGCTGCTCCGCAAAACCGCAGCTCGAATTTGTGGCTCCCGGCCAAAGGATCGAGCGCGCGGATAAATGCGTTTTGGTTCTTTAGCAACCAGACGAGGCCCACGCAGAGAATCCGCGCCGGGACGCTCGGCGCCGGCCGCGCATTGACCTCGAAGAAGGACGAATCCACCGCGTTGGGCACCACCCAGGCGCGCCGGGCCAAATCCATAACCTCCTGTCGGGTATGATGCGAGAGACAAACCACCCCGGCGGCACGAGGAAGGGTTAACCTTTCGAGCTGGGCCGCCAGCCACAGAAACGAAAACGGCCACACCCGGTTGACCCGCGCAATCCGCCGCATGTTCCCGTGGATCGTCAGCACGTTGGGGAACCCGGAGAAGACGGCGCTGATGCCGCAGTCCATTTCGGTGCCCTGGCCGTGCACAATCTCGGGCTGGATTTCCTTCAGCTTCTTCCGGGTCGCCCGGATGCAGCCCTGGTAGCCGGTCCGCATCCAGCCGATCTTGGGGACGCAGAGGCTGTGAAAGAAGATGTTGGGCGCGAGCTTCGGGGGCGATTGCACCTTCGCGCGCACACAAGAGACCACGTGCACCTCCGCCTCCGGGGTCAGCGCAAATCCCTGCATCAAAGCATCCGGCGCGGTGCCGAAATAGGGAGCAGGAGCGCTGAAGTCTTTGTTCATCGTGCGGTTGTCGGTGGTTAGGAGGGCAATTTTCATCTTCACACATTTCCACATCGTTCTACAACGCGCCAGGATTGCCCTTCGGCCGGGAAAACGTAAAGCGGAGCCACGTTGTCTGAATGCCACGGGCGGCGTAAAGCGGCCAATACCAATAGTTAAAGAGGGAATGGGCCAGGAGCGGCGCCAGCACGAAGGCCCCTAACCCCAACGACGTGGTGTGAATGAGCGTAAGCGAGAGCGCGAAGGCCAGGAGGCTGCTCACTAGCCCCGGCCACAAATACGGGATGCGGTTCTCGGTGGTAATCAGCGTGCCCCAGGTACTGACTGTTCCCTCCAGAAACGAGTTAAGAGTCAGCAAAGCAAGCCAGGGCAAGGGGAGCATTTGTTTGCCGCTGCCGAACAATCGCAGCAGCGGCTGGCCGAAAAGCAGGAGTCCGGCGGCCATGGCCAGGAATGTGAGGTATTGGAGCCACATGCGCGGCCAAAGGGTTCGTTGGATCGCCGCGTAATCATGCCGGGCGCGCTGCTGGCCGATCACCGGCCATTTGACATAGGTCCAGACGGAGGCCATGCCGCTGATCACGCCCAGGAGTTGGCACGATAGCCCATAGCGCGCGTTGGCGGCCAAACCCAGGACACTCAGGCAGATGGCGGTATTGGCATTGACCGTGAAGTAGCCGCCCAAGGACAGCAGGCCGAGCCGCCAACTGTTGGGCCACAGGGTCCGCAGGTTTTGCCAGACCTCCACCATCGCCGGCGGAGGCTGGCGCCGTAATCGCCGCAGACAGGTGCGCCGCGCGATGGCTTGCTGGATTAAGCTGCCGGTGAGGTCGCCCAGGGGCAGGCTCATCAAACCCGCGCCGGCCAGCAGCAATCCGACCGCGAGCAGCAACCTCACTACCGAGGCGAGCACTGTGATGCGGACCGACGTGAGGACGTCATCCATGCCGCGCAGAAAAACCGGCGCCCACGAGGAATAAACGTTGAAGACGGTGGCGATGAGGGTGATGAGCCAGGCCACCCGAACCACGTTGGGCGAGGGCGTCTCGTGGATGCGCAGTTCGACCATATAGGTGCCCCAGACGCCTAAGATCACGAGGACGACCAGGGCCATGCCCCGGTAAAGCGCGCGGGTGGTAAAGAACAACTGCCAGAGCAACCCGAAGTTGGGGCCGGCGCCGGCGCTCTTGCTCACCCCGTGGGCCTGGATGGTTTCGGCGCCGCCCATAGCGTAACTAACAAACCGCAGGATCGTCGGGCTGAAGCCGAAATCGATGACCGGGGCCAGGGCCACCAGGCTCAAGAGAACATAATACATCCCCAACTCTTCCGTGGACAGCTTGCGCAGCACCAGCGGCAGCAGGAGAAGCCCCGAAGCGAGGCGGAAACCGTTGAAAACCCAGGACCAGACTACGGTCGAGCGGCGCAACCGGTCGAGGAGCGCGGCTGGTTGGCTAAGGCCGAATGGAAGTGGCCAGCGGACAATCATTCAAAGCGCGGCAGATTGGCGGAAGGCCCTGCCCAGAGTCAAGCCCAAGAGAGCCGGCCCCAGCGCCGCTTTTGTCACGACTTTTCACGGCTTTGGGCTTGAGGCCAGTCCCGTGCCCCGCTAACATCGGCAAAAATGATAGATTGAGTCGGTGGAAAAAGAAAATGCGAACAAATACAAGGCTGGTTTTCAAAATGCTGCTCCGGCGTTTTGGAGTGGATTGCGTTTGTGATATCGGCTCTTGCGATGGTTGCGATTCGTTGCGGTTTCGGGAAATCCTGCCCGACGCAGTGCTAATGGCGTTTGAAGCAAACCCGCACCTGTGCCAAAAGATGGAGGCAAACCAGGCACTCTTGAACAACCGAATCGAAATCTTCCCCTATGCGGTGGGCAATAGAAACGGGACGGCCTTGTTCCACGTGACGGACCTGAATTATGAGGATCAGAACGTGAAAAACCCCGGGACCAGCTCTCTGTTGGTGCACCCAGGATTGAGGGTCACAGAAAGGGTGGAAGTAGAAATTCGCCGGATTGATGATTTGCTGTTATCGCGACACCCGGAGGCGCAGAGGGTGGGGTTGTGGATCGACGCGGAGGGGGCTGAGTTCGAGGTGATAGAGGGGATGACAGGGATCAAGGAGCGGGTCATAGCGCTTCATGTGGAAACCGCACGGACACCGGTGAGGGAAGGGCAAAGAGTGTATTCCGAAGTGGAATCTTTGATGAGCTCCCTCGGATTTGTCGCCTTGGATACCAATATGTTGGAAGGGAGCGTTTGGGGAGATGTAGTGTTCGTGAGCAAAGAGGCGGCTGCGCGCTTGGGCTGGCGGTTTCATCTATCCAGAATTCTGGTTTGGATGCTTTGCCGGTCGCGATTGGATGCGGTCGCGTTCTCTCTCAAAAAACGTTGCGGTCCTCTCTATCGTTCCCTGTGGAGTATCTTTGCCAGGCTCTTCAAGTAGTGCCACGAAGGGTGGCTCCCTCGTTTCGCTACGGATAGATGGCATGATCGCTGGCGGCTGCGGGATGAGCGCCTCACCTTGACAACGGAACCGCATTGGCCGGTTCGCGCCTGGCCGGGCTTCCGGCTGGGCTGGGGGGTGGGGACGGCCCGTTGCCGCGAATCAGCGCCCAGACCTCCGCATCCGTTCGTGTCCAGAGCGGCTTCATTTCCCGGCGCCGTTTCAGGGCCTGCGGCAGTTTGCGGAAGGCGGTCCACACACCACAAAGATAGGGCCAATTGCCTCGGACGGCTCGCCAAGGGATAAGAAAGGCGAGCCAGACAATGTGTTTGGTGATCAGCGCGGGGTCGGTGATATTCTTCCAGAAGAAGAGGTGGGCATTGCGGTGGTCCACGGCTTGGTTCTGAGGGTTAACTTGGATGGTGGCATGGTGCCGGTGGCACATGACGCTCCGCGGCTCGACCAGCACCCGGAACCCTCGCTTCCAGGCCACATAGGAGAGATCCTTGTCTTCCCAGTAGAACGGCCAGTAGAGCTCGTCAAAGCCGCCGAGGGCAACGAATTTCTCCCGGTCATAGGCAGCGGCGGGGCCGCCGTCCAGGGTCGGCGCGACCTCATTTGCCTGGAGAGACGCGCTTCGGAACAGCCCGCGATGCGATCCCGCAAGCATCCGGGAGCGTGTGATTGTCGTGCCTTCCGCGTCCAGCAGAATTGCCGAAACGGCAAATACATCGGGCGCCGCGAAGTGAGGCAACAGGACGGACAAGCTGTCCTCCCGCAGACGAAGGTCATTATTGAGGAGCGCCACATATTTGTGCCGGATACGTTGGCAGAGGTCGTTGTAAGAGAATAGAATGCGGCTGCTCGGGGCCACCTCCACTATGACTCCGGGGTAGTTTTCCTTGAGAAACTCGACGCTGCCGTCCGTGCTCAAGTTGTCGAGCACGATCACATCGCAGCCACCCTCGACGTTCTGGGCCGCGGTGACGACTGAGGAGAGGTTCTCGTGCAGGAGGTGGCGGCCGTTGTAATTCAGAACCAAGGCCGCACAGATCGGATCGCGCATGGTTTACATTTTAGCCGGGGGGTATCACCCGGATAAGCAAATCGTCATTTTCGACCAAAGTTTTCCAGCCCTGCGCAACCGGCGTAAGGAATGGGTGATATGAACGGCGCGAGATGTTTGCGCCTCCTGGATTTGACTGTTGCACAGCCGTCAAGAGAGGTGACTCACTGATCATGACCAGCCTGGTGAATCCCAAAGATTGGATTCTCTTCAAATTCTGCGGCTGCTCGAGAAATTGCGTGCTCCAGATCGAAAGCCCCCGGCGATCGGAAAGGAACAGTTCGTCGCCGCCCAAGCCGCCGCCCTCGATCAAGAGCTTGTCATTTGGGCTTGTGTATTGCCTGATCAATTGTGCGATGTGCTCCGGATACGGATCGGTCTCCAGGACGACTTTCATTCCCATAAATCCTTGCAGGACGGCCAGGCCCAGCAGGACACCGGTTCCGAATATGGCGCAAGTCCGCCACTTTTCCCAGGTTCCTGAAAACAGATGCTCCTCCAGGGGTTCCATGGCCGCTGCACACAGGAGGGCCAGGGCCGGACTGAACATGAGATAATATTTGTAATGCTGGAGCACCAGATTCGTGAATACCAGGGTGGTGGCGGCAGCCGCGGCGATCCAGAAGTGCGCCAGTCCCCTGCGCAAACCAAAGAAACCGATAATGGGCAGCGCCAGCAGCACGTAGCTGCCGAATTCCCCGTTAAAAAAATGCCATGCGCCCTTCACCCACATGGCAGGATTCAGACGATAACGCAAATCCCCGAAATACAACGACACCATCGAAGTCCCTTCCGTTTTGCCTGACAGCCTGAGATCAACAAACGAAAACTCCGCCTGGGCAGCCAACTGGCTGGTATAGTGTGTCCACGCCGCAAACACGCCCGCGGCGAAAAGCCCGACCGCGGCCAGCAGAATCCACCGGCGCGGCGATTTCGCGTGCTGAACAACAAGCATAAAAAAAACCGCCAGGCCGGCGCAGAAAAAGAACGAGGCGTTGGTCACCGCCGACAAAGCGCCGAACAGCGCCGCCGGAATGGTCCAGCCAATTTGTCCGGTGCGGACCAGACGCTCGCCAAAGAACACAAACCACACGGCAAATGTGCAACAACAGCCGTTATTTCCTCCGCGCCCCGCCTCGAAAAAGACCAGCGGTTGCGCAATAAAAAAAACCAGCGTCCACCAGGCTCCCCGCACGCCAAGATACAGCCGCGCAATTTGAAAAAGCGGCCATCCCCCGGCCAGCATAAATAATAGCGAGGTCAAATTTGCCCACCCAAACCAGAGGCCGAACAGCTTGAAAAAAACCGCGGCGGCGGCCTGCCAGATCGGAAACTCGTAAGCCGTCGGCGCACCGTTGGCGTTGAAACCCACAATGACGGGTCGCAGCAGATCAATCCTGCCTTTGGCATATTCCAGGGCCGCCCCTAAATGCTGACCGCGATACGCGCTGAATCCCCGGGCGGCCATCCCGAGATGGTAGGTTATGCAAAGCAGGAAAAGGCCAATTGCCAAAACCTGCAAAGGCCAGGGCGACGGACTTGTGGACGTCGTCGTAACTTCAGCGCGAGGTGGTTTCATATTCGGCGAGGATGCAAGAATTGGTTCTGATGTCAAATCAGTTGACGACAGGACGCGGCGCCGCCATGGCGGATTCAAGAAACCGTAGCCGCCGACGGCAGTCGGCGCTGACTTCTGTGACTGAGGAAAATGAGGAAAAGTGCGCCGACTGCCGTCGGCGGCTACGATTTCCTGGATTGTTGAATCCGCCTTGCGGCGCCGCCCCAGGCAGAAACTCAGCAACTATTGGTTTGCCGGGGAGGCAGTTTTTTCGGCCAGGCGGGAGGGTGGCAGAAAAACTCCCGTCAAATGATGATCGAAAAAGGTTGCACGGAGGGACGAAGTTTGTTCTGCTGCTGCTGCGAAATGGCAAATGCGATAAATATACCCAAGACCCATCTGGTCATGGGGTTGTCCCTGCCACTGGCGGTGCTGCTGGGATATTTTGTGGCCGAGCCGATGGAGTTGGGGAGCCTGGCGGTGGTGGTTTTTGTGTTGGTGGCGCTTTCCATTCCGCTGATGCTGAAATGGTATTATTTGCTGCTGGTGGTGAGCTGGAAAGCGGCGTTCGCTCCTGCCTTTCTCCCGGGCCAGCCCTCCTTATGGGCGATCATGGCTTTCATCGGTTTGCTGTTGGCGGTCCTCGGCCGGGCAGTCAGCGCCAACGCGCGGTTCGTGGTTGAACCCTCGGTCACCAAGTCGCTGTTGGCCCTGGCCGGTGTGGTGGTCGGGACCGGCCTGATGACCGGCGGGTTTGGCGTTCGCACTTTAGGCTCAGGCCACTACGGCGGGAGGAATTATTTCTACTTTCTGGCGGCGGTCGCGGGCTATTTTGTGTTTACCAGCCGACGGATTCCGCCGCATCGGGCCGGGTTGTATGTGGCCTTGTTTTTCCTTTCCGGACTGACGTTCGCGGTGGGTGATTTGGCCGCTCTCGGCGGCGGGAAGTTTGATTTCCTGTCGTTGTTTTTCGCGCCGCAGACGGCGCTGCCTCACGAGGCTCTGGAAGGACCGCTGCGCGCCTCCGAAAGACTCGTGCGTATCAGCGACCTGGTGCCGGCTGCGGGGGCCGTCTATGGCTACCTGCTGGCGCGCTTCAGCCTGCGCGGGGTGCTGGATTTGACGCGGCCATGGCGGTTGCTGCTGCTCTTGTCGGCGCTGGCGGCAGGGTTGCTGTCGGGATTCCGGGGGTTTGTGATCCTCGCCGGCATGACGTTCGCCTTGATGCTTTATTTGGAGGGGCTCCACCGGACCCGTTACGCGGCAGCATTACTGGGCGTGGCCCTCCTTGGCCTCGCGGTCGTGCTGCCCCAGGCGGAAAAGCTGCCGCTGACGGTGCAGCGCGCACTGAGTTTCCTTCCCGGCAAATTTAATTATGTGGCGGTCCACGACGCCTCATCCTCCCTCGACTGGCGTCTGGGGATGTGGAAAGAGGTGCTGCCGGAAGTGCCCAAGTGTTTGTTTCGAGGCAAAGGCTGGGGCATCGATCAGCGCGATTATTTCACTGGCGTAGAGATGGGCGAAGCCGGCAACCCGTTTGGGGGCACGATCATGGTTGGGAATTTTCACAATGGCCCGCTTTCCATCTTGCTGCCCTTCGGCATTTACGGAGCGATTGCTTTCGTCTGGTTTGTGGTTACGGGGTTGCGGGTGCTGCATCGAAACTGGAAGTTCGGCAACCCGGCCCTCCGGAGCGTGAACACGCTGCTGCTGGCGGTCTTCGCTGTCGAGGCGGTGTTCTTCTTCTGCTTCTTCGGCAGTTTGTCGTCAGATATGGCGATCTTCACCGGGGTGCTGGGTTTGAGCGTGGCGCTGAATGGGGCAGACGCATCCCTGGCGCAGGCGGAGGAACCCGCCACTGGCATGGAATTGAATACGGAGTATATTAAGGCGTAGCGCGTAACGGGCTCGACTGATTGATGTCTAACGCATCCGCACTGTTTCGATCACTGGTCGTCTATGGGCTTTGCCTGCCTCTGGCGGTGTTCCTCGGGTACCTGCTGGCGAATCCGCTGGACTTTACCACCGTCACGGTGGTAGTGGCCATTTTGTTCGTGCTGGTTCTCCCGCTGTTGTTGCGCTGGCACCATGCCTGGCTGATCGCCACCTGGAACAGCAGCGCCATGCTGTTCTTTCTGCCGGGCAGGCCGCAGGTCTGGATGGGGCTGGCGGCAGCCAGTTTCACCATCGCGATACTGCAATATACCCTTAACCGTAGAATGAAGTTCCTGCACGTCCCCTCGGTGGCGCGGCCGCTTATCTTTTTCACGGCCGTGGTTTTGCTCACGGCGCGGCTGACCGGCGGCCTCGCGGTCAGGGTGTTGGGCGGGGATACTTACGGCGGCAAGAATTATTTTATTATGTTCGCGGCGATTCTTGGGTATTTCGCGATTATCAACCGCCAGATTCCCCCGAAGCGGGCCAACCTGTATGTTGCGCTGTTTTTCCTGGGAGGCGCGACCCCGGTGATAGGGGAGTTGGGGGGCAGGGTGAGTCCGGCCCTGAACTTTCTGTTTCTGTTGTTTCCTTTGACCAGCATGTCGGCGTTCACGGACCAGCATAGCGTGGCGGGGCCAACGAGCCTCGTGATGCACCTGTTCGGTCTGTCCACCCTGGGCATGATGGTCTTTAACTTGATGCTGGCCCGCTATGGCATCCGCGGGGTCCTCGACACCGCGAAGCCCCTGCGGTTGGGCGTGTTTTGCTTCTTTGTCCTGGTTGGCCTGCTGGGCGGCTTCCGGGGAACGTTAGTTATTATAGTGATGACTTTCGGGCTGCTTTTCTTCCTGGAGCGGTTGCACCAAACCCGGCTGCTGCTGCCAGTAATTTTGGTGTCGCTGGCGATCGGAGGCCTGGCGACACTCTTCGCGACGCGGCTGCCGTTGCCTCTGCAGCGCACACTGGCGGTTGTGCCGTTCATCCAGGTCGATCCCCTGGCTAAAATAAGCGCCGAGACATCGAGCAATTGGCGTCTGGAAATGTGGCGGGACCTCCTGCCGCAAATCCCGCGGTACCTCCTGGTCGGCAAAGGCTACGCATTCAGCGCCAACGAACAGATGCAGCTTGCGATGTCGCGGCAGTCGATGGAAAGCACTGAACTAACCGGCAACTATCACAACGGCCCCTTGTCCGTCATATTGCCGTTCGGGATATTTGGCTCGATCGCTTTCGTCTGGCTTTTGGCCGCCGGCATTCGGGTGGTTTATGACAATTACCAGTTTGGTGACCCTGCTTACCATAATGCGAACACTTTTCTGTTTGCTTACTTCGTCGTGAAAGTCATTTTCTTCTTCGCTGTCTTCGGCGGGCTTTCTTCGGATTTGCCCACATTTTTAGGGCTGCTTGGTTTGAGCATCAGCCTCAACGGCGGCGTGGCGAAACCGGCGTTCGTGCCTCAGCCCAAGATGGTGTTCAATCGCTTCAAGCTCCATCCGAGCGTCCGCCGGCCGATCGGCGCTTAGTCGCGCGGTCCAGGGCGGCTTTACAAAACGGGTAAACGGCTCCGAATGAGAGGCGGCCCCGTTTTGGACTTTGACACGATTGGGCCACTTGGTAGAGTGACCTTCATGACTGAATTCGGCAACCCGTTCTGGCCAACGGTTGAGTGAGTTAGAAGACCGGCACTCCTCCGCCCATGCAGTGCGTAAAAAGGCGATTGACTATTCACCGTCGGCGAAGTCAAGCATCCCAGCCTCCATCATTAGCGCGAATGCTCACCCGTTTCTTTGCCGTCGCAGGGTTGCTCTATCTGGCGTTTCTCGGGGCCAATCTGCTGCTTCCCGGCCTCCATTCCGGCGCAGACCAGATCTACGCCGCCAAGTTCCGCTACATCAGGCACAATAAGGTCTTTCGCAGCGGCGCCACCTGCCGGGTGTTGATCTGCGGCGGCAGCAAAGTTCTGAGCGGTTTTCAACCGCTGCTCTTCGACCGGTTGGCGGGCACCAATGTGTCCTCCTTCAACCTGGGCATGCCCGGCAGCGAGTCGTTCATCTGGGGACCGGAGTCGCTGGTCGCTCGCGGTGAGGCCCCGACCCACCTGCTCCTGACGGAGGCTTGGGGAACCAACGACGTCCACGACCTGCTTGCCGCGCTCCGCAGCGATGATCAGTTAATGTGGCGATTGTTTCCTTTCCGGAAGCTGCCGCGCGACCTGGTCCTGTTCACGCTCCGATCCTGGAAAAACGGCGGCCTGCGCGCCTACTACCGGCACGTCCTGGAGATTGTAGCGCAAATGGAACGCGACCGAGGCTACCACTTCATCGTAAGCCAGAGTCATTACCCCGGTCATCGGCTGCCCAGCGACTACCACCGCGAAGGCGACGATCCCACTTATGTCAAGGAGCGAAAGCTATTGACCGAGGGGCCGATCTTCCAGCGGTTGAAGCGCGCCATGCATGAAGGCGGGATCCAAGTATTTGTAGTGCCCAGCTATTACCGGGAGGGCGAGGTCGCGCCGACTCAGCCGAACCTGGCAGCCCGCGAGCGTCTCGCCGCGGCGGACATCCGGCTTTGCGGTCCGGACTACTGGGTGTTTCCGCCAAGCTATTTCTCTGATTCCGCGCATTTGAACCCAGAAGGGGCACGGGAATACACCGAGCGATTGTGGCGTTTGGTGGGACCCTGGCTCAAAGACACACCCTCAGGCTCGGCCGGTGGAGGCGGCTGAGGACCAGCGACCGTCCAACCCGACGCACCCGAAGGCCCACACACGATGCTCTTCAACTCTTTCGAGTTTCTCCTCTTCTTCCTGGTGGTCGTGCCGCTTCACTTCGCGCTTCCCCAACGGGTGCGCTGGTTCTGGCTGCTGGCGGCCAGTTGCGTCTTTTACATGGCCTTCATTCCCATGTACATCCTCATTCTGCTTTTTACCATTGTCGTGGATTACTTCGCCGGAATCTGGATCGAAGCAGCTCACGGCTTCCGGCGGAGGTTGTTCCTTTGGATGAGCCTGGCCGCCAACGTCGGCATGCTGGCCATCTTCAAGTACTACGGCTTCCTCACAAGCAACCTCAACCAACTTCTCTCTTTCATGGGGGTTCCGTGGCTCCTGCCGGCCTTGCGAATCATTCTGCCGATCGGCCTTTCCTTCCACACGTTCCAAGCGATGAGCTACACCATCGAGGTGTATCGGGGCCGTCAAAAGGTCGAACGGCACTTTGGGATTTATGCGCTGTATGTAATGTTCTTCCCGCAACTGGTGGCGGGTCCGATTGAACGGCCTCAGAACCTTCTGCACCAATTTCACGAGACTCATCGGGTGGACTACGGCCGCTGGGTGGAAGGCTTGCGGCTGATGTTGTACGGTCTGTTCAAGAAAGTCGTGGTGGCGGACAACCTCGGCCTGGTCGTCAACACGGTTTACACTAAGCCCAGCCACTTCTCCGGCCACGCCCTGCTGCTGGCCACGCTGTTCTTTGCCTTCCAAATTTACTGCGACTTCTCGGGATATTCGGACATCGCCATCGGCGTCGCGCGCGTCATGGGTTACGACCTGATGACCAATTTCCGGCGGCCCTATTTCGCCACTTCCATCGCCGACTTTTGGCGGCGCTGGCATATCTCCCTATCCACTTGGTTTCGGGATTATCTTTACATTCCTCTTGGCGGCAGCCGCGCCGCGCTGCCGCGTGTCTGTCTGAACCTGATGATCGTCTTCTTAGTCAGCGGGCTTTGGCATGGCGCGGCGTGGAGCTTCGTCGTGTGGGGCGCGCTCCACGGCTTCTATCTGGTGGCCGGAAAACTGAGCGCGCCAGGGCGCACGGCCTTCCGACGGCGACTCGGTCTGGAGCGCTTCCCCCGGCTGCTGTGGATAGGGCAGGCGGGGTGCGTTTTCGCGCTGGTCACGGTGGCTTGGGTCTTCTTCCGCGCCCGGTCGTTTCGCGACGCTGGTTACATACTTGCCCACATGTTCAACCGCGGCGGACCCCCCATGATGTCTACGCTGAGGGAGATGGGATTGCCAATCTTTGAAATGGTCGTGGCAGTCGTGAGCGTCGCGGGGCTGCTCGGGATGGACCGGCTCCTGGAGGCCCCCCCGCAATGGGCTCGCAAGTTGTGGGCGATCCGTGCGTGCCGGTGGACGGTCTATCTGGCAGGGTGTTACGCAATCGTCTTTTTCGGCTGGTTCGGCCGAGTCGAGTTCATCTACTTTCAGTTCTGAGGTCATCCAACGCGAGCTGGAGAGCTAATTGATTACTCTGGCATTCTCGGCACGTTCATTGCCTTTAGGCCAAAGACACCGGCCAACTCCGTCTTATTGCCGCACGGCGCCACGAGGTTCAGCTTAAACGAGTCAAGCTGTGACCGGCACTTGGTTAGCGACCGCTCTTGCTGATCCGAACCATTATCACTTGCCGCGGCGCAGGTCGGCGGAACCGGCGGAGGCTTCTTCCCAGGCGGCAGGCTTGCCGGGCCGGCAGGTGGCGACCTCACTGGACTGGCGGATGACCACGCGCATCCCGGCGAGCGACGAGATGCTCGCTGCTGGCGCGCACGGCCCAGGTTCCTCCCGGGCGGGCGCCGAGGCTTGCACCAGAGAACCGCGCGCAGCGCAAACGGAATTTAATTGAGCAAGGCGGGCGGTTAGTGTATCCAATAGGCTCGACTTAATAAGCTAGACTTTACGCGCATGGACAGGCAACCGGCCAACGGAATTCTCGAAGACTTCCGCATCGAGTTTATGGACTGCTGGCAACGGCTGCCCAATAAGGGCCTTTTCTTCCTGCTGCTGGTCGCCTGGCTGGCGCTCTTTCAGTTCCTGGGCAACTCCACCCTCGGCTACATCACCACGCCGTCGCTCCTACAGTGGATGTACTTGGCCTATCAGTTCAAGTCCGACGCCACCGGTACCGACGATTCCCACGGGATGTTCGTTCCCTTCATCGTGCTGGGCCTCTTATGGTGGAAACGCAAGCAGTTGCTCGCCCTCGAGCTCAGGCTTTGGGCGCCCGGGCTGCTGTTGGTGGGCCTGGGCCTGGGCCTGCATCTGGTCGGGTATATGGGCCAGCAACCGCGCATCTCCATCCTCGCGCTGTTCACCGGCATCTACGGCCTGACGGGATTGGTCTGGGGCCGCCAATGGCTGCGCGACAGCTTCTTCCCGTTTTTCCTTTTTGCTTTTTGCATTCCGCTCGGCTGGTCGGCGGTGTCGATCACTTTTCCCCTGCGGCTGCTGGTGTGCCGGCTGGTGGAGTGGATTTGCGGTTACATCCTGCAGATTGATATTGTGCGAGAGGGCACGGCCTTAATGGATTCCGCGCACCAGTATCAATATGACGTGGCGCCGGCGTGCAGCGGGATTCGCAGCCTCTTCGCGACGCTGGCGGTGGCCGTCATCTACGCCTTCCTGTCCTTCCGGACCTGGTGGAGACGCCTGGTCTTGATCGGCTCGGCGATCCCGCTGGCGGTCCTGGGGAACGTCGTGCGGATGCTCACCATTGTGATTGCCGCAGAAATCTGGGGGCCGCGGGCCGGCGGCTACGTCCACGAGGGCGGTCCGTTCGGAGTGCTCAGCCTGCTCCCCTACATCCCGGCCTTTCTGGGCCTGTTCCTGCTCGGTTCGTTGCTGCGTGAACCGCGCCTCCCGGGCCCGGCGCCGGCGGGGACCCCGAGCGCGCCGGAACCAGTGGCGGGGCGATCTTCGGCATGAATCCGACGCGCGAAGCGCCCTCTGAATAGAGGGCAGTGCCAGCCGGTCTGGCGCGCTTTGGACGCGAAACCAATATGAACAAGCAAAAGTGGATCATCCTCCTTGCCGCGCTCGCGCTGATGGGGGGTGCCGCTGCCCTCTTGACGAGGCTCAAGGCCAGCCAAAAGCTCGGGCGGCCAGGCGTCAAGACCTCTCCCATCCCGGGCAGCGGCCGGCTCCAAGTCGATTTGCCGGAGCGCGTGCTGGACTACACCTCGGAGGCCATTCCGGTGGAGAAAAAGGTCCTCGATTGGCTGCCGCAGGACACCAGTTTTGGCCAGAGACGTTACCAGGCGCCCGATGGATTCGGCGCCTCCCTGAGCGTCGTGCTGATGGGGAGGGACCGAACCAGCCTGCATAAAACCGAATTCTGCCTCGAAGGCCAGGGTTGGCACATTGATCGCAATGCTTCGTCAGAAACCACCGTGCACATGGACCGGCCTTGCTCCTACGATTTGCCCGTGATGAAGTTCGTCGCCACCAAAGAACTTACCGCCAACGGACAGACACAGACCGGCCGGGGCGTTTATATCTTCTGGTTCGTGGCCGACGACAACCAATACACGGCGCGGCACTGGCAGCGGATGTGGTGGATGGCCCGCGACCTGTTTTTCACCGGCGTTTTGCAGCGGTGGGCCATGATCAGTTGCTTCACCGTCTGCGCCCCGGGGCAGGAGGACGCCGCCTTCGAGCGCCTGAAGAAGTTCATGGTCGCCTCGGTGCCTGAGTTTCAACGGGTCCCGCAGCCGGCGGAAACCGCCCGTGCCGCCCGGCCATGAACCGCCCGCGCCCTTTGAGCTTGCGCTGCGCGCAGACCTCCGCTAAAAAGCACTCTTGACGAATTCTGCCTAACCTTGCTGAGATTCGCTGAAAGCTGACAAGAAATGCTGCGCCGCGATCGCCAGATTCGGATGCAAATTCATCAACTGATGGATGCTTGTCTGTTCGCCGTCAGTTTCTGGCTGGCTTACGAGTTGCGGGCGAACCTCGACATCATCGATCTCTTCGCTCTAGCAGACTGGAACGTGCCGTTTGACGCCTACGTGCGGCTATATCTGATTCTGATCCCGGCCGCGCCGCTGCTGTTGGAGGGACAGGGCTTTTACGCCCGCTCGCCTTTTTGTTCCCGGAGCACGACCGCCTGGATGCTGTTCAAGGGTTGCCTCTTCACCACGCTCGGGTTGGTCCTGACGATGTACTTGTTCAAGATCCCACCCGTGGCTCGGGGCGTGGTGATCTGGTTTGGATTCATCAGCTTCGGCCTCGTATTCTTCAAGGAAGAGCTGCTGCGGTGGGCGGCCAGCACCCGGGTGGCCCAGGCCCAGTACCGGCGGCGGGTCATCCTCGTCGGCGCCAGCGACGAAACCCAGCGGATGGAGGCGGAACTCAAGGCGAAGTCCGAAGAGGAGGTGGAAATCCTGGCGCGCCTGGACCTGAGCCAGGCGCCGGTGCGGCGCCTGGTGGAGATGCTGCACGAGTACTCCGTCAACAGTGTGATCCTCAGCGCGAAGCACGCTTATTTTGAGCAAATCGAGGCCGCCATCCGGGCGTGCGAGCTGGAGGGGGTCGAGGCGTGGCTGGTGGCGGACTTCTTCAAGACCCACATCTCGCGCACGAGCTTCGATGATTTTTATGGCTGGCCCATGCTGGTCTTCCGCTCCACCCCGGAGTCCTCGTGGCCGCGAGTGGCCAAACAGTTGATCGATTCGCTCGGGTCGTTCGTCCTGCTGATTGGCCTCTCGTGGTTATTTGCGCTGATTGCCCTGCTCATCAAGCTCACCTCCCCGGGGCCCGTGTTGTTCCGCCAGCAACGGTCCGGGATCAACGGCCGGCCGTTCACCATTTACAAGTTCCGCACCATGGTGACCAACGCCGAACAACTCAAACACGAGCTGGCCGCGATGAACGAAATGAGCGGACCGGTCTTCAAGGTGAGCAATGACCCGCGCGTCACGCGCATCGGGAAGTGGCTCCGCAAGTTCAGCCTCGACGAACTTCCCCAGCTCGTCAACGTGCTGCGCGGCGAGATGAGCCTGGTCGGCCCGCGCCCGCTGCCGGTGGACGAAGTCAAGCGGTTCAACGACCTGGCGCATCGGCGACGGCTGAGCGTCAAGCCGGGGATCACCTGCCTCTGGCAAATCAGCGGGCGCAACAACGTCTCCGATTTCAAGGACTGGGTGCGGCTGGACCTGGAATACATTGACCACTGGTCCCTGTGGCTGGACCTCACCATCCTCTGGCGCACGCTGCCCGTCGTGCTGGCCGGCACGGGAGCGAAATGACGCGGCCGGGGAATCGAACACCGGGGCAATGGATGAACCGGAAACCTAGAACTCCCTCCCCGGACCAGCCCACCTCCGTCGTCACCGGCGCCGCGGGCTTCCTCGGCTCGCACCTGGCCGATCTGCTGCTGGCGCGCGGGCACAAAATCATTGGCATCGATAATTTTGTCACGGGCACGGTCGATAACATCTCGCACCTGGGCGGCAACCCCGGTTTCAAGTTCATCGAGCAGGACGTAACGGAGTTTATTTTCCTGGATGCGCCCGTGGATTACGTCTGGCACTTTGCGTCACCCGCCAGCCCGATCGATTACCTGGAACTGCCGATTCAGACTTTGAAGGTCGGTTCGCTGGGAACGCACAAAGCGCTGGGGCTGGCCCTGCACAAGCGCGCGCGCTTTCTGCTGGCCTCGACTTCGGAGATCTACGGCGACCCGCTGGTGCATCCGCAGACCGAAGACTACTGGGGCAACGTCAATCCCATCGGCCCGCGCGGCTGCTACGATGAGGCCAAGCGTTTTGCCGAGGCGCTGGTCATGGCCTACCACCAGGAGCATCAGGTCGAAACCCGCATCGTGCGCATCTTCAACACCTACGGCCCGCGGATGCGTTTGCACGACGGCCGGGTGGTGCCGGCTTTCATCAGCCAGGCCCTCAAGCATCGGCCCCTCACCGTGTTTGGCCGGGGCCGGCAGACGCGCAGTTTCTGCTACGTCTCCGACTTGATCGAAGGCATCTACCGGCTGATGATGAGTTCCTATAACGGTCCGGTGAACATCGGCAACCCGACGGAAATGACCGTGCTGGAGTTCGCGAAGGCCATCATCCGCGCTACCCGCTCGCGCAGCAAAATCAGTTTCAAACCCTTGCCGCAGGACGATCCCCGTCAGCGCCGGCCCGACATCACCCGGGCCAGGAAGCTCCTGGGGTGGGCGCCGAAAGTCCCACTCACCGAAGGGCTGGCCCGGACGATCGACTATTTCCGGCGGAAAGTGTGAGCCCCCCCGGACTCTCCTGCGACCGGTTGAATGCGCGGGGCGCACGCATTATGCGTGAACTTCACTCCCTGCGCCCCCCGCGTTGCCTGCAAATGCCGCACAAAACCATTTGGCATGGTTCTTGTTGAAGATTCTGGATTGATCATGAAAGCGCGCGGCATGATGCCTGAGTCATCCCCAGAACGTCTGCGTGCTTGCTCATTCTGCTTTTCCTTTTGCCCAGCCCACTTTTTTCTCTTTCCATTTGACCGGGGTTGGAGTTTTCTGTAACCACCATCGGCCGCCCACAGGTTGACCCGACGCGGGCGGCAAGAGTTTTGTCGGCCGTAGGCCACAACAGTAATGCTGAATACAAAGTCATTTCTCGCCGTTGATTTCGGGGCGGGCAGTCTCAAGCTCGCCGAGTTCGAGATCAACGAAGCCGGCGGTTTGCGCTTGAAGCAGTACGTCCTCAAGTCGCTGGGGGCCGAAGGGGCCCAGGAAACCACCCGCGAAGCGGCCATTCTCAAAGCTCTGCAGGAAATGCTGGCCGAAAAGGCCGTCAAGGCCCGGAGTGTCAACGTCTGCGCCCCGGGCTTCCATGTCTTCTCCAAGTTTGTCAAGCTGCCGCCGGTCGATGCCGGCAAGGTCACGCAGATTATCCAGTACGAAGCGCAGCAGAACGTGCCTTTCCCGCTCGAAGAAGTCGTCTGGGATTACCAGATTCTGGGCTCGACGGCCAGCGGCGAACTGGAGGTGCTGCTAGTGGCGATCAAGGCGGACATCGTCGAAGGGTTGTTCCGGGTGACGGAGGCGACGGGGCTGCGCCTGCAACTGACGGATGTCTCGCCGGCGGCCCTCTGCAATGCCTTCCGTTACAACTACGGCGATTTGGAAGATTGCACGATGCTGCTGGACATCGGCGCCAAGACCAGCAACTTGCTCTTCTTCGAGAAGGGCAAAGTGTTTTCCCGCAGCATCAACCTGGGCGCCAACTCCATCACGCAGGACTTCGCCAATGAATCCAAGTTGAAGTTCGAGGTGGCGGAGAAGCTCAAGATCGAAGAGGGGTTCGTCAGCCTGGGCGGCGCCTACGCGGAGCCTGAGAACCCCCATCAGGCCGCGATCTCGAAGATTGCCCGGCAGTTCATGACGCGCCTCCACATCCAAGTCAACCAGACCATGCAGTTCTACCGCGGGCAGCAGGGCGGCTCGG
Organism: Verrucomicrobiota bacterium; assembly: GCA_050011195.1. Taxonomy (GTDB): domain Bacteria; phylum Verrucomicrobiota; class Verrucomicrobiia; order Limisphaerales; family UBA8199; genus PALSA-1440. The sequence continues at coordinate 4,127 of JBEKJO010000098.1, read as the reverse complement.
CGCCGCAACGGCTGTTCCTGTCGGGCGGCGCATCGGTGATGCCGTACACCGCGCAGTTCTTTGCCGAGAAGTTGAACGTGCCGGTCGAATACTTCAACCCGGTGCGCAATGTTCAGCTCGACCCGGCGATCAACCTGGAAGAGCTGGCGCGCGTGGTGCATTCGCTGGGCGAAGTGGTCGGCCTGGGTCTGCGCAACCTGGCGCATTGCCCGGTGGAGCTTAATTTGATGCCGGAGAGCACCCTCCGCTGGCAGAGCTTCAACCAGAAGAAGCCTTACTTCATTGCCACCGTCTTCAGCATGGTCGCGGTGATCGCGGCGATGGGGTTCCTGTTCGAGAAGCTGGCCGGAGTCAAGACCGACGAGTTGCAACGGGTCGAGAAGGACGTCGGGCCGGAGGAGACGAAGGAAGTCAAGTTCAAGAAGGCCTACGGCGATTTGAAGAAAACGCAGGAGGAGGTCGCTCAAGTGGTGGGCTGGATGGACGACCGCTACTACTGGGCGGACGTGCTGAGCGAACTGCGCCAGGTAGTAATGCGCGCGGAACAAACCACCAGAAACAAACTGAAAACGGATGCGGGCGTGTGGATCGAGCAGTTGGTGACGGCCGCCCCGAGGCCGGGAGGAGAAACGATCCCGGGCCTGGAGCCGGGGCCCGGGCGAGCCGCGCCGGCCCGGCCGACGTCGGACGCCTTCAACAAACGATATGGCATCCAGAGACCCGGCCTGGCGCCGGCGCCTCCGCCGCCAGCGGCGGCACCAGCCCCGGCGGGCGGAGCGGCTCCGGGCGCTGGCCCGGCCCGTGGAAAATCCAAAGGCGACACCAACGAAATCGCCACCCTCACCCTTACGTTCCGCGCGGTGAGCCTGAGGAATGTTACGGGTCAGGCTGACGCCGACAAGGGCATCGCTTATACCGTGCTGCAAGAGCTGCAAAACAGTCCGCTGTTTGACCCGGACCCGCTCGAGACCAGAACCGACAGCGAGGTCATGCCGGATGAGCAGACCGGCACGTTCACCTTTAGCCTGATCGCCCGACTCAAGCGCCCGCTGAAGCTGTAAGTATGGACTGGATAAAGCGCAACTTGTATTTTCTGATTGGGAGCCTTGTGGCGCTGGCGCTCATGGGCCTCGCCGGCGGGTACCTCTACTCCAAGTGGCAGCTCAACAACGACATCCTCGGGAAGCTCGACGCGCAATACGCGAAGCTCAAGCGGCTGAACGCGCAGAACCCCCATCCAGGTTCGGGCAAGGTCGACAACATCAAGGCCGCCAAAGAGCAGCAGCAGGAGTTGCGCGACTATGTCCAGAAAGCCCGCCAGTACTTCCAGCGCTGCCCCCCCATCCCCGTGCCCGAGTCGGGCACAAGCAAGCTTACCAGTCAGGAATTCAGCTCCGCCCTCAGCCTCACCCTTGACCAGATGCAGCACGAAGCGGTCAAAGCCAGCGTCGCGGTGCCCAAGGACAGTTCCAGCCAGAACTATAGCTTCTCGTTCGCGGCCCAAAGGGAGAGACTGGCTTATGCCACGGGCAGCCTCGAGCCACTCTCCGTCCAACTGGGCGAGGTCAAGTCGATCTGCACCGTTCTGTTCGAGGCCAAGATTAACGCCTTGGACAGTCTGCGGCGGGAGCGCGTTTCCGAGGACGACCTGAAGGGGCCGCAAACCGATTACCTGCCGGACAAGTCGGTGACGAATGACTTGGCGGTGCTGTCACCGTACGAACTAACCTTCCGCTGCTTCAGTCCGGAGCTGGCCGCCGTGCTGGCCGGCTTCGCCAGCTCGCCCTACGGCCTGGTGGTCAAAACCATCAACGTCGTGTTGGCGCCGGCGGTGGCTGCCAGCGAGCAAGCGGCGGCGCCGGTTCCCCCGCCGGCGCCGAGGTACGTTGCCCCCCTGCCCCCGCCCAGGGGGGCTGCCGATGCTTTTGCTGATCGTTATGGGCGGGGCCCCGGGGCTCCCCGACCCGCCCCTCAGCCGACCTACACCCAGCCGTTGGCGCCGGCCCCCGCCCCCGCCAGCCGGAGCGGTCCGCCGCTGGCGCTGGACGAGAAGCAACTGCAGGTCACCCTGATGCTCAATGTGGTGAAACTGGTCTCTCCCAGGTAAGATGGATTTTCTCAAGAAACATTACGAAAAGGTCCTGCTCGGCGTGGTGCTGCTGGGGCTGGCGGTGGCGGTGGCGTTTCTGCCGTTCAAGATCGCCAGCGACAAGCAGGAGCTCGAACAGAAGCGCAACGAGCTCATCCATCCCAAAGTCAAACCCCTGACGAACCTGGACCTGAGCCTGCCGGACAGTGTGCTCAAGCGGATGGCCGCCCCCGCCCTGATCGATTTCTCCCCTCCGAACAAACTGTTCAATCCGATGCCGTGGCAGAAGGCAGCGGACGGACATCTCATCAAAGTCGGCGCCACTAACGTCGGCCCGAACGCGATGACCGTCACCAAAATGACTCCGCTCTATCTGAAGCTCACGCTCGATGCGGTGACGCAGTTGGAGAGCGGATCGCGTTACGTTATCGGCCTCGAGAACGAAGCCGCCCCCAATGTGCGGGACCGGAGGAAAACGCAAAAGGGTTATTCGCTCAACGAGAAGAACGAGACGTTCACGCTCCGCGGCACCAACGCCCCGCCGGACAACCCGACGAACGTGGCCGTGGTGCTCGAATTGAACGACACCCAACAGCGCGTGGAGGTGGCCAGAGAGCAGCCCTTCCGCCGCATCGAGGGCTATATGGTTGATTTGAAGTATGCCCCGGAGAATAAAACGTGGACCCGGCGCCGCGTGGGCGATCCGCTCTCTTTCAATGGCGAGGATTACAATATCGTTGCTATCACGGAGAACGAAGTTGTATTGTCCGCCAAATCGAACCAAAAGAAATGGACCGTCAAATACAGTGTTGGTGCCGCACCTTGAACCGCGTTAGTCTTTAGCCAAACGCAACTGAAACCATGATGAAAGCAGCTACTCTTCCACTCGCGTTGATCCTTTTGCTCACCGCCGTTCCGGCGTCTCAGGGCCAGGCGCCGCCGCAAGAGACGGCGGTCAACGAAGCCGTTTACCGCCAGGCCAACCGCATCACGTTGCGCCAGAAACTGGCCGACGCCCGGGCGGCTCAGGAGCGCGGGGCGCTCATCACGGCGGCCAAACTCTATGATGATGCCTGGGATCTGGTGCAGAAAATCGGCTCGGGCGTGGACGCCGAACGGGACCAGACCATCGCCGGGCTGGCGGCGGTGCGGTTGGAACTGGCCCGCGCCGCGCAGCGGAAGGGCGATTACCAGGAAGCCCGGACGCAAGCCGATGACGTGTTGCGGGTCGATCCCGCGAATGCGGCGGCCGTGGAGTTCAAGACCGGCAACGAGAAGCTGCTGGCCGAGCAGCGCGGCGCCATTCCCAGCGAGGAAGTCCGAAGCCAGGTGCCGGCTGTCCTCGAAGAGAAAGTCAAGGCCAGCACGCTGGTCCGCGACGGCAAGCTGTTCTACGAAATGAGCAAGCTGGATGAAGCCGACGCCAAACTGAAGCAGGCTCTCCAGATCGATCCGCATAACGAAGCCGCGCTGTACTATTTGAACCTGGTCTCGGAGGCCAAGTTTGCGCAAGCGGCCAAAGCGCATGAGGTGACGATGCGGCAAGACATCCGCGCCGTCGAGCAGGCCTGGGCCAACCCGGTCAAACGCGAGTTGCTGCCCGTCCCGAATCCTTACGCCCGCAGCAATAATCTCGTCTATACCGGCTTGGGCCGCCAGACCATCATCAGCAAACTCGATCGCATCCGGCTCGACAGCGTAAAGTATGACGGGTTGCCGCTGGGCGAGGTCATTATCAACTTGAACGACGAGTCCAAGAAACGCGACCCGGACAAGCGCGGCATCAACTTCCTCGTCAATCAGAACATCGACACCGGCGGCCCGGTCGCCGTTGCCGCGCCGGTGCTGGGTCCGGACGGCCAACCACTCCCGACTCCCCCGCCCGAGCAAGTGGACATGAGCGCCATTTCCATCAAGATCAATCCGCCGCTCACGGATATTCGGCTGGCGGACGTGCTGGACGCGATCGTCAAAGTGGCGGACCGGCCCATCAAGTATTCCATCGAGGATTACGCGATTGTGTTCTCGCTTAAAGCGC
>JBEKJO010000097.1:0-24393 GCA_050011195.1 Verrucomicrobiota bacterium | reverse complement strand
TTCAACACCTCCTTTCAAACATACTTTAACTTCGTCTCCTTCGATGCGGCAGGCTACTCCACGAGCCTGCCCGGGGCAACACTCGAGGTTATCGGCTACAAGGGCATGAGCGGGACGGTCACGAACTACTTCACGGTTGACAGCCTTACCGACAGACGGGCAAATAACCTGCCGGACTTCGAGACGTTCTCCCTTTCCTCACAGTTCCAGAACGTGTACCAGGTTGACGTTCTGACCAGCGGGTGGTCGCTGGATAACGTAGTTCTCAGCGGCGTGCCTGAGCCGTCATGCAGTGCGCTCGTTGCTCTGGCAACGCTCTGTGGGCTTGGCCGTGCATGGATGCGCGGCAGGCGGACACAATGAAGGCCGCCACAGGCGACGATGTTGACCAAGCCGCCGATCTCATGGCGGACTACGTAGCGTACTGCGCGGATTCATCCGTCCACCCCCTGATATGGCCCGCGAACGCCACGAATATTTACAACTGGTGGCTGAACCGGTCCGCCGCCCAGGTCGCCGCCAGTTACGGCACAACCAACGGAACCCATTCGTTGGCAACCATCACGATCAGCGGCGCACAGGACGCCAACACCGCCGTCGAGGTCCTTGCGCAGGGGTTCGGCTCAGTCGCCGTGTCGCTGCTGCGGACGAACGGTGTTGTCACAACGAACAATTATCGGATTGTGGGCGAGATATTGAAGGTTCTGGTGGGAAGCACAGTGACCAATGTTCAGGTCGAGTACTTTCCCGGCCCGGTCGCCCGGAACGATTTCTACACGGCAACCGAAGGGCAAGCCCTGAACGTGAGCGCGGCAGCCGGAGTCCTGAGCAACGACTGGTCCGGCAGTTGGCCCGGCCTAATTGCGATCACGAACGGTGGGCCTTCCCACGGCATACTGGAGTGGGACATCAACGGCGATGGCGGGTTCACTTATACGCCGGCGACCAATTTCTGGGGCACCGATTGCTTCACCTACGAGGCCAAGGATGAAGTGAATAACTTCGGCACGGCCACGGTGACGATCTCGGTTACAGCGACAAATGGCTTGACCACCGACCTGTTTAGCGACGACTTCGTAAGGTGCCTGGGAACGGCCCTGGACCCGTGGCAGGTCGGCCCCAGCCCCTCGGACGGACAGTGGAGCCTTGGAGGCGGTGCCATGCAAGGAAGTCAAGTTGGGGACTACGGGTACTGTTACCTCAGTCCGACCTGGACCGGCGCCAGTTACTCGGTCGAAGCCCAAGTCCAACTCACAAGTGTAACCTACGGTGGGGGATTGGGCGCGTGTTTAACTGCTTCCACGGGGGCGCACTATGCGGCCTGGCTTTACCCGGGAGCCAATGTGCTAAAACTGGTAAAGTTCTACACTTGGACGACCTGGGGAAACGACGGTACGGATAATCACCAGGCAATGGCGGAGACGAATCTGCCGTCGATTGGCACCGACTGGCATCCGCTGAAACTGGTGTGCAGTAACGGTGCCTTGCAGGTGTACTATCACGGAACTAACGTAATCAGCATATCGGACCCCATTTCGCCAGTGTATTCAACTGGCGGCGTAAGCCTGGATATTTACGACGGCGGCATCTCGGTTAGCAATCTAATTGTGGCCCCGATTCCTTGAACGACCATCAAAATATGAAAAGGGTACTTATGAACACCATCAAATCCGAAAGCCAGCAAGCTTTCAATCGCGTCAAAGGAGCCAAGCTTAAGGAGTTTGCGCTCGTTCTGGTGCTCTTTTGTCTCATTGCACATTGCCACGGCCAAGGCACAACGACCATCGGTTTTCAAGGCGCGGCGCCTGGAGTACAAACGATGGTCGGGGCCAACCCTTACACAGATCCAGCCTCCGGTATGCAGTTCGGGAGTCTGACACCAGAGAGCTTGCTCCTCAACGGCGGTGGCATCGCCGGATACCCTGACAATGGCACCTGCTATCTAGAGGTGGGGGGCGACATGCGGTTCGGCCCCCACACGTTTCCACCAACTTCCCCCCTGATTCCCTTTAACCTCCTCTCATTTGATGCGGCGGAACTCATTTCCGGCCCTCAAACGCTCACGGTTGTGGGCTATCTTCCGATGGCCGGAACTGTTACGAACTATTTTACGGTGAGTAGTCAAACGTTCCAGACATTCCATCTCGACTCGAGCTTCACGGGCGTATTTCAGGTTGACGTGCTGTGCCCGGCTTGGTCGCTCGATGACATCGTAGTCAGCGGCATCCCCGAGCCGTCGGCGGGCGTGCTGGTTCTTCTGGGAACGCTCTGTGGACTTGGTTATGCACGGGCGAGGCGCAGACCTCCAATGGCAGCGGGGTGAGCCTAGACATGTGGACCGACACTGCGACCTACACCATGTTGCTAAGCAATCTGATTGTCGCGCCGTATCCGTGAACCAGTTACAAAAGGCGAGTTATGAACACAACGAGATTCTCCAATGCTTTGACCCAGTTTGCCGGCCAGCAATCCTTGTGGTTTGTGGGGTCAGTCTTGCTTGTTTGCTGCACTCCGATGCAGTCCGTTGCTCAAGGCACCATGACCATTACATTCAACGTGATGGCGCCCGGCAACGTAGCCGGCACGACGCAATACTCCGAATCGGGCATGACCTTCTGGAACCCTTACAATCCTGGAGGCTTTGCATTGACGGGCGCCGGCATAAGTGGAGATCCCCAAGACGGAACGGCCTACCTGCAGGTCGGGGGTGGCTCTGATTTGTCGTTCACTCCGACGTCCCCTCAGTATTTCGGTCTGGTCTCCTTTGACGCGGCGGGGTTAAACGTCAGTATGCCTGGCCCTGTAACGCTGGAATTTGTTGGCTACTATGCCATGGGCGGTAGGGTTACAAACTACTTTACTATTGCCAGCTTTCTTGCCCGAGAGGCGAGCCAGCTTCCTGACTTTCAGACGTTCTATCCCGATTCGCAGTTTCAGAGCGTGTATCGCATTGACGTTTTCGCTGAGCAGACAGCTAACGGGACTATACCTGGCTGGTCGCTCGACAACGTGGTGATCAGTGGCGTTCCCGAGCCGTCCTGCGGCGCGCTCGCTGTTCTGGCAGCGCTCTGTGGACTTGGCCGTGCGTGGGTGAGAGGCAGGCGGACAGAATGAAGGCCGCCAGATGCTTGTGAATCGAGCCGGGCTCAGCGCCTCAGCGGCGCTGTCTTTCTAAAAGCCGCCGGGCTGTGGTGTTGGGGGGCGATTGCTGGTTGCGTAGTGAGGCGTGTCAGGAATCGGCAAAGTTCGGAAGGAAGGCACAAACATCATGTCCCGGATGATTGACTTGGCTGGGTTGGCATAGCACCCTGCGGCTATGACTCGTGACAGAAGCGCGTTGTTCGATTCCGGCCAGGCGTTACAGGGCAGACCGGCGGATAGACTACGGACCGTGCCCCCTCACCCCTGCCCTCTCCCCATCGAATGGGGAGAGGGAGATCCGCCACACCCGCTGAGTGCAGCGTATCCTGCGGACTCCTCTGCAAGCCGCGTCAACCCCAGCAGATGGCTTTCCCTGCTGGCGCTGGCGGTGTTGGCCTTGGGCGGGCCGGCGGCGCGAGGGGACTGGCCGGAGTTCCGCGGGCCGTGGGGCGATGGCCATGTCTCGGCCCCGGGCGACAGCAAACGCATCGGCCTGCCGCTGCACTGGAGCGAGACGAACCATATCAAATGGAAAACGGAGATTCCCTATCGCGGTTGGTCCACGCCGGTCGTGATGGGCGGGCAGGTGTGGTTGACCACGGCGACCGAGGATGGGCATGACTTCTTCGCGATCTGCGTAGATGCCGAAACCGGCCAGATTCGCTTCAACGAGAAGGTGTTCCATAGTGATCATCCCGAGCCGCTCGGCAACGGCGCCTCGATGAATTGTTACGCGACGCCGTCGCCGGCGATTGAGCCGGGCCGGGTGTATGTCCACTTCGGCAGCTTTGGGACGGCGTGCCTGGAGACGAGCACGGGCAAGGCGCTCTGGAAACGGGACGACCTGCGCTGCCGTCATTACCGCGGCCCGTCTTCGTCGCTGATCACGTTTGAGAACCTGTTGATCCTGACGATGGACGGCGTGGATGTGCAGTATCACGTCGCCCTCGACAAGCAGACGGGCAAGACGGTCTGGAAAACAGATCGTTCGGTCGCGTGGAACGACGAGAACGTGCCGGGACAAATGGCGCGGGACGGGGATTTGCGCAAAGCCCACAGCACGCCGCTAATCGTGACCGCCACGGGGAAGCTTCAGATGCTCAGCGGTGGCGCCAAGGCGGCGTATGGCTACGACCCGCGGACCGGACGGGAACTGTGGAGGGTTCAGTATCCCGATTATTCGGTCGCTCCCCGGCCCTTGTTCGACCAGGGCCTGGCCTTCATCGTCACCGGCCTCACGAAAACGGGACTGTGGGCGGTGAAGACGGACGGACAAGGCGACGTGACGGACACGCACGTGGTTTGGAAGGTCGGCACGCATGTGGGCAAATACGCCTCGCCACTTCTCGTGGAGGGCCTGATTTACACGGCAGCCGAGGAGAACTACGTGACCTGCATCGAAGCGGCCACGGGGCAGGTAGTCTGGACGGAGCGGATCGGCGGCAAATTCGCGGCTTCGCCGATTTACGGGGATGGGCGGCTCTATTTTTTCGATCAGAAGGGCACGACCACGGTTCTCAAACCCGGGCGCACTTTGGAGGTCTTGGCGACGAACACTCTGGCGGACGGTTTTATGGCCTCACCCGCCGTGGCCGGCAAGGCGCTCATCCTGAGAACAAAGACGCACCTCTACCGGATTGAAGCCCCGGTCTCCGAAACCGGGAGATGAGGCTCGCGGGGACGCTCGCCCTCCCGGGTCCGGCCTGGCCGCCTCACGGCGCCGGGGTGAGCGGTTTCAGGATTTCCGTCAGCAGGTCCGGCTTGGTCGAGTCACGTTCCAGCCGCGGATATTTCTCTCCGTCGTGATAGTCCAGTTTGCACGACTTGAAGTAGTCCTCGTTCTCGACCAGCAACTCGATGGGCGCGGTATTTGTCGTGGCTGCCTTGACGGCGGTGCGCAGCCGGTCGGGCGTCCAGTGGCGGCCATTGACCGCCACCAATTTCATCACCGCGCCCACCCCCGCCTGGTCGGCCAGCGAGCCGGGGATCACGTCCTGCACGGCCCCGTCTTCCTTGATCGTCAGGCCGAGGGAGAAGCGCAGGTCGGTGAGCTTCTGGTCGCTTTCAGCGGACTTGAGCAGGTCCGGCACGGTGTTGGAATAGACCAGCCGCCAGCCGGCGCCTTCGATGCCGCCCAGCGGCGCGCGCAGGTCGATGTCATAGACGCGCGTCTGGAAAAACTGCCGCCAGTCGTGCGGCGCGATTTCATTCAGCGCGGCGACGACATCGTCGAAGGTATAGGGGACAACGCGAGGCGGGCCGCTCGGGCCGCCGTAGAACCGCTGACAGAAATCGTCGAGGGACCGGCGGCCCTGGCTTTGCCGGCGAATCAGCACGTCGGCCTCCAGCCAGATCAACGCGCCCTCCTGATAAAAATCCACGCCGCGGCGCCAGGCGTTGCCTTCCTTTCGGGCATCATAGAGCAATTGCGCCGCCACGGTCGTATCGGCCAGCGGGCGCCAGGCCCGGCCCGGCTGCCGATCAAGCCTGGCCGCATCCAGGGCGAGCCTTTGGCGGAAGTCCTCGTTCGTCCAGAGTCCGCAGCGAGCGGCGAGCACCTCGCTGAGGTATTCCGTCAGCCCCTCATAAACCCAGAGCAGTTCGCCGTTCATCGGTTGCTGGAAATCAGGCGTGGCCAGTCCGGCTGGCCGGCGATACTTGCCGTTCCAGGAATGGACCATCTCGTGCGGCAGGAAGCCCGCCTTCAGCTTCAGCAAGTCCGCGTCAATGAGATACTTCTCGCCCTGCCGATTGTCGCTGGACTCGTGATGCTCCAGGCCGAAGTGGGCCACGTGGTCGCTGAGTGTCAGCAGGAAATGGTAGGCCCGGTAATGCCGCGCGCCGAACAGCGCCCCCGTCTCGGCCACCAGGTGCGACAGGTGCCGGTTATCCTCAGGCTTCAGCTCGAGCGCCGCCGCGCTGTCGGCCACAATATGCAGGAAGTGCGGCGGCTTGCCCCCCGGGCTTAGATCCACCGTGCGGAAGTGAGCGCCGGTGACCACCGGTGAGTCCACCAGGGTCTCCAGCGACGCCGGTTCAAATTGAATCACGCCGCCGGCTCGACTGGCCGGCACAAGAGCCGTGCCGAACTGCCACCCTTCCGGCAGGCGCAGCGTCGCGGCATATTGGAGTTCGCTGACTTTGGGGCCCTTCGGATAGAGCAGCACGTCGTTCCAACTGATGTCGGCCAATTGCGCCGTCGCCGACGCCACCTCGGACGAGGACCCGTCCGCACTGGGCGGCGAGAGGTAGTCCAGCGCCACTTCCAGAGAATCGGCGCCTGCGGGCAGCTCGACCACAAAAGCATACATGTCCTCGGGATCACGCCGCCACTCGACGGGTTTGCCGGCCGCAGTCATCTTCAGCCCAACCAGGTCGGTGATCGGGCCGGTGGGGGCGTGGTCGCCCGGCAGCCATTTAGGATAGAGCAGCGTCAGCTTGCCGGGCTGGGCCGGCATCTGCAAACGGGCATGCAGGACCTTGCGCGCAGCGTCCGTGGCATCCACGTCGAGTTTGATGGGTGCGTTCTGCCCCAGGGCAGCCCCCGCGGCCAACAGGCTCCAGGCGGAGGCCACCAGGCCAAGGCAACCGGAGACTCCGGGCATATATGGTTGAAATCGAGGCATGGTTTTCACCCACTCCTTTACGCCAACCCGCCCTGCCTGACAACGTTTTTGTGGAGAACCAGGGCCGCCCTTTTCGGTTGACGCCATCCGGCAGCCCTCTAGGCTGCGACGCATGAACAAGATCGGCAGCCAAAGCTGCTTCACCGGCGCCGCCTCGAAAGGCCAGGTTCGTATCAATACAAAATGGTTTTCCGCCTTGCTGGTCCTGGCGTTGCTGCTGGGGTCGTGGCCGGCGCGGGCGGATGGGCCGGACGACGAGTATCTGCGGATTTACAGTCTCATCCTGCAGGCCGATGACTTGAACACGAACGGCAAGGCCGCCCCGGCCAAGGCCAAATACCAGGAGGCGCAGACCGCCTTGAGGGACTTCCAAAAGGATTACCCGGATTGGAATGTCAAGTTGGTTGCCTACCGATTGAACTACGTCGCTCAGAAAGTCGCCGCCCTGTCGGTGAAGCCGCCCGCGGCCGCCGCCGCCACGAACGCGCCGGAAGGGCAACCCGCAACGGCCGCCGCCGCTCAGACCTCGACGATACAGTTTAAGCTCCTCGAGGCCGGGACCGAGCCGCGCAAGGTGCTGCGCCTGCATCCCAGCCCGGGCGACAAACAGACGCTGGCCTTGACCATGAAATTGGCCATGGAAACGAAAGTCGGCGAGGCTGAAACCCCGGCGATGAAATTGCCCGCGATCACGATGACCCTGGACGCAACGGTGAAGGAGGTTTCCGACAATGGGGACATCACCTGCGAGCTGGTCATGAGCGACATCAGCGTGAGCGATGAACCCGGGGGAACGCCCGAGGTCGCCGAGGCCATGAAGGCGGCCTTCGCCGGGGTCAAGGGAATTTCGGGCACAGGCACGGTCTCCAGCCGCGGTTTCAGCCAAGGGGTTGAGTTCAAAGCGCCGGCTGGCAGCAATCCCCAAACCCGCCAGTTTGTGGACCAGATGAAGGAATTCCTCACTCAACTCGTGGCCCCGTTGCCCGAGGAGGCCGTCGGCCCCGGCGCCAAGTGGGAGGTGAAGATGCCGATCAAGACGCAGGGCATGACCATAGGCCAAACGACCACCTGCGAATTGGTCTCCCTGGAAGGCGAGCGCCTCACCACCAAGAGCACCGTCACCCAACACGCCGCCAACCAGAAGGTCGAAAACCCGGCGATGCCCGGGATGAAGATGGACCTCTCCAAAATGGTCGGCAACGGCACCGGCCAGCACACCTCCGATCTGGCCCACCTCCTGCCGGCAGCGGGAACCGGCAACGTTCACTCCGAGACCTCCATGTCAATGAGCATGGGCGGTCAGAAGCAGGCTATATCTATGAAAATGGACGTGAACCTCCGGTTCGAGGCCAAATAGTCCGGCGCTGCTTGCCGGCTTGCCGGTTGCATCGCCAAAATCCCTTGCCTTTGGTCTCGCGCTCGTGAAAGAATTCACCCGCTTTATGGGACACGTCAAATTACACATTCCCGGACCGGTCGAGGTTAGCGAAAAGACCTTCCGCGCCTTCTGCTCGCCGATGATCGGCCATCGCGGGCAAGGCTTCAAAGACCTTTACGCGAAGATTCAACCCCAACTCCAGCAACTGCTCAGCACGAAGCAGTTGGTCTATATCAGCACCTCCTCCGCCTGGGGCGTGATGGAAGGCGCCATCCGCAACCTGGTCGCCAAAAAGGTGCTCAACTGCATGTGCGGCGCGTTCTCCGACAAGTGGTTCGACGTGTCCAAGCGCTGCGCCAAAGAGGCCGACGCGCTGCAAGTGCCCTGGGGCTCGCCCATCCGCGCCGCCGACGTGGACAAGAAACTCGCCACTGGCCAGTTCGATGCCCTGACCGTCATCCACAATGAGACTTCCACCGGCGTGATGAGCCCCATCGCCGAAATCGCCGCCCTCAAGCAGAAGTATCCCAACGTGATGTTCATTGTGGATTCCGTCAGCTCGATGAGCGCGCTGCCGCTCAAGTTCGACGAGCTGGGCATCGACGTGTTGCTGGCCGGAACGCAGAAGGCCTTCGCCCTGCCGCCCGGCACCGCCCTCTTCGTCTGCTCGCCCGCCGCCCTGGCCAAGGCCGCGACCATGAAGGACCGCGGCTATTACTTTGACTTCGTCGAGTTCCAGAAGAACGCCGAGCAAAGCATGACGCCCAGCACCCCGAGCATCGGCCACGTCTATGCGCTGGAATCCAAACTGCAAGACATCTTTGCCGAGGGCCTGGAAGCCCGTTACGCGCGCCACCGCCGCACCAACCAGTTGACCCGCGACTGGGCCGCCAAACACGGCTTCACCCTGTTCCCCGAAAAGGGATTCGAGTCGCTCACCCTCACCTGCATCAGCAACGGCGCGCGGCCCGGCGGGCGGGTGGTGGACGTGCCCAAGCTGCAGAAGCTCGTCAAAGACCAGGGGTTCCTCATTGATGGCGGCTACGGCAAAATCAAAGGCACCACCTTCCGCATCTCGAACATGGGCGACGAAACTGAGGCGACTATGGGGCAACTCTTCGCCGCGATGGACAACGCGATGAAGCAGCTTTGAACACTGCCTCGCAAAACCTCTCTCACCACCTCGACCTGCTCCGGCAGAAACCCCAGCACGCCAACTGACCTGTAACAAGGCAGTTGAAGCCCTCTTCAAAGTCAAGATCAGGAAAAGCGGTATTCCTCGACCGCCCGGAAATAGGCGAGGATATTCTCCCAAGGCACTTCCGGCTCCAAAACATGGGTCGGGCACGGAAAGAAACCCGTAGGCCCCAGCACTCGAATGGTTTGCTGGACGGTGCGATAGAGGTCTTCGGGTTTGGCAAACGGCATGGTGGTCTGGGTGCCGATGCCGCCCCAGAAGACCAGCCGATCCCCGAAGCGCTGCTTAACCTGCGCGAGATCGAGACACTCGGGTTGCACGGGGTTGAGGACCGTAACACCAATCTCGATCAGGTCGGGGATGATGTCCCAGCATTTGCCGTCGCTGTGATAGCAGACGGGCAAATTGGGCCGAATCTCGCGGGCGGCGCGGATCACCGCGGCGTGCCGAGGCTTGAACCACTGACGGTACATGGCGGGGCTCATAAACATGGCGATCTGAGTGCCCATGTCGTCGCCGATCTTGAGCAGGTCCACGCCGGCCGCCGCCTGGAGGCGAGCCTGGGCACAGCGGATGGTCGTGATGCGGTCCAAGAGGTATTCCGCGAAGGACGGGTGGAAGCGGAGGTCGTTAAAGAGTTCTTCCATGCCGCGCAGGTGCCAGGCGATCTCGAAGATCGTCCATTCCATAAAGCCGATGGCGAATAGACCGCGCTGGTGCAGAGCGCGCACCTGGCCGGCCAGATGTTGATGGCGCTGCGGCGGTGTTGGGTCTGGAAAAGGATAGCGTTCGAGTTCCTCGATAGTGGCCAGCCGGCGCATCGGGTGCTGGATGTGGACGAAATGGTACGTCGAGCATCCTTTGACGCCAACCCCCCATTCGCCCACTTCCCAGCCGGGAGGATTCCACAGTTTGGGCAGGCCCTCGGGATAATAGGGGCTGAAGTCGGGCAATTGGGCCGGGGGAGCCAGGAAAACGTCGCGGACGTCCAGGGCGAAGTACTCGGCCGGGTCAGCGGCTCCGGTCCGCTGTTGGAAGGCCTCCAAGAGCGGGGGGGTCAATTTCAATTCGCGAGGCAGGCGGTCAGGCTGCTCGCGTGCCAGGACGGCCAAGGTCCGTTCTCGTGGTGTCACGGTCGGTTACGAGTCGAGGGTTGAGGGTTGAGGGTTGCAGGAAGGGATTGGGTTTCGATCAGTCGCTGGAGGTCGTTGAGGGAGGTAATGGCGCGGTGGCTAATCTGAGTGGTAGAGAGGGCGCCGGCGGCGTTGGCGAGTCGAAGCGATTGGTCGAGCGGCCAGCCGCGACTGATTCCGAGCAGGAACCCAGCCGCGAAGCAATCGCCGGCGCAGGTGGTATCGCGCACTTTCACGCGAAACGCGGGGAACTCGGTGACGCCGGAGGGTGTGGCCAAGAGCGCGCCGCACTCGCCACGCTTGACCACCACCGCCTGCGGCCCGCGCGCCAGCAATTTCCGGGCGGCATCGCGCGGAGCTTGCTCGCCGGTCAGCATGGCGGCTTCTTCCTGGTTGGTCAGCAGATAGTCGAGCTTCGGCAGCGCCCCCGCGAGCTTCTTCATCCAGTCGCCCTGCACGTCCCAATCCGTATCGAGCGAGGTAACGCAACTGAAGGATTTCGCCCGCTCCAGGAGTTCGGCGAGGTCGAGGTTAATCAATTTCATGGCGCCGCCCACATGGACGAGGGAGGCGCTTTTCAACACCGTGTCGGGAAGGTGATGGTTGGCCAACTGTTCGTTGCCGCCTCGGCGGTAGAAAAACGACCGCTCGCCGGTGGGGCTGACCATGACAAGCGCGGCCGTGGTGGGCGCCGCGGCATCGCGCACCACCGCTTCGAGGCGCACCCCGGCGGCTTTGAGGTCAGCCAGCACCGCATCACCCAGAATGTCCCGGCCGATCAGGGCAGCCAGCCGAGTCTCGGCTCCCAGCTTGGCCAGGACGGCGGCGGTGTTGGCCGCGCATCCGCCGGACAGCAGTTGGAGGTCTTCAACGAGATCCGTTCTGCCGGAGACGGGTAATCGGGCCACCGGCCGCACGACGATGTCCGCCACAAGTTGTCCAACGCACAAGATTGACATCTCACACTTTCCTAGCGTTGGATCGACCGCAGCTCGGGCTGATACATCGCGACGATGTTCTCGGGTGGCGTATCGGCGCTGATGTCATGGCTGGAGGCGAGGATGTATCCACCACCCGCGCCCAGGGTGGCGACGCGGTGAAGAACCGCCGCGGTCACTTCTTGCGGGGTGCCGAAGGGCAGCGTGCGCTGGGTGCAGATAGCGCCATGGAACGCGAGCTGGTCGCCAAAGTCCCGCTTGAGCGCGGCAGGTTCCATGCCCGCGGCCGCGACCTGGATGGGGTCGAGAATATCAATGCCCAAAGCGATCAGGTCGGGGATGAGCGGGCGGATGGCGCCGCAACTGTGGGCCATGAACTTGACGCCCCCGCCATGCACGACCTCGATCATCCGCTTTAAGTAGGGGACGATGAATTCGCGGAACATGGAAACCGACATGAGCAAAGCGCGCTGCGTGCCGTAGTCGCTCCACTCGCAATAAATATCGAACCCGCCGCCGGTGGCCTCGAGGGCTCGCGTAATGTCCTCACAGTAAAACCGGGTGAACTGCTCGAAGAGGTAATGCGCCATTTCGGGCCGCTCGATCATATCGAGCAGCACGTTCTCCATGTTCCGCAGGATGCATGGCCGGGTGAACAAGTCAGCTCCCTCGTACATGACCGCAAAGCCCTCCTCCCGACAGCGGGCGGACTGCCCGCGCATGACCGAGTAGTCGAAGAGGTCCGGCGTAGGCCAGTGATGCTGCTTGAGGTCTGCCACCGACTGCGCGTCCCAAACGGGGGTATGCACGTGCATGTCGTAGCTGCCGTGGTCGGCTTTGAGGCGCTTGGAGCGGATGCCCCAGTAGTCCTCGAACACGCCGTCCTCATAGGTCTTGAACTCAGGCCCGATGTAGCGCGGCTCGAGCCGGCGGATGTCAACCTCCAGACGTCTCAGCAGCTCCTCATAGCGGTTCACCTTGAGACGCTGCATCATGTACTGATTGACTTCCGGCTCGGCTTTGTAATCGGCCGGCGTGCGATCCGGAAGGCGGCGTTCAACCGCCGTCAGAACTCTCTCTCTCGAGGTCATGGCGACCTTCTCTTCAAAGCTCTTCGGGTGGTCCGTGCGCGTTGGCCAACCGGGCTGGGCGGCGGCGGACCATCCTCCGGGCTGACCCACTCGACCCCGAGGAACTGGCAGAGCATCCTCGCCTCCTCGCTGACATCGCCCATGACCACGGCCAGGTGATGCGGAAAACCACCGTCGAGGACGAGTTGGTTGAGCTTGCGATAGTCTGGAACCGCCATGTCAACGGCGGAATAGCTCAACCCGCGCGCAGTCTTGGGGGTGCTTTCGCCACGGAAGGCCAGAAGCTTGAATTTGCCATCGCGGTCCTGCGTCAGGCAAAGGCCCGTCTTGGGTCCGAATTCGAACTGGCCAATATGCACCGGCCCCATGACGCCGCCTCCCAGGCGAATGACCGGGTGCAGGGCAATGGCGTCGCAAATCGCGCCACGGCACTTTCCGCGGGCCATAAGGCCGCAAATTCCCACGCCGCAATGGCCAAGCTGGATGATCGCCGAACCTCCGGTGTAGTTGACCCAATCCAGGCACGCCGCCGGCTTGCCCGACAGCAAGGTGCCAATGGACTGGGCAACCGCGGTCGGCCAATCTGATTCGCAAGCCGCCGCCGTGATGTCCCGGTTGGCTAAAAGCAGTCCCATTGCCAGACAGGCGCTCACACCGATATAGGGTTCGTTCTGTTCAGGCCAGCAACGGAAGGCGGCTGAGGTGTAGCCATTGGCCCGGATAATCGCACGGTAGGCATGATAAAGCCTCGCCGCGCGCTCGATCATCGCCGCCTCGACCTGGACTTCGCGCCGGTCGGTAATCTGCTTGATCGTTTGTTTGATATCATCATCGGCAAAGGTGGCTGCGCCCAGATACCCTCGCGCTTTGCCCGTCCGGTAGGTGTCCATCACCGCCGTCATATCCACGGTATCCACCCGCGTGCCGAACACCCGGGCGAAAGCCATTTGGTCCCCGGTGGCCGAGTGGAAGCCCCCGGGAGCCTCGCCGAACCGGCACACAAAATCCCGGCGCAGGAAGCGGATCGTGCCGGCCACACGCAAGAGGCGGGCGAAGGCCTCCTGGAAGGCGTCACCGGCGAAGGGGCCAGGCAGGGTGACAATCGGGCGGCCGAGTTGCCGGGCGACATAATTGTTCATGATCACGCCGCACCAGGCATTGGTCCCCCATTCCGGGCTGTCCGGCTCAGGTTCAGCGATCACCGCCAAGGGGGTTTGCGCCAGGTGCGGATGCGTGGCCAAGGTGAGGAAGACCTGTCCATTGGGAAAGGCCACGTTGGCGATCACCACCAGATCGACTTGCGCGGCCGCGAGCCGGTCGGCGACCGTCATGGCTTCATGTGGACCGAAGATCCGTTCGGTGACAATCGACTGGGGAGCGATCTGCCCGGTTCTAACCAAACGTTTGAAGTGCTCGCGGATCGTCCTTTCAGACCGGTCCTTGGCGCCGGGATCGAAAACCCCGATGGAATTGATCACCAGCCCGAGCTTCGGGGCTGGCCGCTGCGGCGATGGTTGAGTCATAATGTTATTTCTATCTCTCTAAAGAGGTTGTGTGTAAAACCGGTTGCGCTAAGAGTTCGTTAACGCAAGTCTGTTCCAAGACATGATCAGCGAATGACCGATCTGTTATGCAACCGGTTCCAGTAATACGCCGTTCCGAACCTCGCAGTCAAGCGATGGGAAAAACCCGGCGCCGTTTCCAGATTCGGGAGTTCACGATCCTGATTTCGGTCATTCTGGCCGTCGTCGTGTTCGGCGCGCTGAACCGGCAGTTTCTCGATGTCGAGACGGCCGTCACGATCCTTGAAAACGCCGCCCCGGACGGCTTGATCGTAATCGGGATGGCCATCGTCATCATTTGCGGCGCTTTCGACATGTCGGTCGGCTCGGCGATGGCTGTTTGTGGCCTTGTGGCGGCACTGGGCATGAACAAGGCGCACCTCCCTGTTCCGCTGGCAGTGCTGGCCGCCCTGGCCACGGGCGCCGTGGTGGGCTGGACCAATGGCAGCCTGGTGACCCGGCTGGGAATCAACCCCTTCATCACCACCTTGGGCACCATGAGCATTCTGCGGGGTGTGGTGCAGGTCGTCACCCGGAGTGCGCCGCTGACAGGATTTCCCGAGAGTTTCCTGAAGCTCGCCTGGGGCACAGTCTTCACCCTCCATTTGCCCTCGGACCGGTTGATTGCCGTGCGTGTTCCGGTGGTTCTGCTCGTGGTCAGTATCATGGTCAGCGATTTGCTCTTGCGCCGGTTGAGATATTTGCGGCAGGTCTATTTCGTGGGCAGCAACGAAGAGGCGGCGCGGCTGACCGGCATCCCCACGGCGCAAGTGAAGACCTTTACCTTCATGCTCACGGGAGTGTTAGCGGCGCTGGCCGGGCTGATCGCCACCAGCCGGGCCAATGCCCTCGACGCCAACGCCGGCATGGGCGCCGAGTTGCGGGTGATTGCCGCGGTCATTGTGGGCGGGGCCAGCTTGTCGGGCGGACGCGGCACGATCCTGGGAGCATTCCTCGGTCTGCTCTTGATGCAAATCATCACCACGGGCCTGGTCTTCATCGGCGTCGCCGCCGAGGCCCAGCTCATCGCGGTGGGACTGGTGCTGATTCTAGCCGCTATAATTGACCGAACCGGTTCTTCGTCGTTGGGTCGGGAAATCGTGTCTCTTCTGTTCAAAACAAGGAATAAGCCTATGGAACGAGTTATCAATGTGATTCTGGCGATCGCTCTGCTCGCCGTTATCGTTGTCCACTCCGGGTCAAGGAAATCAGGCCCGGCAAGTCCCGAAAAAAAGAACCGCGCTTTGACGCAGCACGGCCAAAGCGCCGCCGCTCAGCGCTACGTGATGATTTCCGCGGTCACCGGCGCTCCTTACTGGATTGACTTGAAGAATGGCCTCCGAGACAAGGCCGAAGAATTGGGGGTGGACGCCAACTTCACCGGGCCCCCGACGGTGGACGTGAACGCGCAGATCGACGAAATCAACCGAGCCATCGCCCAGAAGGTGGACGGGATCATCATGGTCGCCATGGCGGACTCCGTGACCCCGGCGATCGACCAGGCCATCGCGGCCGGCATACCGGTGGTGTGCGCCGATGCGGACGCGCCTTCCAGCAAGCGTTACTCTTTTATCGGCACGGGCAACTACAACGCGGGCTACCAGGGCGGAGAAGAGTTGGCCAAGCTGCTCGGGGGGCGCGGCGAAGTCGCACTGTTGAGCATCCCCGGCTCGGACAACCTCACCAGGCGGATCAAAGGTTATCAGGACGCCCTGGCCAAATACCCGGAGATCAAGATCGTTCAGGTCGGCAACGACCACGGCTCGCAAACGGAAGCTGAGAAAGAATGCCGGGCGCTCATTCAGGTTTATCCCAATCTGGCGGGCTTCGGCTGCGTGGCGGCTGCCGGCGGCCAGGGAGCGGCGGTGGCCGTTAAACAAGCCGGCAAAGTGGGGAAGATTAAGATTGTCGCTATGGATCGCGACGAGGCCACTCTCCAGTTCATCCACGAGGGAGTGATCGACGCTTCCATCGCTCAAAGAACCTACACGATGTCCTACCTGGCGCTACAGATGCTCTACGACCTGCGCAATGAACGGATCAAGTTTGCCGATGATTGGCGGAAGGTCAAAGTCAACCCGCTGCCCCCGAACGTCGATACCGGGAGCTTTGTCATCATGAAGGAGAACGTGGATTACTTCCGCCGCAACCCATGAGCCAGAAAGACACGAATTCAGCTTTATTGGAAATGCGCTCGATCCGAAAACGCTTCGGCGAGGCGGTCGTGTTGGAAGGCGTGGATCTGGATATTCATGCGGGAGAAGTGCATGCGCTGGCGGGCGAGAATGGAGCGGGGAAGAGCACACTGATGCGAATTGCCGCGGGGATTCACGCGCCGGACGGGGGCCAGATCACCTTTTGTGGGCGGGAGTTCGCGCCCAAGTCCCCGGCGCACGCGCTGCGAGCCGGAATCGCGATGGCGCACCAGGAGTTGAGCCTGGCGGCGGAGCTCACAGTGGCCGAGAACATTCTGGCGGAATTGGAGCCGCGCTGGGGCGGGTTCGTCGATTGGAAAAGACTGTATCGGCGCGCCGGTGAAATGCTCGCCGAGTTTTGCCCCGCCATCGATGCCCGTGCGCCGGTGTCGTCGCTGGGGATGGGGTACCGGCAGGTGGTTGAAATCCTCAAGGCGCTGGCCTGGGAGCCGAAAGTCATTATCTTCGATGAGCCAACTTCAGCGCTCGAGGTCCACGAAGCCGAACTGGTGCTGGAGACGATCCGCAAGCTCAAGACCAAATCGGTCGGCGTGGTCTATATCTCCCACCGGATGGATGAAGTCTTCCGCGTCAGCGACCGCATCACCGTGCTGCGCGACGGCCAGCGGGTGGGAAGTTGGCGGAGCGAAGATATTTCCCGGCCCGCCGTTCTGCGCGCGATGGTGGGCCGGGAGCTGAACCAATTGTATCCGGCCAAAGCGGAACGGGTTGGGGAGGTTCTATTTTCGGTCGAGGGTTTTACCCGCCGGGATCACTTTCAGGACATCAGCTTCGCGTTGCGCCGCCGCGAGATTCTCGGTTTTTCCGGGCTGGTGGGAGCGGGCCGCACGGAGTTGATGCGCGCCATTTTCTGTGCTGACCCGAGGGATGCGGGCCGGATGATGCTGGAGGGCAAACCCCGGCGATTCCGCTGCATCCGTGACGCGGTCCAGGCGGGCATCGCCTACGTGCCGGAAGACCGTAAGACGCAGGGATTGTTCCTGGACCAGACCGTGGAGGAAAACATCCTTTGCGCAAACCGTGAGCGCTTTTTGCGGTCGCGGACATGCCGGTGTCAACAGTGGGTTGAGGGGAGCATCCTCTGCGGGAAACTGAAGCAGTGCTCGACGGAAGGCATCGTCCAGAGGTGCCTTTGCCGCGAGTTGGGCAGCTACTTGAAGATCATCGGATGGAATCCCGCTCAGGAAATCCGAAATCTTTCCGGCGGCAACCAGCAGAAGGCGCTGCTGGCCCGCTGGCTGGCCACTTCGCCCAAGGTCTTGATCGTGGATGAGCCCACGCGCGGCATTGATATCGGGGCCAAGGCGGAAATCCACCGGCTGCTGCGTGAATACGCCGAGGCTGGCAACGGCGTCATGGTGGTCTCCTCTGAAATGCCGGAACTACTCGGTCTGTGTGACCGCATTCTGGTGCTGCACGAAGGCGCCCTGGCCGGCGAAGTCAACGGGCGCACGGCCACAGAACAGGAACTCATCCATCTGGCCACAGGTTCCGCTTTAGCCAATTAATTAACCACTTAACCCTCAAAAAAGAAAGGCAATATGATCGTAACCAATATGGGCAAACAACTGCGAATGCGGCGCGTCTTCCGCGACGGAAAGGCGCTGGTGTTGCCCCTGGACCATCCTATCTACTTTGGGCCTCAGCCCGGCACCGAAAGCCCCGCCCAGCTCCTCGCCCTGGCTCGCGAAAACGGAGCGACCGCCGTCCTTTTGACCGCTGGGGCTTTGCGCCAGGCCATCGACCAGGTCGGCGATCTGGGCGTCATCCTGCGCATCGACGCCACGCTCTCCCACCTGGGCGGTCCGGATACGATCATGCACCTGCTCCACGATGCCGGGGAGGCGGCGGCGCTGGGCGCCGATATGGTGGTCGTCAACTGCTACGTGGGAACCGGCAGCCCACAGGTTGAGGCCGACTTGCTCAAGAAGCTGGCGGCGGTCTCCGCGCAATGCGAACGAATCGGCCTGCCGCTTTGCGGTGAGATCATCCCGCGCGTTTCCTCCACCAGCCCCGCCCAGACGGCGCCGACCTCCGCCGACCTGGCCCTGGCGATGCGTTTGGGTCTGGAGTATGGCTGCGACGTAGTAAAGACGGTCTATAACGGAGATCCCGCGGGATACGCGCAGGCCGTGGCGACGAGCCACCTGCCCGTGATCATGGCGGGCGGGCCGAAGAGTTCGGGTGAGTTGGCGATCTTTCATCAGTTGCACGAGGCGATGACTCATGGGGCCAGCGGCGCAGCCATAGGTCGCCGCGTATGGGGGAGCGAATACCCGGCAGCCACCCTGCGGGCGCTCCGCGCCATCGTGCTCGAAGGGGCTTCTGCCGAGGAAGCCATCGCGCTCTACATACAGGCCAAAAAACAATAAATACTCTCTGGCACGCAGTTGCTTGTCTTTTGCACATACATTTATTGCTCAGCAGCCGGCAATTTTGGGTGGGTTGAAGGGCCCGATAGTTTCAACTTTCCCCCTTGACTTCTCTGATATTTCAGGCGAAGTTTGTCGCTAGATTAGCAGTTAAGCGGGCATGAAAATGAAAGGTTTGAGTCGTATGAAAACGATGCGTTCGACATGGGCCATTCAGGGATGCCAATTTGCTGTCTTTCTCACGCTGGGACTGGCGTTCAGCAGTCTCGCGCAGGTTACAGTTTCACCTCCGATCACCACCAGCATCCCGGTCGTCACGATCTGGGCGACGGACCCGATCGCTACTTGGTCGGGCACCCCCGGCGTGTTCACGGTATTGCGGACTGGCAACCCCGCGCCGGCCCTCAACGTGTACTATGAAATCAGCGGCACGGCATCCAATGGCGTGGACTATCAAACGATCAGCAACTGGGTGCAAATCCCCAGCGGTGTGCTTTCCGGCGACATTGTGATCCAGCCGATCGATCGCGGCCAGTCGGGAGCCGAAACGGTCATTCTTACCCTGACGAACTCCCCGGGGATGACCCCAGCCATTCCGATTAACTACATTATTGGTGATCCCAGCAACGCGACGGTTGACATCGTTTCGGGTCCGCTGACGAACATCCCGCCGGAGGTGAGCATCGTTTTTCCGACCAGCGGGGCGACTTTTTATACGCCCATCAACCTGCCGATTGTGGCCTGCGCCAGGGACCTGGATGGCTCTGTGGTCAGCGTGGAGTTTTTTGAGAACGGCGTCAGCCTCGGCATCGTCAGCAACTCACCGTCGCCGATCATTTTACCGGCGATACCCGGCCCCTTCCCGCCCATGCCGCCGATGCCGCCCTACCGTCCGTTCGTGCTGGTCTGGACCAACGTGCCGGCGGGGACCAATGTTCTGCTGACCGCCGAAGCCACCGATAACCACGGCGACTCCACCACCTCTGACCCGGTCAGCATCACCGTCCATCCCGGCCCGCCGCCGCCGCCGCCCACGAACCTGCCGCCGGTGGTGCGCATTACCAGCCCGGCTGACGGCGCGACGTTCCGGGCGCCGGTGCACATCCCGATTTACGCCTATGCCGCCGACCCGGACGGCTACGTAACCAAGGTGGAGTTCTTCGCCGGCACCAACGACCTGGGGCCGGGCCATCAGGTGACGGCTGTGCCGCCGCCGCTGCCTCCCGGCCCCGTTCAACCGCCCATCCTGATTGTTGTTCCTACTAACTACTGGGAGCTGGTTTGGAGCAACGCCCCGCAGGGGACCTTTGCCTTGACTGCGGTAGCCACCGATAACCGCGGCGCTTCCACTGTTTCCGATGCGGTCAACGTCACCATCCTGCCGCCCGTGTCGCCGCCGACCCCGACCAATGTGGTGGACATTGTAGCCCTCGATCCGATCGCCATTAGGGGCACCAATTGCTGGCCGTGGCTGGGTCTGGTCGGCGCGACGCCTGCTTGGACCAATTGGACTGCCAGCACCGCGGTCTGCCGCTACTTCACCAACTGTGGCCCCAAGGACGCGGTCTTCGCCGTGCGCCGCCTCGGTGAAACCAACGACGACCTGGCGGTTACGTACGACATTGGCGGCACCGCGAGCAACGGCGTGGATTATGTGAAGTTGCCGGGCACCGTGACAATTCTGGCCGGCGAGCGCGCCGCCCTGATTACGGTGGTGCCGCTCGATGACAGTTCGCCGGCCATCATCAGCACCGTCATCCTCAAGCTAACGCCGGGGAGCTACATCATCGGCCACCCGGACAGGGCCGCGGCGATCATTCTTGAAGCCCCCGTTCCGCCGCCGGTGACGGGCGTGCTGCCGGATAGATGCTTCCACGTCGCTGCGAAAGGCCCGGACGGCGCCTGGTTCCATGTCGAGTCCACGGCCGACCTGCTCCACTGGACACCCATCTGCACGAACCAGGTCATCCACGGTTCGATTGACTTTGTGGATCCGGATGCCCAGAACAATCAGGTCCAGTTCTACCGCGCCGTGCCGGAAGCCAATCCTCCGGCGGAGTAACCTCGGTGACTTCTTAACGGTTCTCAGCCCGGCGGCCATTCGGCCGCCGGTTTTTTTGTGGGCGGCACCAAGCGGAATTCAGACCCGTTGCAGATATTGGCGGTGGCTATGAGAAAGCCGGGCTGGGCGGGTGAAAAATTCTCGCCCCCAAAGCCGCCGCCATCCATGCTGAAGACATGCATCTGGCCCATTTGCGCCTTCGGGATTTCCGCAACTACGCGCGGCTGGATGTCGATTTTGCTCCCGGGTTTCACCTGCTGCTGGGCGACAATGCCCAGGGCAAGACCAACCTTCTCGAAGCCGTTTATCTCATGGCCACGCTGCGCTCCTTTCGCGGCGTGGGCGGCGCGCAGATGGTCCGGCACGAGCAGAAAGGCTATTTCGTCGGCGGCAAGCTGGTCGGGCAGGGGGAACACGACATTAAGATGTACTGGTCCAGTGCGGAACGGAGCCTGAGCCTGGATGGACGGCCGGTGCGGAAGCTGACGGATTTCCTGGGCGTGCTGCGCACGGTGGTCTTCTGCACGGAGGATTTGCATTTGGTCAAAGGGGCGGCGCGCGCGCGGCGGCGCTTTCTCGACTTGCTGCTGTCGCAAACCTATCCGGGCTATTTGCCGCTGCTGCAGCGCTACACTCGGGCGCTGCGCTCGCGCAATGCGCTGCTCAAACACCCGAGGCCCGACCCGGCGGCGCTGGACGGCTTTTCCCGCGAGCTGGTCATGAGCGGCGAGGAAATCACCCGGCTGCGCCGCGAACTGGTCCCCAGGTTCTCGCCGCTGGCCCGGCTGGCCTATCACCGCATTTCGAGCGAGGCGGAGGAACTGCGCCTGGAGTATCAGCCGAGCGTGAAGCAGGACTTCAGCGTGGAGTTGGCGCAATCCCGGCACCGCGAGGGCGCCTATCGCTCGACCCTCATCGGGCCGCACCGGGACGACTTGCAACTCCTGCTGGACAACCGTTCGGCGGCGCAGTTCGGCAGCGAGGGGCAAAAGCGCACGCTCGCCATCGCCCTCAAGCTGGCGCAAGCCGAGTATCTGACCGGCTTGCACGGCTCGCCCCCGGTCCTCCTCATCGACGACATTATGGGGGAGCTAGACGTGATGCGGCGCAGCGGTTTTCCGCCGTTGCTGCAGCGGGCACAGCAGTCGCACGGCCAGGTGTTCATGACGGCCACAGAGGAAAACTGGCCGGAGGAACCGGGGCGCGAAGGGCAGCGCTGGCGGGTCAAAGAAGGGACGCTGCTCAAGGAGGGTAAATGACCCATCTGCGTGCGCCGGTTGAATTGCCGGCGCAGAAGCTCTCGGCGGTCACTGCTGATGGAGGCGGAAGTACTGGCAGGCAGACGTTGATGGGACGGTAATCGTGAGCAGGCCACCGACCGGTTGCGGGGTGTTAGCCACCGGCGACCAGGTGACGGGCGGTAGCAGGTTGGTGGCGGCTTCCAGCACGTAGTTGCTCGGAGAGCCGGGCCAGGAGATGGCGATGCCGTTGGAAACGGCGCTGGCGGTCAGCATCGGCGGGGCTGGCACCGGCGCGGCGAAGGCCCGCACCTCAGTGGCAAACGCAACCCATGAATTTTGGGAGGTTTCGACCGTGTGGACACGACCCACACAACGGACACCCAGCACGGTGGCCACGCTGCCAGTGAAAGTGAAGCTGGCGTTGCCGGAGGCCGCCGAGTTGTAAACGTAAGCAGGAGCGACGGTCCAGGCGGGGCCGGCATTGGTCCAGGTTGAGCCGTCCGGGGAGAATTGCAGTCCGAACCCATCGGCGAACACGCCATCGTCGTTCGTGGTGTAGGAGCCGTTGTAATAGATGACGCGGTTGATGGTCTGTGCGTTGGACCAAACGACGCCGGCGGCTTCGTAAGCGTTCGGGAGGTCCTCTGTGCCGCCGGGTGTGAGGGGAACATCGGTATTGAGATCGCCATCGTTGATGCCAGGCGCCGCCGCCTGCGGCAAACTGTCGGTGGACCCGGCCATGCTGTACCAAATGTAGCCGGCGCCGGCAGGGGCAAGGTTGACGTTGGTGGCGACAGAGACGCTGGCGGTACCGGTCACACCGTTGTCGCTGGCGGCGATGGTAAATGGCCCGCCGACACTGCCGCCCGCGGTGAACAGGCCGTTGGTGTCGATCGTCCCGCCGCCGCTGACCGACCAGGCAAAGGGCGGCGGGGGGTCGATTACAGTTCCGAGCGCGTCGGCAGCCGCAGCGATGAACTGTTGCGTGCCGCAAGGGACCACGACGGCATTGGTCGGTGTGAGGCTAATCTGGGCGGTCGGGCCGACCACGGTGACGTGGACGACCGGAGACACGCCAAAGTTGCCGACGGAATTGGTGGCGCTGGCGGCAAGCAGATAAGCCCCGGGCGGAACATTGCTCCAGGTGATGCCGTACGGTGCGGCGACAACCCCGCCGAGGTCGGTTGTGCCGCTGAAGAACTCGACTTGGCTGATGCTGCCGGTGGTGGTGATGGCGCTGGCCTGGATGGGAATGGTCGCCGGCGCAGTGTAAGAGGCCCCATCCACCGGGTTGGTGATGAGGACGGAAATAGTGGGCACCGGCGCGGCGAAGGCCTGCACCTCCGTGGCGAAAGCGAGCCAGGAGTTTTGCGGGCTATCGGCGGTATTAACGCGACCGACGCACCGGACCCCCAGCACAGTGGCCACGCCGCCAGTGAAAGTGAAGCTGGCGTTGCCGGAGCGGCATTGGTCCAGGTTGAGCCGTCCGGCGAGAATTGCAGTCCGAACTCATCGGCGAACACGCCATTGCCGTTCGTGGTGTAGGAGCCGTTGTAGTAGATGACGCGGTTGATAGTCTGCGGCGTGGACCAAACAACGCCGGCGGCTTCGTAAGCGTTCGTGAGATCGTCTGTGCCGCCGGGTGTGAGGGGAACATCGGTAGTGAGATCGCCATCGTTGACGCCAGGCGCCGCCGCCTGCGGCGAACTGTTGGTGGACGCAGTGAGGCTGTACCAAATGCAGCCGGCGCCAGCCGGGGCAAGGTTGACGTTGATGGCGACAGAGACGCTGGCGGTACCGGTGATACCGTTGTCGCTGGCGACGAGGGCAAATGGCCCGCCAACACTGCCGCCCGCGGTGAACAGACCGTTGGTGTCGATCGTCCCGCCGCCGCTGACCGACCAGGCAAAAGCCGGAGGCGGGTCGATTACGGTTCCGAGCGCGTCGGCAGCCGACGCAGTAAACCGCTGGGTACCGTAAGGGACCACGGCGGCATTCGATGGCGTGAGGCTAATCTGCGCTATCGGGCCAACCACGGTGACGTGGACGACCGGAGACACGCGGAAGTCGCCGACGGAATTGGTGGCGCAGGCGGTGAGCGCATAAGTGCCCGGCGGAACATTGCTCCAAGTGATGCTGTACGGCGGGGGGACAACCCCGCCGAGGTCGGTTGTGCCGCTGAAGAACTCGACCTGGCTGACGTTGCCGGTGGTGGTGGTGGCGCTGGCCTGGATGGGAATGGTCGCCGGCGCACTGTAAAAGGCCCCGTCCACCGGGTTGGTGATGAGGACGGAAACTGCGATCCTGGCTGGATCGAAGCCGACCAGAGTGAAGACACAATTGGCCGGCACGGTTGCGGCCAAAAAGCCGTTGGTCACCGGGAAAGTGGCGCTGTGGCAGAGGTTGGTGGTGCTGTCGGTGTAATAGAGATCGAG